>CAZSMU010000018.1:0-39451 GCA_964607915.1 uncultured Haliscomenobacter sp.
TTGCAACCAGTCTGTTATTCCCACAAAACCTCAATCCATGGTTCCGGTCGCAGGAGGAGGGCATGCCCGGCGTGGGGCACGGCTACCCAGAGGACACCCGCTTTTGCACACCCGCTTTGCATCCTTTCTGCATGGATGAGGGGGTCTTTCAGCCCTGTGACCACTACGATGGGCAACCCTGCGGTCTGTGCCGCTTTTGCCAGTCGGGGAAAACCGGCTGGAAAGCGGCGCGACATATGCCAGGTGTTCAAAAGGCGCTGTACCCCTGCTTCCGACTGCAGGTTGCGCTCGAGGAACCGAAGGGCGTATGCGGGTAAAAATCCGCTCTTTTGAAGGGCGGCAGCAATCCTATTCAAGTATTGAGGCTGCAGCAGCCAGCGCTCCGGCCGGCTGTGCCTGAAAACGGTATGCAGCATTGAAAACACCCTTTCCCAGCGAGAGGCCAGTCCGTCGGGCGCGAGCAGGACCAGCTTTTGCAGCCGACCGGGCTCGAGGCTGGTCAGGCAGCCTATCCACAAACGCCCACCCAGGCTGAAACCCAGGGCCGTATAGTCGGCGACGCCGGCGTGGGCGCAGAGCGCATCCACCATTTCTATGAAATCAGAAGGCGAAAAAGACGCTTTATGCCATTGCGTTTGCCCATGCCAGGGGAGGTCGGGGGCATACAGGCAGGTATCGGTAGGCAAGCGCGAGCCAATGGGTGCAAACCAGGCTCCGTTCCCCTCGAAACCATGTACGGCAATGAGCAAACGCCCGCCCGCACCCCATTTATAGAAGTGTAGCTGCCCGCCCGAAAGTACAACGCTTCCCTTCTCCACCCACGTCAATGAATCACCCGCACCCGTATGCCGGTCCAGAGGGACAAAGTATGTATGCGGTCCAGGTTGGGCCCCAGCCCATTAGCGAAATAGCCGATGGACTGGTGGTAGGTCGGCTGGGCGAATACGCTCCAGCGCTCGGAGACAAAGCGCTCCAGTCCCAGTCCGACATTTGCGGTAAGATAGCTGTTTTCCTTAAAGGATCCTCCCTCGAGCCAGCCACCAGCGGGTTTTTCGAGTTCGCCCTCTACGACGGGAGTTTGGCTTGCGGCGGGCAGCGTGATAGGCGGGGAGATAAAGTAGTTGGCACCCAGTGCAATTTGCAGGGAAGCCCCCCCGGTCATATAGGCGCGCCATTTGTCCTTCCGAATGACGTCATAACGCAGGTAAACCGGCAGGTTTACCAAATTCAACTGTATGGTTTCCAGAGAATTAGCCACAAAGCCTTTCTGGTTGCTGCCTTTGACGAAAATGACCGGTAGCGGCTGGTATTGTTTGGCAGAATAAATCAGGCCCGAGCCAAGTTCCATGCGGCCGTATTCCAGGCCAAGCAGTACTCCCCCCCCGTACCCGGTGGTATATCGGTCGAAGCCCTTGAGCCGGAACTGGTAATTGGGCGGTGTCATGACGCGGTTGTTGTCGGCACCGCCGAGCATAGCGACGTTGAGCCTGGGCCGACGCCGCGATGGGGGCGCTTCGAAAGCATCTCCGTCCTCCTCGAGTTCCGGTTCGGTGAGGAATTGGAGGGAGGCGATGGCGGGCAGCGCCACGACTGCATGGGGAGGTATCTCCTGTGGGTGGCCGGTTTCGGTGGGCAGTGCCAGCTCTGCCGGTTTCAACCCGGATGATTTGCGTCCTTCCAGGGCATCCAGGGAGGGGATAGGGTCGGATTGGCGCCGGGAAGAGAGGGGGGGCTCCGCGCTGTGACTGCTGTGGGTCAGTCCCGTGCCAAGAGCCGTTCTGTTTGTGAGGGCGGGCGGTACAGGGCGGGCAGCCCGCATATCCGCAGACGGTGATGGGGCGGCGGGCGCCTCGTTAGGGGTACTGGTGTGTTGAGCGTACGGCACCTCTTCTTGGTACAGTACAGGTTTCAGCCGGGGATACCAGTGTACTGCGTTGAAGAGGAGGAGCATCAGCAGCACCAGTTCGGCACTTTTGTACATCAGGACGCGGCGGCGCAAGCGCTCGTGTTCCAAAAGGCGCGTCTCCAGGACCGGCCAGGTCTGTTCCGATGAACCGGGTGCCCGCAGTTGACTCAGTTTTTCGGCGATGTTCTGATCCAGCGTATCTTCAACGGGGACGGTAGGGGGGGCTGTGTGGGTATCGTCCAATGCACGGGCGAGGCGCTCCCAGTGGGCTGCCTGAAACGGCGGCGCTGCGATCCCGCCCGCTTTCTGTCGTATGGTCTCGTCAAATTTCTTCGCTTCCATGGGGGCGCATTCTGCTTGTCAGTATTTCTTTCAGTTTCAACCGGGCCTTCACCAGGTTGGAGCGGGACGTACTTTCCGTAATGTCCAGCAGGTCGGCAATTTCTTTGTGGGAGTACCCTTCAATCACATAAAGGTTGAACGTAGCGCGATAGGAGGGCGTCAACTCCTGTATGGCGTCGAGGATTTCCTGCTCGCTGCACTGGCTGATGGCATCGGCATCTCCATTGCTTAGCTGAGCCGCCTGGTCTATCTCTTCCGTTCTGCGCCGTATGCTCTTGCGGTAGTAGTCTATGGCAGTATTCACGATGATACGGCGTATCCAGGCAGACAAAACGGTGCCCGACTGATAGCGATCTATGTGTTGGAATACCTTTATAAACGCTTCGTGGAGGATGTCCAAGGCGTCTTCTTCGTTATTCGAATAGCGCATACAGACCACCATCATGCGGCTGTAGTACTCTTCATACAGCGCCTTCTGTGCCCACCGCTCCTGACGTACCAGGGCGCGGATCAGGTCTTCTTCCTCGAACCGTAGCGGCAATACAAAATCCATAGCGCTTGGCGTTACTCGCAGGGGGAATTATAGAGGTGGTAAAAAAGAGTCCCTTTTTTCCCTTTCGCACCCCTTGCAACAAGCCTGTCGGAGGGGCAAATCCTCTTTTCCCCGTAAAGTCATAAATCTAAATACTTTTTTTGGAAAAAGCAAGTCTTATACCGGCTTGTGATTTTTTTTAAAATAAAATGTTTTATGAAAAATCTATGGAATAAATTTTATTTTAGATATTTGGGGCAAATAAAGAACAGCTCTCCGTATGAGCGAAGTACACCACCAAGAAACTGACGGCCTCCTCCCTCTCCAGGGGATGTACCAGGATTACTTCCTGGACTATGCCTCCTACGTCATCCTGGAACGCGCCGTCCCGGCCATAGAGGACGGGCTAAAACCGGTACAGCGCCGTATCCTGCACGCGATGAAGGAAATGGACGATGGCCGCTACCACAAAGTAGCAAATATCATCGGGCAGACCATGCAGTACCACCCGCACGGCGACGCTGCCATAGGCGATGCCCTGGTCAATCTCGGCCAAAAAGACTTGCTGATAGATACCCAGGGCAACTGGGGGAATATCCTCACCGGCGATAGTGCCGCCGCACCCCGCTATATCGAGGCGCGCCTCACCCGCTTCGCCCTCGAAGTGGCCTTTAACCCTCAGACCACTGAATGGCAGCTCTCCTACGACGGCCGCAAACGCGAACCGCTCACCCTGCCTATGAAGTTCCCACTGCTCCTCGCACAGGGGGCAGAAGGAATCGCAGTGGGGCTCTCCACTAAAATCCTCCCCCACAACTTCATAGAACTCATCCTCGCCTCCATCGCAATCCTCGAAGGGAAGCACGTGGAAATTTACCCCGATTTCCCCACCGGAGGCATCATTGACGTGGCGGATTACCAAAAAGGACGCCGCGGTGGGCGCATCAAAGCCCGTGCCCGCCTCGAAAAACTGGACAAAAACCTCATCGCCATCCGCGAGCTGCCCTACGGCGTGACTACCACCTCCCTCATCGAAAGCATCATCAAGGCAAACGACAAGGGAAAAATCAAAATCAAACAGGTCACCGACAATACCGCACAGGAGGTGGAAGTACTCGTCGAACTGGCCGCCGGCGTCTCCCCCGACGTGGCTATGGACGCCCTCTATGCGTTCTCCGATTGCGAGGTCTCTATCTCCCCCAACGCCTGCGTCATCATTGAGGAAAAACCCCACTTCCTCTCCGTAGAGGAAATACTGGAAAAATGCACGTTCCAAACCCGCGAACTGCTGCGCCGTGAACTGGAAATCCGCCAACATGAACTTCTCGAAAAATGGCACCTCGCCAGCCTCGAGAAAATATTTATCGAAAAACGCATCTACCACGATATCGAAGCCTGCGAATCCTGGGAAGAAGTGCTCGACGTAATCGACCGCGAATTGCGCCGCTACGTCGCCTGCCCCTCCGACAACCCGGAACCCGGAGATCCCCGCCTGCGCCTCATGCGCGATATCACCCGGGACGATATCGCCCACCTCACCGAAATCAAAATAAAACGCATCTCAAAATACAACTCCTTTAAAGCGGATGAATACATCGCCGCCCTCGAAGAGGAGTTGCAACAAGTGCGCTACGACCTGGAACACCTCACAGACTATGCCATCGCCTACTTCCGCCGCCTCCTCGAAAAATACGGAGCCGGACGGGAACGCAAAACGAAAATCAAAACCCTCGACGCCATCCAAGCTACCGAGGTAGTCGCCAATAACGCCAAACTATACGTCAACCGGGCCGATGGCTTCGTCGGGATGGGTATGAAAAAAGACGAATTCGTCTGCGATTGCTCCGATATAGACGATATCATCGTCTTCCGCGCCGACGGCAAGTTTCTCGTCACCCGCATCGCCGACAAAACGTTCGTGGGAAAGGACCTCATCCACGTCGCCGTCTGGAAAAAAGCGGATGAACGGACCACCTACAACCTCATCCACCTCGATGGGGCCAGCGGGCGCTATTACGCCAAACGCTTCAATGTGACCGCCATCACCCGCGACCGGGAATATGACCTCACTACCGGAGAAAAAGGCTCCAAATTGCTATACTTCTCCGCAAACTCCAACGGGGAAGCGGAAGTGGTGCAAATCCAACTCACCCAGAATTGCCGCGCTAAGAAAAAACTGTTCGACTTCGACTTCGGGGAACTGGCCATAAAAGGCCGTAGCTCACAGGGCAATATCGTCAGCCGATTCCCCGTGCGGAAAGTGACCCGGAAAGCCGTCGGCAAATCTACCCTCGGCGCCCTCCAAATCTGGATGGACGACGTGAGCGGCAAACTGAATACCGACGAACGCGGCCGATTCCTCGGTGCCTTCGATACCGGCGATACCATCCTCCTACTCTACAAAGACGGAAGCTACGAACTGGCCGAACTGGACCAGACCCGCCGCTTTAACCCAGACGAACTGCTCTTCATCGGGAAATTCAAACCGGAAATCGTGGTCAGCGCCGTACACTACGAAGGGGCCAAGGGCTGGACCCTGGTCAAGCGCTTTCATATCGAAACGACTACCCCAAACCAACGATTCTCCTACCTCAGCGACCACAAGGATTCGCGCCTCCTCTTCGCCTCAGTACTGGAAGAGCCCTGTATCCGATACACGATGAAGGTGCGCAACAAAAAAATCGGCGGGGAAGCCAACCTGGCTTCGTTCATAGAGGTGAAAGGCTGGAAAGCCCTCGGCAACAAACTCAGCGACCAAAAACTGGGCGATATCGAGGAAATTAATCCCGAGGATGCGCCTTCTGCTGAAGCGTCTCTGCACCCTGGCGACTCCATAGTATTCGACGTAGAGGGCGCTGAACAGGGCTCTTTATTCGATTAAGGCCCAACGGGGCCTTTCTGACTCAGCGCAACACGACGCGCTGCAAATCCAGCAAGCGCCCCGCCTCGTCAAACAGAGATACGCAATACCACCCGGATGCTATGCCCCGCAGGTCAAGTTCGCAGGTGCCCGAAGCTACCCGTCCAAGGCGTCGCAACTCCCGCCCAAAGCTATCCGACAATCGGATGTAGCCGCCCAGGGTGGCTTCGTCGAATCGGACTTGCAAGTAGAGGATACCCTCCGTGGGGTTGGGATATGCCAGAAAACTACCCCCGCCAACGCGGCGCTCGGATATCCCTGAAAGGCGCACAGGGGCGGCAGGTTTGGTCGCCCGCTCCGGCAAGGTCGCGCTGTCGGCGCGCAACGCGGTACCGGGCTGCTGCACAGGCTCCGACAGAAAGGTGAACCCCTCCAGCACAGCTGTACCCGCCGCAGTACTGAGCGATACGCTGCCACTAGCCCCCGAACCCACCACAGCTACCACCGTAGTAGAGTCAAAAACCGTCGCAGAACGGGCAGCCATCCCTCCAAAGCGAACCGTAACCCTTCCGGAGAAGCGGGCACCTTTGATGAGCACCGCCTGCCCCGCTTGCGCTGTATTAGGAAAAAAGGAAGTGATGGTAGGGGCGGGGTTCGTAGTAAATGTGAATCCGCCCAGAGTAGCCGTACCCCCTGCTGTGGTGACCGATACACTGCCCGTCGCTCCCGTACCGACTACGGCGGTGATCAGGGTGGCGGAGTTCACGACAAATGAAGCGGCGGCAATGCCCCCAAAACGCACCGCCGTAGCCCCCGTAAAATTCGTACCCGTAATCTGAACCAAACGCCCCTGTTGGGCTGATGCCGGTGAGAACGCACTTATCGTCGGTGCCGGGGGCGTCGTGAAGGTGAATCCCGCCAGGGAAGCAGAACCTCCAGGAGTAGTGACCGAAATACTGCCGCTGCTCCCGGAACCTACGACAGCGAGAATACTGGTCGGGCTAACCACCCTGAAGGAGGCCGCTACCGCACTCCCAAAGCGCACCGCGGTAGCACCCGTAAAATTGGTACCGCTGATGCTGACCTGCTGGCCCGTAGTGGCCGAGAGGGGGGAAAAACTGCTCACGACCGGAGCCCCGATATTCAAAAAGGTGAACCCAGGCAGGGAGGCCGTGCCGGCAGAAGTCGTCACCTCGACGTTACCGGAGGTGCCCGCGCCAACCACGGCGGCAAGGGTAGTAGCTCCCAGGACGACAAAGGAGGCAGCCGGCGTGCCGCCAAAGCGCACCGCGCTGACTCCCGTGAAGTTGCTGCCCGTAATGAGTACCGCACGCCCCTGGCGCGCCGATGTCGGCGAAAATCCACTGATGAGCGGCACCCCGGTCGAAAGGTAGGTAAATCCGCTTCGCGAGGCCGTACCGCCCGGCGTGGTCACAGAAATTTGGCCACTGGCCCCCGCTCCCGGTCTCGCCGTTATACTGGTGGCGCTGTGCACGGTAAAGGAGGCTGCTGCTACCCCTCCAAAGCGCACCGCAGTAGCCCCCGTAAAGTTTGTCCCGCTGATGCTGACGTCCTGGCTCGAGGAAGCAGATGCAGGTGAAAAAGACGTGATGGCAGGCACCGCTGCAGCCAGCCAGGTAAAGCCGGCCAGCGTAGCCGTCCCCGCCGGCGTGGTCACGGAAATACTGCCCGTCGCCCCCTCGCCTACTACTGCGACGATCGTAGTGGCGTCTGTAATCGCAAAAGACGCTGCTGCCACTGCTCCAAAGCGCACCGCGGTGGCTCCGCTGAGGTTCGTGCCCCGGATGGTTACCGATTGCCCTTTTCGCGCGGATGTGGGGGCAAAGGAACTGAGAGTCGGAACCGGAGAAGGAATAAAGGTGAAGCCGGCCAGCGAGGCAGTCCCGGCAGGGGTCACCACCGATACAGAACCGCTCGCCCCCGCACCGACCACCGCTGTAATAGTCGCAGAGTCCACGACGGAAAAGGAAGCGGCCGCTGTTCCGCCAAAGCGCACGGCGGTGGCTCCTGAGAGGTTTGTGCCTTTGATGAGTACCGCCGTCCCCACCCCCCCGGAAGAAGGCGAGAAGGAGGCCAGGGCGGGAGGACTGGCCACCTGGGCCGAGAGCAGTGACTCCGACAACAGGTGCAGATAGCATTCCAGGTTGGTATAGCCGGCGACGCCCGTTATGGATACCGACAACTGCGTGCCGTTGTGGTCTTGTACGTTGGGGTTCAGGCCCCGCGCCGTTTCCCAGGAATCCGGCATACCGTCGAGGTCGGTGTCGGTGGGGGCTGTGGGCGCAGTCGTGAAATCCAGGGTGAAGGCGTCGTTGTAGTAATCTGTGCCGTTGACCGGTTGCGGATCAAGGGCGTTGTTGCGCAGGGCGGTGAGCAGCCGCCGGTTCATGGGGTCTCGTTTGCCGCTGCTGTGGGCGTTGAAAGCACCTACCTGAGCGAGCATGTATTCGCGCAACTGCCGGGAGTTGGTATAGGTGACAGACGGATATGCATGCCGCTGCCCCAGACGTTGTGCAGTGCCAAAATCCGTATTGGGCGCATATTGGCAAAAGTCGTTACAGCAGTTGAACAACTGATAATCTGAGTACGAGGTAAAACGGGCCATGGTGTTGTCGGAGGCAAAGAGCTGGTTGTCGCTGTTGCCGAGCAGCGCAGCATTGAACAGGGGGCCACAGTAGGCATTCCTCCCTACGGCGTGGTTTCCGATAAAATTGGCGCGCACATCGTGGTAGGAATCGTTGGAGCTGTTGAAGCCCCGGTCGTAATATACCTGAATGGGCATGTCCCAAAGCAGGTTGTTGGAGTACTCCAGGCGGAAAGGGCGGGTCAGGCAGGTCTGGTCGCCGGGACGCTCGCCGGATTCTTCGCAGGAGATCTCCGGCATGCGGCCCCCTATCCGGTTCCAGAGGTTGTGGTGTATGGAGACGCTGTCCTTGGGGTATTCGGCAGTGGAATAGTTGATCAGCATCCCGCCCAGGTCGTAGTGGTAGCCCAGGGTTTCCGAGAGCATGCAGTTGGATAGGGTGACGCGCGAACTGCGGGAAAGCTGCACGCACTCGTCTATGGCATTGGCGAAAGAACAATGGTCAATCACAATATCGCGGGCGCCGTCAATGCGCAGGGCGTCGTCGAGTACCCAGCCTTGCCCGGGCCGCGTCTCTACCCGCCCGGGCCGCGAGTTCAGGTGGCGGATGATGACGTTGCGCGCCTTCCCGGCAGGCTCGTAGAAGTCGTCCAGCAAAATCCCGCGCACGATGATGCCGCCCGGGGAAGTCTGGCCTGCAATATAGCAATCGCCCCATACGATTTCCGCTGCACAATCTATGATACCGCTCACGGCAAATACGATATATCGGGCTCCCTGCTGGTTTAGGCCGTAGTGTAAGGAGCCCGGACCGGAGCAGTTGAGATTGGTGACATAGTACACCGATCCGCCCCGGCCGCCGGTAGTGGTCAGCGCTCCAAAACCTTCTGCCCCCGGAAAGGCTGGAATTTGAGAAAAGAGTTCCGCAACGGCCAGACAGCCCACTAGAAGTACCGCAATTTTGCGCATTTTCCACCTTTTTAAATAAATAAAGCCCCGGCCTTTCCTTTCCTTGGCCTAATTGGGTATTTTCGGCAGCCGGGAAATAGCTTACAAAATTGGCCTTAAATTCGATGAGGTATGTTTGTTTAAAAAATAATATTTTGTTAAAAATGTAATTTTCAAAATCAGACATACAGGAGAAACGTGAAAAACAAACTGAGTTATAGACTATGTTTACCTTAAACGATATCGAGCACCTTGCCCGCACCCTCTATGGATTAGAAGCATCCGCCACCCAACTGCCCGGCGAAATCGACCTGAATTTCCGCCTGGAGGAGCGCTCCGGAAAGTCCTATACCTTTAAAATAGCGCATCCGGGGGCTTCCATAGAAAACCTGGACATGCAAAATGCCGCCATCGGGCATCTGGCGGCACAGGGAACCGGGCTGGACGTGCCCGTGGTACTCCCCGATCGGACCGGGGCAGAGATAGTACACATCCGCGATCAAAACGGCAGTACCCGCTATGTCCGCCTGTTGGAGTGGGTGCCGGGGCGCTGCCTCGCCCATGTAAACCCACACACACCGGAGTTGCTCGAACGGGTAGGTAGCCTACTCGGCAAACTGTCGAAAGCCTTCTCGTCGTTCGAGCACCCGGCTGCTCAACGCTTCATCAAGTGGGATCCCGCCCAGGCGGCGTGGACCAAAGACCATATCACCCGCATCGCCGACCCGCATCGCCAAAAGCTGGCCCTCTGGTACTTGGAATGTTTCGAACGGGAAGCCGTGCCGCTCTTCCCCAAACTGCGCCAAGGTATCAACTATAACGACGCCAACGACTACAATGTACTGATCAACGAGAATCATCTACACCCCGATGCACCGGGCGTCATTGACTTTGGCGATATGGTTTTCACACATACCGTGAACGAACTGGCCATCGGCATCGCCTATTCGGCTATGCACAAACCCGACCCCTTGCAGGCAGCGGTTTCTCTGTTGAAAGGTTACCACCGCGTTTACCCCCTACAGGAAGCCGAGCTCGATGCCCTCTACGCCCTGGTCGGTGCCCGCTTGCTGATCAGCGTCACCTGCTCGGCTATAAACATAGAGGAAGAACCCGAAAACGAATACCTGCAAATCAGCGACCGGCCAGCCTGGGAGCTGATGCTGCGCTGGCAAGCTATCCCTTCGGCCCTGGCCCGCTATTGCTTCCGCCATGCCTGCGGACTTACCCCCTGCCCTACATACCGCGACTTTGCCGCCTGGGCAAGCGCCCATCCTTGTGGCCCGACATCCCTCGTGCCCGGCGATTTATCGGCATCTGCAGTGCGCTGGCTCGACCTGGGCGTGGGCAGCCTGGAACTGGGCAATATGGAAAATGTACGCGACGCGCAGCGGATGGAGCGCAGCATCCGCCGCACCATGGAGGATGCCGGCGCCGATATCGCACTGGGCCGATACGACGAAACGCGCGCCCTCTACACCAGCGATGCCTTTGCCCAAACCGGCAATCAGGGCCCGCAATGGCGCAGCGTCCACATCGGCCTCGATGTGTTTATGCCGCCGGGAACGCCCGTTTTTGCCCCCCTGGCCGGGGTGGTCCATAGCTTTGCCAACAACTTCGGCGACCGCGACTACGGCCCCACTATACTGCTCGAGCACAACCCTGCACCCGGGCTGCGTTTTTACACCCTCTACGGGCATCTCGACGAGGCCTCTCTGGAATCTGTATCGCCCGGGCAGGCAATCGCTGCCGGACAGGCGTTCTGCCGCATCGGCGCTATGCCGGGCAACGGGAACTGGCCTCCCCACCTCCATTTTCAGGTCATCCTCGATACGCTGGGCAAGGAGGGAGACTTCCCGGGAGTGGCCCTTCCAGAACAACGAGAGGTATGGCTTTCCATCTGCCCCGACCCCTGGTTGCTCTTGAGCGGCCACCCTTCTCCTCCGGCGATCAGGGCTACGCCCGACGCCATCCTGCAAGGCCGCAGGCAGCACCTACCGGCCAACCTGAGCATCTCGTACCGCAAGCCGCTGCACATCGTACAGGGGTTTGGTGCCTATCTATTCGATACGAGCGGGCGGCGCTACCTGGATACCGTGAATAACGTCGCACATGTGGGGCACGAACACCCCCGCGTAGTACGCGCCGGGCAGCAGCAGATGGCTGTCCTGAACACGAATACGCGCTATCTGCACCAGGAAATCGTAGCCTTTGCCGAAGAGCTTCTGGCCACCCTGCCACCGCCCCTCGAGGTACTCTTTTTCGTGAACTCGGGCAGCGAAGCCAACGAACTCGCCCTGCGTCTCGCCAAAACCTATACCAGCCAACAAGATATGCTCGTCGTGGAAGTTGGCTACCACGGAAATACCAATGCCTGCGTAGAGGTCAGCTCGTATAAGTTTGACGGCCCGGGCGGTAAGGGAGCAGCTCCGCACATCCATGTGTTGCCTATCCCAGACGGATACCGGGGCAGATACCGCTATGCTGATGCCGATGCTGCCGGGCAGTATGCTGCCCATACCGCAGAAGTCATCGGGAACTTGCAGCGCTTGGGGAAAGGGCCTGCTGCCTTTTTGTGCGAATCCGTCATCAGTTGCGGCGGACAGGTCGTTCTGCCCCCGGGCTATCTGGATGCCCACTACCGACTCGTGCGCAGCGCGGGAGGCGTCTGTATTGCCGATGAGGTACAAACCGGATTCGGACGGGCAGGTACCCACTTCTGGGCTTTCCAAAGCCAGGGCGTCGTGCCGGATATCGTCACCATGGGCAAACCCATCGGAAATGGCCATCCCCTGGCTGCCGTCGCTACGACCCGCGCCATAGCCGATGCTTTTCATAATGGGATGGAGTATTTCAACACCTTTGGCGGCAACCCCGTCTCCTGTGCCATAGGCCGGGAAGTACTGCGCGTCATACAAGAAGAGCGCCTGCAACAAAACGCCCTCGAAACCGGGGAGTACCTGTCTGCCGGACTCCGGGAGCTACAGTCCAGATTTCCCGTCATTGGCGATGTGCGGGGACCCGGTTTATTTTTAGGCTTTGAACTCGTACACGATCGCGAGACCCTTCGTCCGGCTCCGGGGGCAGCATCCTACCTTGCCAACCGAATGTGTGAGCTCGGCGTACTCATGAGTACCGACGGCCCCTATCACAATGTACTTAAAATCAAGCCGCCCATAGTATTTGCCCGCCGGGAGGCCGACTTCCTGCTCGCGCAACTCGAACGGGTGTTCGGGGAGGATTACCTGTTGGCGGCAGGCAGGGGCGGTTGGCAGGGGTAGAGATAGCGCTCCATCAGGAACGTCCGCGCACAAAGCGGGAGCTGATGAAAAATACACCGCTCAGCAGCAGCAGGGCAGCCAACAGGGATTGGGTGCTGATTTTTTCCCCTTTGATAGCCCACCCCAACGCAAGCGCCACCACGGGGTTCACGTAATTGGAGGTGGACACTTGTTCCGGCGGAACCTTTGACAGCAAGTAGTTGAAGGAGGAAAAAGCCAGCATGGAGCCTCCGAAAATCAAATATCCGAGCGACAACCAGGCCCGCAGCGATACTTGGGCAGGGGAGAACGAGGCCCCCTCTCCAACGAGGAACGCGAACAGCAACAGGCTCAGCCCCGCACCGAGCATCTGTACGCCCGAAGTCTGCAGCCTCGATTCCGGCAGCGTGAAGGCGGAAATATAGACAGAGGTCGCCGCCCAGCACAATACGGCAAACAATACTGCAGCGATGGCTATCCAGGTCTGTACCGTATGCTCGATATGCGGCTGTCCTACCAGGACGCCCATACCCACTATACCCAGCAGTACTCCGATGGAACTTCCGACGCCGGGGCGGCGGCCATGGCGCAGCCAGACCAGCAGTACGACAGCCAGGGGTACAAAAGACACCAAAAGGGCTGCCAAGCCTGTATCTATGTAGTTCACTGCCCAGGCGACAGGGCTGATGCCCAGGGCCAGGAAGGTGAACCCCGTGAATATCCCATGCTTCCACTGTATCCAGGTGGGCCAGGGCTTACCCTGCAGCAGGGAAAACAAAAATAAAGTCCCTCCGGCAACCGAAAAGCGTATTCCAGACATGAGAAAGGCGGGGATATCCTGTATCGCGTAATAACTCGCTATGTACGTAGAGCCCCAGATAAAGTATATCGCTGCGAAAGCAGCATATATCCGCAAGCGCGAGGTGGTTTCTGTTTGCATGTACTTTTTGTTGCCGCAAAGGTATTGTTCTTTTCGGAAACCCGCAGCCATGCTTCTTTATTCAAATTTTCATTTTTTTCTGAAAATTTGATACTGTTTAAAAAAATATTTTTTAACTCAGTTATATGTTTATCAATTTATTATGATAAATATTTTTTGAAAAAATCATTTCTTGAAAAAATAAACCGCTCAAAAATTTCACTTTTGTTTAACACAATCCTATCTTTGATTCAACAAAAACACACAGTGTTTAGCCTTAACCTTACACAAAAAAATAGAGTCATGTCGCAATTAGAATTCGAAGCCAGGTTCCACCAAATGACCGCCCTGCTGAACTCCTTCGCCTACAACCTCACCAAAAACCCCGAGGATGCCAAGGACTTGTACCAGGAAACCGCCTACCGCGCTATGACCAACATGGACAAGTTCCGGGCTGGCACCAACTTCAAAGCATGGCTGTTCACCATCATGAAGAACATCTTCATCAACAACTACCGCAAGAAAACCAAAGCCAACACCATCATCGATTCTACGGATAACTTGTTCTTTATCAACTCGGGCGATGTCCTGATCTCCAACAGCGCGGAGTCCAACATCATGATAGACGAGCTGACGGAAATGATCGAAAATCTGGACGACAGCATCCGCATACCTTTCATGATGCACTACCAGGGCTATAAGTACCAGGAAATTGCCGACCACCTCGATCTACCACTGGGCACCGTGAAGAGCCGTATCTTCTTCGCCCGCAAAGAACTCAAGGAAAATATCCACGCCCGCTACGGGCAACTGACCCTGGAAGAAGGGGACGAGTAGGCTCGTGCCGGGTATGGAACGAAAGTTCCCCGCCAACCCCTCGCAAAATTAAGTGTACGTTTCTGCATGTATCTATTCAACTCTCCCGGTTTGCCTGAATTTTTCCGGGAAGCTTTGTACACCTGGCACGGAGCAGTACAGCGCCCCATGCCTTGGGTAGGAGAAAAAGACCCTTACCGTATCTGGGTTTCTGAAGTCATCCTTCAGCAGACCCGTGTGGTACAGGGTCTTTCTTATTACCAACGCTTTTTGGCACAGTTCCCCGACGTACGGGCACTGGCGCTGGCGTCGGAAGAAGCTGTGCTCAAGTGTTGGGAAGGCCTGGGCTATTACTCCCGGGCCAGGAACATGATGCGTACCGCCCGCGTCGTTCTGGAGCATCAGGGCGGTGTATTTCCCGATACGTACGAAGGGTTGCTCGCCCTTCCCGGCATCGGCCCCTATACGGCCGCTGCCATTGCCTCCTTCGCCTATGGACTGCCGCATCCCGTGGTGGATGGGAACGTAGAACGCATTATTTCCCGGGTGGCGGGGGTTGAAACCCTGGTGGACAGCCCCGAGGGCAAAAAACAAATCCGGGAACTCGCCGGGCAGTTGTTCGATCCTGCACAGCCCGCTGCCTTCAACCAGGCTATGATGGACTTCGGGGCGCTGCAGTGCGTACCCCGGCTGCCCGCCTGTCCCACTTGCCCTTTCTCAGAACGTTGTGTAGCTTTCCAAAAGGGGGTGGTACAGGACCTGCCCCGAAAAAAGCCAAAGCAGCCCCGTACAAACCGCTTTTTCCATTATCTGGTTTTCGTGTATGGTACAGAGACCTGGGTACAAAAGCGGGGGCAGTCCGATATCTGGGCGGGCCTGTATGAGTTCCCCCTCCTGGAAACCGAATCGCCTGACCTGGATACCAGCGAACTCCTACAAATGCCCCTGCTCCTCGAAAACCCACCTGCAAAGCAAAACGGCTTGCCCACCCCTTCCGGCATCTATCGCCAGACGCTGAGCCACCAGGTCATAAACGCCCGGTTTTGGGTCATACCGCTCTCCCGTCCTCTCGAAGGCCCCCATGCGCGACCCCTGGAACGCATCCCGCGCGCGGCATTGCCCGATCTCGCTTTCCCACGCACCCTCCGCTGGTATTTAGAGGAAAAAACTCCATCCCTGAATCTATTCTGAAATTTTGCTATCTAAAAACATAATTTATTGAAAAACAATAGATTATTTTGTATTCTAGTTGTTTTATCCCCCTTTTTGACAGGAACATTCGGTGTATTTTCGGGTATAGGCATGTCCATTTTTTAGGCTTATCTTGCAGCAGAATTATTCACCATCTAAACAACTCAACCATGGTTAATCGCGTGATCCTGATTGGGAACCTGGGGAAAGACCCCGAGGTCCGGCGCCTGGAAAGTGGCGCAGTCGTAGCCAAGTTCTCGCTCGCTACTTCTGAGAGCTACAAAGACAAGGACGGGCAGTGGCAGGAACAAACAGAATGGCACGACATTGTGGTATGGCGCAACCTTGCCGAGCGCGCGGAACAATACCTCAAAAAAGGCTCCACCATCTACCTCGAAGGCAAGCTCACCCACCGTTCCTGGCAAGATGCAGAGGGCAACCCGCGCCGTACGACCGAGGTGGTGGGCAGCTATTACCGCATGCTGGATCGCAAGACCCAGCCCGGCACGGCACCGGCTGCCGGGCTCCAAAGCGCGCCCCCGCACGACGACACGAACGCGCCTGCAGACCCGGACGACCTGCCGTTCTAAAAACCCACCTGCCCAGAAAGCCAAGCGTGGAGCACTGCTTTTTCAGACGGACAGCCGCTAAGGCAGCCCGCCGGGAAAAGCAGTGCCTCTATGAATAAGGCTGAATCGCCCCAGCCGTACTTTTTTTTCGCAAAACGCGTTTTCCCCGAGTACCCAAACGATATATATGAGCCGTGTACTGCTTTTTCCCGCCGTCCTTTTGTGTGCGCTCATGGCCTCCTCCTGCAAGCAGGATCCGCCGTTGCCAAAGCCACGCGCCTATCCAAGAATTCATTTCCCGGAGCGCAGCCCCCAGTCTTATTCGGTGGCGGGCTGTCCCTTTGCGTTTGAATACCCGTCGTATGCCCGTATCGTGAGCGATACAGCCCAGGCTCCCTGCTGGTTCGATTTGTATATACCCGAGTTTGACTGCCGCCTGTACTGTAGCTATTATCCCATTGACCCGGGCAGCTCCCTTGAGGCCCTCAAGGCAGATGCCTTTAATCTCGCCGACTGGCACAACAAGCGGGCGAACTATATAGAAGAAACCCCCATTCAAATAGGGGCAGATATCCGTGGGCTGATGTTTTCCATGGATGGGCCTTCTGCCACACCCTTTCAGTTTTTTTTGACCGATGAGCGCAGGCACTTCTTTCGGGGGGCCCTGTATTTCAATACTACCATCAACCCGGACTCTTTGGCCCCTCTGTATGCCTTTGTACGCACCGACGTGGATCGGCTGATACAGAGCTTCGAGTGGAAAAAGTAAGCCTGTGCCCAGTACTTTCCCACAGGGTCACAACGAGTTGTTTCCGACCCTCTGGGAAATACCGGGCACAGGCTTGTAGCGAAGAGGTTGGATGGACCACCTTGTTGCAAGGAGGACAATCAAGGGGTCAAAAAGGCTTTTTTTCCTCACTGACCCCTTGCAACAAGTCTAATCCACGTCAATACCCAAGTCAGCCTCTTCGACTGCAGCTTTCGTGCGGAGGCCGTCGCTATTGCTCGAGATTTTCTCTTTGATTTTCTTTTCGATTTCCAGAGCCACCTCGGGATTGTCTTCCAGGAACTGTTTGGCAGCTTCCCGTCCTTGGGCGATTTTGGCACCGTTGTAGCTGTACCAGGCACCACTTTTCTGGATGATATCCTGGTCTGAGCCCAAGTCTACGATTTCCCCGCTTTTGGATACCCCTTGGCCGAAGACAATATCGAAAGAAGCCACCCGGAAGGGAGGGGCTAATTTATTTTTGACCACCTTCACCTTGACCTGGTTACCGACTACGTTGCCCTCTTTATCCTTGATGGCGGCACCCGATTTGCGGATATCGAGTCGAATAGAGGCGTAAAACTTGAGGGCGTTGCCCCCGGTCGTCGTTTCCGGGTTGCCGAACATCACACCAATTTTTTCGCGCAACTGGTTGATAAAGATACAGCAGCAATTGGTGCGGCCGATGGAAGCAGTGAGTTTACGCATAGCCTGGGACATGAGGCGTGCCTGGAGGCCTACTTTGGAGTCGCCCATTTCACCCTCGATTTCGCTTTTGGGCACCAGTGCGGCGACCGAGTCGATCACGATGATATCAATGGCACCAGAGCGGATGAGGTTTTCGGCGATTTCCAGCGCCTGTTCACCGTTATCGGGCTGGGAGATAAGGAGGTTTTCAGTATCTACGCCCAGTGCGCCGGCATAGATGCGGTCGAAGGCGTGTTCGGCATCGATAAACGCTGCGATGCCTCCCTGTTTTTGCGCTTCTGCAATGGCATGTATGGCGAGGGTCGTCTTACCGGAGGATTCCGGCCCGTAGATTTCGATGACCCTGCCTTTGGGTAGGCCGTCAATGCCCAGGGCGATGTCCAAGCCCAGGCTTCCGGTAGGGATGACTTCTACATTCATGATGTTCTTGTCCCCCAGGCGCATGATGGTTCCTTTCCCGTAGGTCTTTTCGAGGCGGTCAATGGTACCTTGCAGCGCTTTCAGTTTGGCTTCCTTATCAAGTTGCGACATGTGGCTAATTTCTTGAATTGTTGAAATATACGTTATCCTGAAAAACAAAAAGTTTTTTCAATGCCTCAAAAATAAAACATTTGTTTTTTATCTACAAATATTTGTTTGACTTTTATGAAAAAAGACTTGTTCTGAAGGGAATAGACCAGACTGGTTGCGCGGGGGATGATCGAGGAATCAAAAAGGACTCTTTTTTCCCACCTCGCTGACCCCGCGCAAGTCTACTGAAAACCGAAATCCCCCGGCGAAGGGGTTCGCACGGGGGATTTCAGACCCGGGGCTTTTTACACAAGCCTCCGTTTAGAATTGGTTTTCCAGAGCGAGGCGGCTGTACTGCAATACGGCCTGCAGCGCTTTGGGGGATGCGTTGAAGCGCACCCGGGGCAGTTGGCGGTAAGCCCACTGCAAGCGGCTGAACTCTTCCCGAAGGAGGAGGTCGTCCTCAATGGCTTCGCGTACCATTTGGCTCTCAGCGGCACTCGTTTCATGGTACATGAATTTTACGAGGGAGTTTGGTGTACAGGTTCTATCCATAGCATGACTTTTGGTTAGGCTTGGTTCGGGACGCGGAGGGTGCCCGGGGTTGCAAGCCGGTGAACTAAACAACCATTTAACTATCCAAAATAGCCGCTTATTGTTTACCCCGGTACAATTTTGGGAAGGGGTACCTATATTTAACAAAAGAAGGGAAAAGCAGGGGCTAAAAGGGGGTCTTTAGCATTGGCAGACTGGCTGTAAACGGTGGCTATGAGGTTTTTACACATCCCCGGGATGCCAGAAGCGCTCTTCGAACCCCAGCACGCGGTACTCCTCGACGGCCACCCCTTCCTGTTCGAGCATTTCCTGCATGAAGGTGGGAGAAGGGAACGCGTTGCGCCCGCTGAGCTCCCCCTTCCGGTTCACGACGCGGTGCGCCGGAAGGCCGTCGGGGAAGCGGCTCTGGTGCAATGCCCAACCGACCATACGGGCCGAACCAAGGGCCAGAAAGTCGGCAATGGCGCCATAGGTACTCACCCTCCCCGCCGGGATTTGCCGCACAACGGCATATACGCGTTCGTAGTAGGTTGGCTCATCCATGCTTACTATCTTTGCAGATAATAGGCTTGTTGCGATGATCCCCCTCGCAACAAGTCTAACAAAATCTATTCTGCGTGAACACTCTACAAATTTTAGCCTGTAGCATCCAAAACCTGACGGATGCCCGTTACTTCGCCGCATGGGAAGCCGATTGGCTGGTCTTCGGATGTGACCCTGCCGCTTCGGACTTTGTCCCGCCGGTTCAAATAGCTGCCATGGCGGAATGGGTGCAAGGCCCGGCAATGGCCGGTACATTTGGGCTACAGGATGCCATCGACATCCGGCTGATCGCCTCTGAACTGAAGCTGGAGGCCATCGTAGCCGACATGGCCACCCCCGTGGAAACCTTGCGGGAAATCGAGGGCTTTATCCCTGTTTTTAAGGAAATCGTACTCTCCCCCGACGATAGCACAGCACATATAGAAGCGCAACTCCAGACTTTTTCGGCGGTATCGGATGCTTTCATCCTCAACGCATGGAAAAACCGGGTGAGTTGGCAGGACCTGCTGAGCTCCCGCTTCTGGCCTCTGTCGTGGGTACAGCAATGCTGCGCGACCTATCCTGTCTTCATCGCCATAGATGCCCTCCCGCACGAGTACGGAGAGATGGTGAAGTGGCTGTCCCCCAGGGGGTTCTGCCTGAGGGGCGGAGATGAAGAAAAGACGGGGTTCAAGTCTTTTGATGAGTTGGACGACATCATCCTGGAAATCCGGGGTTCTGTCTGAAGGCTGGGGCGAGGGGAACGGCAAAGAGCCAGGACCCCATTTGCGTTCCCACCCTGGCCGCAGGCCTATTCCTCTTCGTCCATGATATTTTGGCGCCACTCGTCGAACTCTTCCAGGATTTCGTTGGTCTCCTCGAGTTCGAATTCTTCTGCGTCGTAATCTTCGTCAATCCACTCGGTGAACTCGGCATACTCCGGGTGTTTGGGATCGCGCAGCACTTCCAGCAGGTGGATATAGCCGAAGATACCGCCCACATCTTCCGGGGGGCAGTTGCGGGCCCCGGCCTTGCACACGGGGGTGAGCGTCGTTTCTTCGAGCACCTCTTCCACGACGATTCGGTGTTCCCAGTTGTCGCCAAAGTCGTACAAGTAGTGGATGACGTCCCCTTTTTTCAGGTCCAGTGCAGCGAGGTCAACTTCTTCGCTGTCCTCTACTTCCTCATCGGCTTCCCAGAATTCATCCTCGTCGGGGAGCAGGCCGAACCTGCGGTCTTTTACCCGAAATTCGAAGAGGTGGGCATTCTCCCAGCCCATGACGATTTGGATGATTTCATGCAGGTCGAACAGGGTTTCTTCCTGATCTACCTGAAAAGTCCTCCAGATAGCGGGTTGAATGCCTTGCAGTTCGATGCGAAATTGGTAGCTTTTTTCCACGGCACATATTTTTATGGCCACAATTTACGGGATATTGAGGCATTATCCTAAAATTTGTGCCATACTTGTTGCAAGGAATCGGTGAGGCGGCAAAAACCCGCTGTCGCTCTCTTTGCAGTCGGTCCAACAGGCTTGGTTTGAGGGCTCAGCGAGGAGGGAAAAGGGCCTTTTGACCCCTGGCCACAAAGTCTAATAGGAGAGTATGCTCAAGGCGAGACACACGGTCGGGATATTGGAAGCAGGCTGCGACGAGGTAGGGCGGGGCTGTTTGGCAGGGCCTGTCTATGCCGCTGCCGTCATTTTGCCGGAAGGGTTTGTACATCCGCTGCTTCAGGACTCCAAGGCGTTGCGCACGGCGCAGCGGCAGGAGGCCCGGGAGCTCATCCAGGCCAACGCGCTAGCCTGGGCCATCGCCCGCGCCGAAGTAGGTGAAATTGACCAAATCAATATCCTGAACGCTTCTTTTTTGGCTATGCACCGGGCGGTGGAGCAACTGTCCCTACGTCCCGAGGCCTTACTGGTAGACGGCAACCGGTTCAAGCCGTTTCCCGGCATTCCGCATGTATGTGTCGTGAAGGGGGATTCCCTGTATGCCAGCATAGCAGCGGCCTCCATCCTGGCCAAAACGGAACGCGATGCGTTCATGGCCGAAATGGCAGTTCAATACCCCTGGTACGCCTGGGAGCAGAACAAAGGCTATCCGACCGAAGCCCACCGGAAGGGGATACGCGAACACGGGCCCTCCCCGCTGCACCGGTCGGGGTTTCGCCTCCTTCCGGAAAACGCACAGGGTAGATTGTTTTAGCGAGGAAAGTAACTTTTGTGTAATATTGCCCTCCGTTACAGGAAGCCTCTCAAAAGGGACTTTTATTTTCGGATTCTACAAGGACATTCCATGCGGTTCAACAACTATTACGATTCGGTTGCCCTCGACATCGTAGGGCCGGGCGAAGAATGGGCAAACGTACTCACCCACGGGCTCGGCCTGTTGCTCGTCCTGGCCGGCATACCCGCCCTCTGGCAGGGTGCCCTTGCCGGAGGAAGTACCCTGCACGCTATCAGCGCTGCGGCGTTTGGGTTTGGGCTTTTCTTAGTCTATCTTTTTTCCACGCTCTACCACCTTGCCAACCGGCCCATGATTCGTCGCTTTATGCGCATACTGGATCACATCGCCATCTACTTTCTCATTGCAGGTTCCTACACCCCGTTCATCCTGCTGTTTGTGAATACGCGTTCGGGATACACCGTACTGGCCGTCATCTGGAGCCTCACCGCGCTGGGGCTGGTCTATAAAATTTTTGCCACCCACAAGTTCCGCCTGCTCTCTACGCTGGTCTATCTGGGCATGGGCTGGGCGGTAGTGTTCATCATCGGCCCCATGGTGCAAAGGGTGCCCTGGGAAGTACTCCGGCTCATCCTCATCGGCGGGGCTTTTTATACCCTGGGAGCGTTCGTGTACCTCTTCCGAAAAATGCCCTACTACCACGCCGTATGGCATCTCTTCGTGATGGGCGGGAGTCTATGCCACTATCTGGCGGTGGTTCGCGCGCTTCAGTTTGTATAAAAAGCCATCTTTGGCTTTGGCGGGGGAATCGCTCACCCCGGCTATTTTCCGAGTAGTCGCTGGTCAATCATGTAGAGCGCGTTTTTGCGCAGCGATTCCTCTACGCTGATGCCGCGCTCCCTGGCCTGCTGTTCGATGGTTGCAAACCAGGCGGCGTCGTTTTTGATTTGGTCCATCTGGGGCTGCAGGACATCGTCGGGGATCTGGATTACCCCGTATTCGGCCTGATGTTCGAACAGGAAAAAGCGGGCATCGTCCTTGAGCTGGTAGGCTAAAGGCATGTTGCCGGCAGCGGCTTTGTCTTTTACCTGTTGCAGCCAGGCAGCATCGGCCTCTATCATTTTGACCGCCTTGTCCACGAGTTCCAGCGAAATCTCGTTCATAGGCACTCGAGCGGGAAGGTCGGCGGGCACAGCAGCCGCCTCTGCCGGGGCGGCTGAGGCGGCCGGCGCTTCTTTTTTACCTGAACAAGCGGCGAGGAGCAGGGCGGCGGCGATCCCTGTACATGCAAGAAGAATAGTGCGCATTTTCATCGTTTTTTATGCGTTGGACTGGTTGCGAGAGTCAGCTAAAAAGGCAAAAATAGCGGTTTTCCATTGACTTGTTGCAAGGGGAATCATCGAGGGGTCAAAAAGGGCCTTTTTGACCCCTCGATGATTCCCCCTGGCATATACCTTTGCAATATGAAAAAGAACGGATATCCTCAGCAGCTCGCCATCAGGGGCATATTTCTGCAGGGAAATATTCAGGTGCTCGGGATGGCTCTATTGCTGGCCCTGTCGCCCGGCAGGGACGACTCTGCGGGCTTCATACCGGGGCAAGGGTGCGGTGGGCGCATCCTGTTTACCCCGATTTTCAAGGGGGAGGCGCTGGAGTTGGGGCGGGAATATGCCCTTGGAGAAGGTGCCGACAGCGTTCGCCTGGAAACGCTGCGCTTTTACCTGTCGCACCTTCGGTTGCTGCGCAAGGGAAGGGTCGTTTTCGCATTCCCCGAAAGCGCATACCTGATAGATATGGCCGACCCTGCCTCGCTCGCCCTGTCCTGGTCGGCCCCCCACGCGCTCCTATTCGACCAGGTGGCGTTTGAACTGGGGGTAGACAGCCTGACCCAGGCGGGTGGTGCCCGCGGTGCAGCGCTGGACCCCATACATGGGATGTACTGGAGTTGGCAAAGCGGGTATATCCATGTAAAATTGGAGGGCACAGCCACGACCAGCAAGGCCCGTCGTCCTTCTTTCCAGTACCATCTCGGAGGGTATAGAGCCCCGTTCAATACCCTCCTAACCCTCGTGCTACCGGCGAGGGCCCACGGCGACACCCGCATACGTATAGCGTTGGACGCTTTTTTCGAAGCGATGAATCCGGCAGCCACACCCGACATCATGCGGCCCTGTCCAGAGGCCATGCAGGCAGTCCGCTCTTTTGCAGATGCATTTAAAACGGTGCCATGAGAAAGATCGCCCTGTTGCTGTGCCCCTTTCTGTTGCTCTCCCTGGCGGTGAGGCATGGAGTCGGATTGCGCTATCCGGCGCATTTCCCCCCGCCCGTGTACGACTTTTCCGGCAACCCTTTGTCGGAAGAAGGTATCCAGCTTGGCAGGGCCTTGTTTTACGACCCTCTCCTGTCGCAAGACCAGAGCATTTCCTGCGCCTCCTGCCATTCGTCCTATAACGCTTTTGCACATACCGACCACGCGCTCAGCCACGGCATTTACGACTCCATCGGCCTGCGCAATGCGCCGGCATTGATGAATCTGGCCTGGCAACCCTATTTTATGTGGGATGGGGCTATCCACCACCTCGATATGCAGGCACTGGCTCCTCTTGAATCGCCCTCGGAGATGGGCGAAGATCTTGTGCGGGTCATCGCAAAGTTGCGGAGTTCGGAAATGTACCGCCGGATGTTCCGCGCGGCGTACGGCGATAGCGCCATCACGGGGGAACGCTTCCTCAAAGCGCTGTCGCAGTTTCAGTTGACCCTGGTATCTGGCGGCGCGCGCTACGACCGGATGCGCGAAGGGCTACTCGATTTTTCGCCCCAGGAGAAAAGTGGCCATCAGCTATTCCGGGCGCACTGCGAGCGCTGCCATGCAGAGCCTTTGTTCAGCAACTACGCATTTGCCTCCAACGGACTGCCGCCCGATTCCATGCTGCAGGATGCAGGCCGCTACCGCGTCACCCGAGTACCCGCCGACAGGCTGCTCTTCAAGACGCCGACGCTGCGGAACCTGGCGTACACCTACCCCTACATGCACGACGGTCGTTTTCGCACCCTGCGCCAAGTACTAGACCACTACGCGCAAGCTACCCTGCCCGGCTCTCCCGCCCCCATACGCCTCGATGCCGCGCAGAAAGCCGATCTCCTGGCCTTCCTACGCACCCTGAACGACAGCAGCTTTGTATTTGAACCCGGATTTCAGTTCCCGTCGTCCCTGTTGCTGGAAAGGTAGGGTCGCGGACCCATCGCAACACACCGAATAAAACAGCTCTTCAGACGGGTGTGCGGGGTGCCGGATTTTTCGTATCTTCGGCCAGAACATAACTCCTTCCCATGTCTAAAAAACTACCGCTCAGCCTGGAGGATATCCGGCTGTTCGGTCTGCTCTATCAGACGGGCTACCTGACCATACGATAATCCCTGCGCAACAAGTCTAATCATCATGCGTGGAAAGATAAAACACGAATTCTCTGCCAACGTCTGGAAACACCCAGCATCATCTACCTGGTATTTTATTTCCTTGCCGCAAGAAATGTCGAACGAAATCAGGGAGCATTCCAGTCATTTACACTCCCCTACCGGATCACCAGGATCAGCTGTTGCGCCGGGCTATCGGCCAGTTTCTCCGTGACGCTGCCGTACAGCAGGCGCTCCAGGGCGGCATGGCCCTGCGCGCCCATGACGATCAACCCCGCGCCATTGTGTTCCGCAAATTCGTGGATATGCAGTGCGGCGTTGGAATAGGTGTTTTCCAGGAATGTCACGTCGGCCTGCCGGTCGTCGAGGCCATTTTCTTTCATGAACTCAGCGCAGGTTGCCCGTGCTGACTGCCGCAACACCTGGCGGAATGCCTCAGTATCGAAGTTGCGCATATAGTAATCGGAGGGCGGCAGGTCTATGACGTAGAGGAACTGCACCGATGCCCCTCCCTGAGCGGCCGCCAGAGCGGTAGCACTTTTCATCGAACGGGCGGAATTGGGCGAAAAATCAACGGGGGCCAGGATGCGCCCCAAGTCTTGCCCCTCGCTGTAGGGTACGAATAAGACGTGGCAGGCGCTGTGGCGCGCCAGGCGCCGCGCCGTGATTCCACTCCCTTCGCTTAGGCGCTTGCGGCCCGCGATCAGCACATCCACATGCTTGACCTCCAACCAATGCAAGAGCGTCTGGAACGGCTTGCCCTCTATGATTTCCACCTGCCATTCGACGCCCTCGAGAGAGCCGAAAAATTGTTCGGCCTTAGCCGACACCTGTGCGCGGAGCTGTTCGTCCAGAGGCTCTCGCGGAGCCATCTTCTCCCGGAACGCCCAGTCGGCATTTTCCGGAACTTGAAAATCAGGGGCGATATGGAGCAGGTAGATTTTTTTTATCCCCATCACAGGGGCCATTGCCGCTGTCGTGCGCAGCAACTTTTCGTCCATCGGGCTTAAATCCAGCGCGATTAGGGCGCGTTCGAACATCGGTTTCATGGTTGTGGGTATTAGACTTGTAATCCTGTTTGTGCATAGACTTGCTGCGGGGGGAGAAAAGAGCCTTTTTGACCCCTTGATGAACCCCTCGCAACAAGTCTAATAACAGGGATTTCTCCACCGTCATCGCGCCGGGGATCTCCGACTCAGCCCACCGGGATGCGAATATGTGTCTTGCCCTTCACCAGCGGGATATCTTCAAAAGACAGGGTCAGGATACCGTTTTCAAAGGTGGCCTCAATGGCGTCGCGGGCAATCTTCGGGGAGAGTTTGAAGCAGCGCTCGAAAGCATTGAAATCAAACTCCTCCAGGATAAATTCCGGTTGGGGGGCTTCGGCAGCCTGGTTCTTCTCTCCTCGCACCTTGAGCACATCGCCTTCCAACAGAATTTCGATTTCCTCTTTTGAAAAACCGGGCAGGGCCATTTGCAACTCAAAGGCCTTGCCTTTTTTCAACACATTTACCTTGGGTTCTCCTTCTTTTTTTCTTTGGATGTCAAATGCAGAGCGCCCGAGGAAGTGATCGCCATCAATGAGGTGGCCAAAGTCGCCCATGCGTTCAAACGCGTGGTTCCGGATTCTTGCAGTCCACATAATGAATAGATTTTGGTTATACCCCCAAGTTGTCGCTCTTTGGGGAAATACCGACTGGCAATCGTCAGTCGCACGGGGTGATTTTGATCAATAATAGACTTGTTGCGAGGGGTCAAAAAGCGCCTTTTCGACCCCGTACAACCGTCTCCTACTTCTTCAACAGGCGGTTGATGTGGTGGACACTGTACCCGACGCGATTGGCCAGCACTTCGCGATCTACATCTGGGTTTTCCGCCAGCAATTCCTGTATATGGCGCAATTTGATGTTTCGGATGAGGTCGCCCGGCTTGATGCCGTACCGGCTTTCCAGGGCGCGGTACAGGGATTTCAAGGGAAGGCCGCTGTGTTGGCACAGCGATTCGACCGTTACCATAGAGAGGTTTGCCTCGATATAGGCCTCCAGACTGGCCATGAGGTCGTCTTGCAGCGGGCTTTCTGAGACGGCTGCTTTTTCCAGGAGGGCTCGTTCAGCGGTTTTCCACTTTCGGAACAGCAGCAGGATGAACCATGCAGAAAGGACCAACGCTATCCCGAGCAGGAAGGTGATTTTCCGGGAGCTGAGATAAGGGGCTACCTCTTGTTGCAGGTTTGCTTTTGGCAAGTCCAGAGGGTTGAACTGTACCAATCCGTTCACGGTACCAAAATACAGAGTATCCCCCACGCTCGCCACAGAACGGGCATTGAACTCCTTGTTGGGGAAAAATAACTCATAGCTCGTACTTCCTGGTAAAAAGCGGATCAGCCCGGAAATAGTGCTCACCCAAAGATAACCGGCTTCGTCCTTGGTGATACAGTAGGTCTCCAGGCCCGAAACCGGCAGGTTGGAAAAAGCCATCCGGGCGGGATGGTGGCTGCCGTCCCAAGTCCACAACCCGCTTTTGGAGCACGCCCACCAGGTGTCTCCGATTTTTTGGATATCGTTGTATTTTATTTCTGGAAAAGCCGATAATCGCTCCTGCGTTTTCCCATTCCAGGTATAAATGCCCCTGTTAGTCGCCAGGTAGAGTAGCCCATCCTTGAAAAACAGATTTTGTACGCCTACAGAAAGAGAGGTAGCCATTAGGGAATCCCCTTCCCACTTCAGCAAGCCGAGGGTCGAACCCGCCCAAATGGCGTCATACGCTTTGGCTATACAGGAAAGCTCCATCTCCCGATTCTTCCTCAATGCCATTTGGACGTATACCCTGCGCAAGGATTGGTCTTCTACATTGAAAATCAACAAATTTCTATCGGGAATGAGCAATTGGCGTTCATCGAGGGGAAGGATGTTGCCGTTTGAATACAAAAAATCAGGTCCCATCAGTTCCTCGTTGAGGAACAAACCGTCGTAGGTACCCACATAAATTCCCCGATCAGAAGGAAGGATACCGCGTACCGAGAGACCCGGAAGGCTGATTTTGAAGCTCCGATGGATTCGAAAGGCATGCAAGTCCTGGCCATTCGTCACCCAGATACGACCTTCTTTATCGCGAGCGGTAAAAATCTGGGTAGAGGCCCCCGGTATGAATTTCGCCCAGTGCATGTTTTCCTTCCAGGGCTCCAGGACAGTAACGCCCTGCCGTGTTAGACCTTCAAAGGTCTGCAACTCCCCATTGTAGTACATCAGACACTCACGGGCTTCCATAGCCCCTGTTTTTTGGATTTTTTTTCCGTCAAAGGTATAGACGATATTCTTGCTGTTGAACCAAATCGTCCCATCCCCATCTCCCGCCATGGAAATGATGCTGCCTTGGAACGGCATAAAGTCCACGAACGAAGTATCCTGTGCGCTCGCGGTGATTCGGCACGCAAGAGAGTACAGAAGGAGCCACCCTATTCTGATTCGATAAAGACGGACATTGATCATCTACAGAAGACTGAATATAGCTATACCTCAGTGCAATAGGTTTTATGCAAATTTTCAGGACAGGTTAGATAAAATGCACAAAACCTGTTGACGCGAGATATAGCTTCTTGCAAGGGGTATCAACAAGAAGGACAAAGTATCTTTTTTGTACTCACGCAAACGCTTCTGAGGAATATAGCAGCACTATGGAAACTAAGGCGCAGGGTGGGTAAAAAGGGTCTTTTTGACTCCTTGATGATTCTTCTCGCAACAAGTTTGACAAAAGTATGAATAATGCAGGGGTCCAGTCCTTTGAGATAGCCATAACAAGACGAACAAATGTAAATCTTTCCCTTATCTTTTCATAGCCTGATTTTTGTCCCGGGGTCACATAAAACGTGTAAAGTTGATAAAAGTCAGCGTATTAGTGTGATCTAAACCTTATCTTGAAGGGCATAAAACCGCTTTTTGTCCCTGTGTTTGCAGTTTTTTAGAAGGGTATTTTTTTCTCTCAGAAAGGTACAAAATTACCAGGATATGTTTAGTTCGCATGCACATACCAAACTCTTCACCATGGCGCTTTTTATCTCTACCGCCCTCAATTGTGGTACGGCTTCCGATGGATGGGTCAAATATGACGGTGGCACGTTTTCCATGGAGCACCCTGCAGATTGGGGGGTACAGGTACAGGAAGAGGGGCTCATCCGCATCGAATAGCAACCCTCGCAACAAGTCTTTTAAAAAATGCAGCAATCCTGTTGTATCTTTGCCCCATGTTATACACGAGCCACCTGCAATATTCGTACAGCGGCGGACGACCGCTGCAGTTCCCCGATATCCGGCTGGGACAGGGGGAACACTGGCTGATGCTGGGCCAATCGGGCAGCGGCAAAACGACGCTGCTGCACTTGATTGGGGGACTGCTCTCCCCTTCCGCCGGCCATATCCAACTGGGAGACGTAGCTATGGAGACCCTGCATGGCAGGGCGCTGGATCGCTTCCGCGGACAGCATATCGGCATCGTTTTCCAAAAGCCACACTTCATAAGGGCCCTCAGCGTGGAAGAAAACCTGATCTTGGCGCAGACCCTCGCCGGTAACGCTCCCGATCGCAGCCGGATAGACGCACTGACCGAGCGCCTCGGTATAGCACACAAACGCCACTCCAGACCTGCCCAACTGAGCGCAGGCGAACAACAACGCGCCGCCATCGCCCGCGCCCTGGTCAACCGTCCGCTGCTCATCCTGGCCGATGAGCCCAGCTCTGCCCTCGATGACCACAACGCCCGCGAAGTGGCCGACCTGCTCGAAGAACAGGCCACAGCCGCCCAGGCCACCCTGCTCATCGTCACCCACGACAACCGCCTCAAAAGCCGCTTTCCAAATCAAATCTCCCTGCAACCGAACCACAGCGCATGAATCTGCTTTTGCTCAGTTGGAAAAATTTGTGGCACAAACCGCTGTCGCTGACCCTCAGCCTCGCTCTCTTCGCCTTGGGCGTCGGCCTGGTCTCCCTCCTGCTTCTGGTCAATCGGCAATTGGAAGACAAGTTCGAAAAAAATCTGGCCGGCATAGACCTGGTCATTGGCGCCAAAGGCAGCCCCTTGCAGCTCATCCTGGCGGGCATGTACCACATTGACGCCCCTACCGGCAATATCCCCATCCGGGAAGTGCGCCCTTTCCTCAACCCGCGACACCCGTTCATCCAAAGGGCAGTACCCCTGTCCCTGGGCGATAGCTATCGCGCCTACCGAATCGTCGGCACAACGCCCGCCTTCCTGGACCTGTACCAGGCCAGCATCGCAGAAGGGAGAATGTTCCAGAAACCGCTGGAGGTCGTCGTCGGTGCCGCAGCAGCCCACGCCTTAAAACTCAAACTGGGTGATTCCTTCTACAGCTCCCACGGGCTGGCAGAAGACATGGACATGGAACACCGCGACGCCGGCGCTTTCCGCGTCTGCGGCATCCTACAACCCACCGGCTCAGTAGCCGACCAGCTCATCCTCACCGCTACCCAGTCCATCTGGGCAGTACATGCCCATGGGGCAGAGGAAGCACATGCCGCACACGAAGACATCTCCCGCCCCCTGACCGACTACCCCGAGGAGTCCATCACTACCGTCCTGCTCCAGTTCAAAGGGCGCAACATACAGACGCTCAACATGCAGCGGGGTATCAACGAAAACACGAATCTACAGGCTGCCACCCCGGCCATCGAAATCACGCGCTTGTACAGCCTCCTGGGCGTAGGGGCCGACGCCTTGCGCTGGTTGGCGTTCATCATCATCGCCGTCTCCGGGCTCAGCATTTTTATCTCCCTCTACGCCTCCCTTAAGGAACGGCGCTACGAATTAGCGCTTATGCGCTCCTTAGGTGCCCCCCCCTCCAAAATATTCGCCATGATTGTCCTGGAAGGCCTCCTGATAGCCGGCTTCGGCTATATGGCTGGTATTGCCCTCAGCCATAGTGGTATGCAAATCCTCGCCAGCTACATGCAAGATGCCTACCGCTATTCCTTCTCCGGCGCTTTATTTCTGCGGGAGGAGGGCTACCTCGCCCTGGGAGCCCTGGGCGTCGGCCTGCTGGCAGCGCTCATCCCCGCCGTCCAGGCAAGCCGTACCGATATACATACCACCCTTTCCGAAGGCTAACGTCATCTGCCCATGCGCTACTACATCGCTTCGCTCCTGGCTCTCCTCGGCATCGCTTCTGCCTCCGCACAGCGCCCATACGGAAAAGAGCCCCTTGCCCATACCTACTCTATCGTCGCCATAGATCCCCAGACAGGGGATATGGGCGTAGCGGTACAGTCCCACTGGTTCGCTACCGGTACCATCGTAATATGGGGCGAGGCCGGTGTAGGGACGGTTGCTACCCAATCCTTCGTCAACCCGGCCCTTGGGCAGGATGGCCTGGCCCTGATGCGGAAAGGCATGTCAGCCTCCGAAGCGTTGGCCCACCTGATTGCCAGCGACGAAGGCCGCGATTTCCGGCAATTGGCCCTACTCGATGCAAAGGGCGGTGTATCCGCCTATACCGGTGCCAAGTGCATAGAGGCCGCAGGACATATCGAAGGGGAAGGATTTTCGGTGCAAGCGAATCTCATGGGCAACGAGTCGGTGTGGCCTGCCATGGCACAAGCCTTTCAGCAAAGCCAGGGACTGCCCTTGGCCGAACGCCTGCTCCGCACCCTGGAAGCCGCCGAAGCACAAGGGGGAGATATCCGGGGCAAACAATCGGCAGCCCTGCTCGTCGTCTCCGCGCAAAATACGGGCCAGCCCTGGGTTGACCGCAAAATAGACCTGCGCATCGACGACCACCCCGCCCCTCTGGTCGAACTGCGCCGCCTACTGGCGGTCCACCAGGCGTACGGCTTTATGAATGCCGGCGACCTGGCGGTCGAAAAAGGCGATATGCAAAAAGCAATGGAAGCCTATGGCGCAGCCGAAGCCCTGTTTCCCGATAACCTCGAAATGAAGTACTGGCACGCGATTGCACTGGCCAACTCCGGCCGGCTCCAGGAAGCCCTCCCGCTGTTCGGCGCAGTCTTTAAAAAAGATGGCAACTGGAAAATCCTCACGCCGCGCCTGACCAAAAATGGTATGCTCACCGTTTCCGATACAGACCTCAACGCCATACTCCAACTGCCCGCCAAACCCATCCGGAAACCAAAAGACTGAGTTTTTCGTTTCTTTTAAAGTACCTGTCTAATCCGAAAACAACCATGTGGAAAAGAATCAGCCTGCTCTTGCTCTTCGCCGGAATCCTGGCCGCCCCCGCCCAACTCGGTGCACAGTCCAAAAACTTATGGACCACCCTTGGCAAGGTAACCTTCAAGAAACAGTACGACGAAATGTTGGGCTTCAAAGTGGATGTGCCCGTTTTTGCCGATGAAATCCGCGCCCTAAATGGCAAAATGGTCGAAATCAAAGGCTATATCATCCCCGTCGAAGGCTATAAAAACCAAAAAGAGTTCGTCTTCTCCGCATTTCCCTACAGCATGTGCTTCTTCTGCGGAGGTGCCGGCCCAGAAACGGTCATGGAAGTTTTTTCCAAAGAACCTATAAAGTACACCGCCGAAGCCATCGTCATACGCGGCAAACTGGAGTTGAACGACTCCGACGTAAACCGCCTGATGTATATCCTGAACAACGCGGAGTTGCTGCGCGTCGCCGAGTAAATAGAATCCTAGCCTAATATACTGCCTCGGCGATTTTGTGTACGGTATCGCCATCTCCCATCGTGTAGTAATGCAGGCAGGGCACTCCGGCCGCTTTTAGTTCTTTTGACTGGGCGATGCACCAGGCTATGCCCGCTTCTTTGCGGGCCTGAGGCGTTTTTGCACCCAGGACTTCTTTTACGAGTTCTGCTGGCAGGTCTATAAAAAAATGGCGGGGGATAGCACTGAGCTGATAGAGCTTGGTCAGTGGCTTCAGCCCAGGTACGATGGGCACGTTGATCCCTGCCTCCCGGCATTTGCGCACATACTCGAAGTAATGTCGGTTATCAAAAAACATCTGGGTCACGATGTAATCTGCCCCAGCATCTACTTTGGCTTTGGTGTACGAAAGGTCTATGTCGAGGTTGGGTGATTCGAAGTGCTTTTCCGGATATCCGGCGATGCCGATGCAGAAGTTCGTTTTTTGCCCATTCTCTATATTCAGGTCCAGATACTTCCCCTGGTTCATATCGGAAATTTGCTTTACCAAATCCAGGGCGTATTCGTGGCCGCCTGGTTCCGGTACGAAGCGGGACTCAAACTGCTGTCCGTCGCCCCGTAGGGCGAGTACGTTGTTGATGTGTAGGAAATTGAGGTCAATGAGGGCATTTTCCGTATCCTCCCGGGTAAAACCGCCGCAGATGAGATGGGGAACAGCATCTACGCCATAGCGGTGCATGATGGAAGCACAAATCCCCACCGTACCCGGGCGCTTGCGGATGGCTGTTTTTTCGTAGTACCCGCTCTCGCGTTTCACATAAATATACTCCTCGCGGTGATAGGTCACGTCAATAAACGGCGGCTTGAACTCCATCAAAGGATCCAGGGAATCAAAGATATCTTCCATGTTTCCCCCTTTCAACGGAGGGAGTATTTCGAATGAAATCAGCGTCTGGCCGGAAGCTTTTTCAAAGTAGTCGGTTACGCGCATGGCTGCTGTTTTGAGCGGGTGAAAATCGCGCGTAAAGCTACGAAATAGTCCGGTTGTTTCCAGAGACTTCTGAAGAGGGGTCGGCAATCCATTCGCTCCAGGAACCCGGATATATTCTAGCCCCCTTTATCCCCGCTACTTCCATCGCCAGCAGGTTGTGGGCCGCCGTCACTCCAGAGCCGCAATAAAAGACCGTATCCTCTGCCGCGTGCCCCTGCAGAAGCATCTCGAATTTTTGGCGGAGCGTTTCTTCCGGCAAGAAAAGGCCGTCTGCACCGATATTACTTGCGTGAAAGAGGTTCACAGCGCCGGGGATATGCCCTGCGACGGGGTCTATCGGCTCTACCTCACCGCGATAGCGCTCCGGGGCGCGGGAATCTACGAGAAGGAGTGCCGGGTCTTGCAGGTGCTGCCGGATGAAGTGGATATCCCTTGCCATATCCGGGTTTGGGTGGGGAACGAACTCTCCTTCCCGCGCGATGGGCAGCGCGGTACTGCTTTCCCCCTTTTCAGAGACCCATGCCTGGAAGCCCCCGTTGAGTACGGCTACGGCTTCATGCCCCAGCCAGCGCAACAACCACCACAGGCGGGCGGCCATAGCGCCGCCCAGGTCATCGTAAGCGACCACCTGAGTATGGGCGCTAATGCCCCAACTGGAAAAGCGCGCTTGTAGCGACGCCGGTTCGGGCAGCGGATGCCGCCCCGTCTTACCTTTGACGATGGGCCCCGACAAGTCTTCGTTGAGGTGTGCATACCATGCGCCCGGGATATGCCCCGACTGATACGAACGCCGGCCTGCTTCCGGGTCGGCGAGAGAAAAACGGCAATCCACGACTACCCAGTCGGGGTGGGTTATATGGGCTTGAAGCGCGGCAACGGAGATGAGATGGGTAAACGGCATGGGCAGAAAAGTTTGGGGGTGAATCAGTCCATTTCGAGCAGCAACTGGTTTTTATCCACTGCCTGCCCTTTTTGTACGCAGATGCGTTTCACAATCCCTTCGCCGGGCGATTTGATGACATTTTCCATTTTCATGGCTTCCAGGATGAGCAGGGGCTGGCCTTTTTCAACCCTGTCTCCCTCGGCTGTATTGAGTTCCAGTACCATGCCGGGCATAGGTGCCTTAATATCCTTGACCTTGGTGGACACATGGCGGCTCAGGCCGAGTTTTTCGACGAGTTGGTCGTAGCGATCGGCTATTTTGACCTCGTACACGCTCCCGTTCACGCGAATGCGGAATCGCTTGGCAGCATAATCAGCATCCAAAACGGTGGCCTGAAAGCGTTTGCCCCCCATCAGGATATGGAAGGAATCCGGACCGGTCGGCAAAAAATCCAGGGTGTCCCCGTCCAGGGCTAAGGGCTGGCCTCCATTGACAGAAACCTCAAAAAACTCGTGTTCAGGTTGCATACGGCATGATTTTTGGCAAGGCTTACCTCTTTCCGATGCGAATCATAAAAGCGGATTCAAATATAGTAAAAACGAGGTAAATCCCAAAAAAGGGCAGAGCAAACAAGCGGGAGTCTGGTTCCGCGGTTTTGGCATATACCGCGATGAGAAGGAAGGAACATAACATTTTCAATCCGCTGAAGGCCAGGATGAGGCTGATATAGCGCTCTTTTTTTTCACTTTTGGCTACGCGCCGCGCGCTTGCGTACATCAACAGGCTGAACCCTGTGAAAAATCCCAGCGACTGCCATGCGAGAGCAATCCCGGACGCCATGGCGGGAAAGCGATAGAGAATGCCTATCCCCAGGGCACAGAAGGCAGAGGCAAACAACAATTGGAAAAGAAACCGGCGGCTCTCCATACGTTATAAAATACCACGCCCCTGCCTTAGCGGGGCGGCTTTTTAACGATAAAGTCCTTCAGAGAAACGTATAAAGCGGCGAATACCGAGGATAGGGAACCAATCAGGGTAAAAACCGGCTGGTCGGTATCAAAATACGCATCCAGTTTCTTCCCTATCCAGGTTCCAATCAGGATGATGAAACCGATTTGGAAGGCCAGCCCTGAGTACTTGGCCATATTGCGCAGGCGGGAAACGGCCTGCTGTTCCTCATCCGATCGTTTATTCAGGGCGGGCATGGGCAGCAGCGCTAGCTTTGGCGGATTTTTCCGTCCCTTCCTGGCCCATGGAACACTTCACATTGAACACGGCGCCCGACTGTACGATGAGCTTTCCCGTATGGACATCCCCCCGTATATCGGCGGTTTCGCGAACATTGAGCAATTCCTGTACGTGGAGCTTGCCTTGAAAAGTGCCTTCAATGACTGCATTGACACAACGGATTTCCCCTTCGATGACGCCCGTTGGGCCTATGACCACTTTGGCATCGCAGTACAGGTTGCCTTTTATCCGGCCGTCTATGCGGATATCTTTCTCCGAGGTCACATTTCCCTCGATATGAGTCCCGTTGACCAGGCTGTTGAAGGAATTGCCCGTATTCGGGGTATTTGCGGCCGCAGCGGTTTTAGCCGCGTCATTTTTTGAACTGCCGAACATAGTTTTAACGATTACATGACCTATAAAAAGATGGCTTTTGCCCTGTTGTTCAGTAATTTAGAAGTCAGGGCAATAGATGCCGCGGCTCACTTTTCCGCATACTTTATACACCAGGCCGAACTCAAAAGACCCCTGCGAATTGGTGGCCGGTTTGAGGGCCGACATATTGACATCATAGCTGAATCCCAGGCTAAAGTTGTTGAAATCAAAGCGAGTGGATACGATGAGCGCATCCTGCAGCACCCCGGTGTCCAATTTATTTGCGATACGGCTCCAGAGCCCTACCTGAAACGCCTGACCGGCGTCGGCCCCCTGGCCGAGGCTGAACCGGAGGCTCGTACCTGCATTTACCTGCATCAGCGGCCCCTGGCGCATGAGAATGACGCCGGGCAGCAGCCCTACCGAGTTGTTGAGGGGGAATTCCCCACCGGCATGGGCCGTGATACGGCTGAAGATGAGGTCTTCGCTCTCACTGTCGAACGACAGGTTGGCGCGGGTGAGGTGGTGAAAGGCCCCGCCCACATAGAAGTTGGTATTATCGTCCATCACCATGAACCAGAGCAAGCCGGCGGCCATATCGGCGAAGATGAAGTTGTCGCGGTCAAAGCGCCCTTCCTGAGGGTCGAGGGTAGGGTCAAAACCGCCCTGACCGTCGTGTTGGGTGCCCCAACGCAGGTTGAGGAAGTCAATGCTGCGCTGCGCTGCTCCCCCTTCAGCCCCTACGACCAGGTAGTTCGCTTTTTTTCGGTAGCCTCCCATACGCTTGCTGTACGACAGGGATACCTTTCCCGTCATGGTGGAGAAGTTGGCTTCCCCCGCCCGGTCGCCCCAAAATGTACCACCGACCCCGAAGAAGTCGTAGCGCCCGGAAGGGATGCGTTGGTCATACGATACGGAATACGTGCGGAACGCATTGGAGCGCAGAATACTGGCCCATTGGTTGCGGTAGTTGGCCACCATGCGGGTATTGCAGTTCATCACCCCCGTCATGGCAGGATTCAAGTTCAGGGGCGACATGTAGAACTGGGAGAAATGGATGTCCTGCGCCTGCAGGCCCTGAGCCAGTAAAATACACAGCACGCCAAGCAGCATTTGGGATTTTTTCATACACTTGAGCTTTGCAAACAAGGTAAGGTCTTTTTTGAAATGGATGGAACCGTTTTTCCAAACGCAATGATACGAAAAGTCCTTGACAAAAGGGACGCCTGCCGCGTTAAAGGCTCATGCCTGCCTGTACACGCACATTTGACGTGATGTACACCCTCGGCAGAGGCACCCCCCACACAGTACCCTGTGAAATGCCAATATCCTTTGCAGAACGCCCACTTTAAGGGAATATTGTCAACGAGTCTGATCGGTATCCCGCGGTTTTCCTTTTTCGTCCAGTTTCCAGATAGCGCCGTACTGTTCTACGAGCAGGTTATCGTAGTAGTCTGCCTTTTCAAAAAGGTATTTGAACAGGTAAAGGCCCGATTCCACGTTGAGGTAGCGATCGAAAATCATCAGGGACAAGATGATGTCCTGGTCGCTGATACTGAACGAGAGACTCTCCATCTCGTAGTTTTGGCGCAGCAGGAACTCGTACAGCGGTTTGATATTGTTCCTGGGCAGGGTACACAGGTAAGCATCCCCTGAAATCAGTCCGTTTTGCTCGTAGTAGCAGATTTGGATGCTCGCGCTGCCCTGCTGGATTTCCCAGGCGTTGGGGCCTCGGCGGGAGAGGGCCACCTCATGGCCGCTTTGGCGCAGCATTTCCTCAATGGTTTTGGTGACCCCCAGCGGCTCGTACGGCTCTGCCTGGTCGGGAAGTTCAACCTGTGCGCCACAAAAAGGGCAGTACGTACCCTCTACATGGTCGGCGGTCACCACGTTGCTGCATGCATAACAGCGCGTACCGACCTGCCGGCCGGATGCTTCGAAGTCGGCGATGGCTTTTTGTAGCTCCGAGGTCGGCAGGGAAAACCCCAGGCTGTTGCCGTCGCGCAAAATGAAAGTATTGATTCCCGCGATTTCGCCTTTGAGGTTTACCAAAGGCCCTCCGCTATTGCCCGGGTTGAGCGCGGCATCGTGCTGGATGTATAGCACGTCATTCATCTCGTGCCGCATATTAGACACGATACCCTGTGTAGCTGTGAATTTGAGCCCGAACGGATGCCCAATAGCAATCACGGGATCTCCCTCCCGCAACCCGTCTGCATTCGCCAAGGGGGCTTCCGGAAGCGAGGGATGGCCGGGGAGTTCCAAAAAGGCGATATCACAGCGCATATCGGTGAACAAAACCCGCGCCAACTGCTTTTCGATGCGGTCGCTGTGTATGACCACTTTCCGGTTGCCGCGCACTACGTGTTCATTCGTGACAGCAATCCCCGACTTATAAAGACAAAACCCTGTACCTGTGCTGTAGGGCGTGGCAATTTCGATGACGATGTCCCGATAATAATCGATGATATCCTTCATAAAGAGGAAGGCAGCCCCGATAGCAGGCTCTGCCGGGGCGGAGAATACGAAAGCTGGGGGAGATTAACCCAGGGCGTTGACGTGCTTCATAAGACTGCTCTTGAGGTTTGCAGCCTTATTGGGGTGCCAGGTATTTTTCTTGGCCAGCTTGTCTATCATGCTCACCAGCTTGGGCAGCAGTTGCTCGGCTTCTCCCTTTTCCGCCAGGTCGCGGAACTTCTGGATAGTAGTACGTGCACTTTTCTTGTAGTAGCGGTTGGCGAGACGACGCTTGGCCGTCTGGCGAATGCGCTTTTGTGCAGATTTATGGTTTGCCATAATCTTGGTTGCTTCGATTATTAAACAATTGGAGCGCAAAATTAGCAATTCTTTTCGTATTTGGCAGGTAAGGGGTAAAAAAAATTCATTTGTGCCTAAAAAATATGCTCCTATGTGTACCTGTCTATGGGAGAATACATTTTGTCTATACCGGATACAACATTACGGGTAAAATTTTACTTTTGGGAAATGGGCTGCTTGCAATGTGTAAAAGCTTCCCTTGCAGCGAGTCTGATAACGAAATCCGGGGTATTTCCCCGTAGGTTTTCTGCGAACCCTAAACGGCATGTTGGTTTTATTCATTCAGAATTCAATAGAGCAATACTCGGGTGTTGAAAATGCCTGGTGGGTGACTGCTATTGTGGCTACCGTACTTCTTGCGTTACTCCTTCTACTCCTCTGGACGAGTGGGCAGCCGGAAGGGTGGTCAAAAAAGTGGTCGGATCCTCTTTCCGTACTGATTTTCTTTGCCTTCCTGGGGTGGACGGGCATCCTTGCAAGCCTTTGGTTGGACAGCCTTCTGGCGGTCTTGCTTTGGGCGCTGCCCAGTTCGGCGGCTATCGCCATGACTCCCCGTCTGTTGTCTGCTTTCCAAAGGAAAAAGATGCAAAAAAAAGGCCTGAAGCCCGAAGCACTGGTGCGCAGCGTGGGGGAAGTGCGGCAGCGCATACCCCCGCATCAGATTGGGCGCGGGCGGGTACATCTGAGTTTGCGCGAAGCCCCCTACGACTGGGAGGCTGTTACCGGGGGCGCGCCCCTGGAAACGGGGATATACGTCCGGGTAGTAGGTATAATTGACGAACACACGGTGCTGGTCGAACCCCTCAACCCGCCGGGTCATCCTTCGACATCCCGGGACACGACGGACGGCAAGGAGCCCTCCCGTCGCTAGTTATTAGACTTGTTGCGCGGGGTCAGCGAGGAGGGAAAAAAGAGTCATTTTTTGTC
>CAZSMU010000019.1:0-17518 GCA_964607915.1 uncultured Haliscomenobacter sp.
GCTGGGCTATACTCCCACAAAAAGCCTTCGCGTGGAAAGAAAATGACTCTTTTTTTCCACCTCGCTGACCCCTCGCAACAAGTCTAATGACTGGTGAAGTACACTCAGTGCGAACGAGCCTGGCCCGCCCCCCGGGGGGTACGGATGTCGTCAATCAGATCCTGTATGCGGGCGGGCGGGGGCGGGGTAAAGCCGGAGACCAAAAAGGTAACGACCATATTGATCACCATCCCCACGCTTCCTATGCCTTCGGGGGAAATCCCCAGCAGGTAGTTGTCCGGCGACCAACCCAGGAACTTAAAGCCGATAATATACGAGGACGTGAAGAGTAGTCCGCTCAACATCCCGGCCACGGCGCCTTCTTTATTGATGCGTTTGACAAATATGCCTAATAAGATGGCAGGGAAAAAGGAAGACGCGGCCAATCCAAATGCGAAAGCTACTATAGCAGCCACGAAATCAGGCGGATAGATGCCAATCAAGCCCGCTAAGACAACGGCAGCGGCGGCGGCAATGCGAGCGGCCCGAAGCTCTCCTTTTTCAGAAATATTTGGTCGGATGGCACTTTTCAACAAATCATGGGAAACGGCAGACGAGATGACCAACAGCAGTCCGGCGGCGGTGGAAAGAGCTGCTGCGAGGCCCCCGGCCGCTACCAGCGCAATGACCCAGGCAGGGAGTCGGGCAATTTCCGGGTTGGCGAGCACCATGATATCCTGGTCTATGGTCAGTTCGTTGCCTTTCCAGCCTTTTTCGGCAGCAGCGGCTACAAAAGCGGCATCCGGGTTCTTGTCGTTATAATACTGAATAAGGCCGTCGCCGTTTTTATCTTCAAACTTGATCAGGCTTGCTTTTTCCCAGTTTTTCATCCATGCCGGTGCCTGCTCGTAGCGCTTCCCTGAAACCGTCTCGAGCAGGTTGGTGCGCACGAAAACGCCGATAGCCGGCGCAGTGGTGTATAAGATAGCTATAAAAATCAAGGCCCACCCCGCCGACAGGCGCGCGTCCCGCACTTTGGGTACCGTGAAAAAGCGCACAATGACGTGCGGCAGCCCCGCCGTACCTACCATCAAAGCCGCCGTGATGCAAAAGATATCCATCAGTGGCTTTGAGCCCGCCGTATAAGCGGCAAAACCGAGCTCAGCATTCAGCCCGTCCAACTTGTCGAGCATCCCTCCGAAGGCAGCCTGCGGGACAGGGTTCCCCGTCATTTGAAACGAGATGAAAATGGCAGGTACCATATACGCAAAAATGAGCACGCAATACTGGGCGACCTGCGTATAGGTAATACCCTTCATTCCGCCCAGGACCGCATAGAAAAATACAATGCCCATGCCGAGCAACACACCGGTGTGGATGGGGACTTCCAGGAAACGGGAAAACACAATGCCAACCCCGCGCATCTGCCCCGCAATATACGTGAAGGATACGAAGAGGGCGCAAACTACGGCAACGATACGCGCCGTTTGCGAGTAGTAGCGCTCGCCAATGAAATCGGGTACCGTAAATTTGCCAAACTTGCGCAGGTAAGGGGCCAACAAGAGGGCAAGCAGCACATAACCCCCCGTCCAGCCCATCAAATACACCGATCCGTCATAGCCCAAAAATGATATCAAACCGGCCATAGAGATGAAAGAAGCTGCCGACATCCAGTCGGCTGCGGTTGCCATTCCATTTATTATTGGGTGTACGCCGCCTCCGGCCACATAAAATTCTTTTGTAGAATTGGCCTTCGTCCAAAGGGCAATGGCAATATAAAGGGCAAAAGACAACCCTACGATGATAAAGGTCCAGGTTTGAACGCTCATAAGCACTAAATTAAATTTGGATAAAATAGGGTCTTTTTAACCCCTCTAGGATAGCCTAAGATAGCCTACTCATCCACGTCATACTCCTTGTCCAGGCTGTTCATCAGGCGAACATAGACGAAGATGAGCGCGATGAAGGCGAATATGGCACCATTCTGTGCAAACCAGAACCCTAGTTTGAACCCGCCGAACGAAAAGGCATCGAGGGGCTTGCGAAAAATAATCCCGAACCCAAAGGATGCAAAAAACCATACTCCAAGAAGGGAATACAGATAATTCAGGTTTTTTTTCCAATACTTTTTAAGTCGTTGTTCCGTCATAATACGCAATGGCTTTAGGTTTCCGGGTAAAAATAATAATTTTAAGCAGAATTAAACACCTTCTGTCTTTAGGTTAAAAATAGGGGTCGAAAAAGGGCCTTTTTCCCCTCCCTGCTGACCCCGCGCAACAAGTCTATTACCATCGAAACAGAAAATTCCAAATATTCATGTCCCTAATTAGAAGATACCTGGCTTTAGCCCTTGCTTTGTTTACGCTGGTTCGCTGTTCCGAGGACGGAAGCGATACCGGACTCTGGAACTTTCGCGACAGCAGCGTTTTGGACGCGCGCTTCAAGCCCGCCCGATACGTCGAACTCAATCATCCGGACTGGAGCAGGAACGCGGTATTCTATCAGGTCAATATCCGGCATTACACGCCCGAGGGTACGTTCAAGGCATTTGAAACCCACCTGTCGCGCCTAAAACAAATGGGGGTTGATGTGATCGGTCTGATGCCGGTACACCCCATCGGCGAACAGAACCGCGAGGGTGCCCTTGGCCATTTGTACGCCGTAAAAGATCACTACGGCATCAACCCGGAATTCGGCACCCTCGAAGATTTTAAATCGCTGGTGGACAAAATCCACGACCTGGGCATGTATATCGTCATAGACTGGGTGGCAGGCAGCACGGCCTGGGACCATAGTTTGCGCGGAGAACACCCGGACTGGTACCTCAAATCGCCGGAGGGTGCCTTCCAGTCGGCTCCCTGGACAGAGGACAGCGATATCGTAGCGCTGGACTTCCAAAAGCCCGGTCTTCGGAAATATATGCTGGAAGCCCTCAAGTTTTGGGTAGCTGAAACGGAAATAGACGGGTATTGCTGTGCCCGGGCAGAATGGGTGCCCCTCGATTTCTGGGAGATGGCCCGCTCGGAGCTCGACAAGATAAAACCTGTCTTTATGTTGGCCGATGGCGAATCCAGGGACTTGCACCGATTTGCCTTTGATGCGACCCGCGCCGGCAGCTTCCGAAATGCCGTGCAGCAAATCGTCCGGGGCAGCCTGGACACTCCGGGGCTAACACAATACCTCGCCGCCGAGGTCAATGCGTTTCCCAAAGATGCCTGTCGCTTGCTGTCTGCAGGACTCCTGGAAGAGGCGACAGACAGCGCCGCTATGGCGGCGCTGGTGCTGGCGGCTACGCTTCCGGGCATGCTCGAGGTGTACGGCGGCCAGGAAGCTGGATGGAACCGACCTTTGCGGGAGGCAGAAAAAGATACCATAGCCTGGAATCCCCATCCTTTCCTGGCATCCGGATTGAAAACCCTGATCCAGCTCAAAAAGCGCAACAAGGCGCTTTGGAATGGAGCAGATGGAGGGGGGCTTCAGCAGGTGCGGAACAACGGGGAGGCTGCTTTCGTATCGTTTTTCCGCGAAAAATCAGGCAATAAAGTGCTGTGTGCGGTCAACCTGAGCCCATCCTCCCTAAAGACGGTATTGTACCCCGGAAATAGGCAAACGGGGAACTATACGGATCCTTTTACCGGAAAGAAGCGGATAGTCAAAGAAAAGTACCCGCTGGAACTCCCGCCCTGGGGCTATCTTTTGCTCGAGGCAGGGGAGCGCTGAAAAGTCTATCGTTTCGCCAGGTAGTCAAAGTGGGCTTTGAGCCGTGCGCTCACGAGCTGCCCGACTTCTTTTCCCTGCCAGACTCCCTGTTCTATGGCATCCCGAAAGTGAATCCCGCCGTACAGCCTCGAGAGGGAAGCTTCGTCGGCTGCGGAGGCAAAGGAGCGGAATTTGCGCACCGGCAACCCAAATTCAACTTCCGTATCGTCGCTGAAGGAGAACTCGGGCCCAAAAATGCGGGTCAGCACGACGGATGCCGCTGTGGACGCTACGCTGTGTCCGGAAACATATTCCGGAAACGGGGGCGTCTGGAGGACGGTCTTCCAGGTTTTATCGACGAACGCCCGTATGGCGGTTTCGGGCCGTACCCTATGGCTGCGGTACTTCTCGTCCCAACATGCGATGAACGCATCGTGTAAGGTCACGGCCACCAGCGTGTGGGCCAGCACGGTATGCCCCAGTGGGAGTTTTGCTTTTTTGCAGGCAATCCCGGCAATCCCCATCCAATGCCCACCCGGGGAAATTTTCTTGGTTCCGAATTCTACATGCCCAATTTGGGAGATGTGGTAGGGATTGCAGTCCCAAAAATTCGCGATAGCTTCCTTTTCCGGGTTTTTGGAACGGACGCTTTCATATACTTCCTGCAGGAGCGCGTAAAAAGGGGAATCTTTGTCCAAGTCAAAAGGCGCGGGCGGGAGCGGTACGAACTGGTCGGCTGAATCCAGTACGAGTGTGCGGATAGTGTTCCAGTGGGGTTCTATCGGGGCCATGAAGGCAGGGCCGGTGGGCTGCCAAAAGGCAGGTCCCCGTTTGGGGGTATAGCGCTGGAGATTATTCAATTGCAGGAACCCATCCCGAAGCGCCCAGGCGACAATCTGATTCACGACCTTGTCAATGAGTTCCAGTCCTGCCGGGGATACATGGGTAGATAAGGAGTCAATACCTGGCTTGAGCTTAGTACCGGACGGCAAAAGGGCAGCCGCGGCTTTCCATAAAGCGAGTCTGGAGCAGGCCTGCAAATCTTTTTCCTGCCCCTCGGATAGTTCGAGCCGAAGAGGATGGGTGAGCGAGCCTACGAGGGAAGGGTACTGTGCTGGCTGGAACGCCGACAGGGACTCGTAGGATGCCAGGGTAGTATAGGCATAATACCGGGCGGATGCCACGGGCGAGGTAACATCGTTGACCATAATATCGGTGACCCGTTTCAGGGCCGACACGTATTCCGCGGCAGGGTCGGTTTTTGCTGCGTGGAGCCCACTGGTCGTGGCTAAAAGTAGTAGGAAGAGGTATCTCTTCATATGGGTAGGATTTGCTGTGCTCAGGTTCAGGATTAATCTCATCGGGTCTTTAAAATCAAGGCGGCCCGGTTGTTGATGCCCACCAGGATAGAAGCGTTGCCTTCGCGCCCCCGGATGGGCTTTATACTTCTCACGGCCCCGCGGATGTTCAGACCAGAGGCTCCTTGCGGGACGTATGAGAAAGTTCCCTTTCCGTTCCCTTTCAGCAGGCAGCCATAATTGGCATCGGTACGGCCAATGCGTATACGAGTATATTCGACATTGCCCGCCAAAAGGATATCCGTAACCCCGTCGTGGTCAAAATCCTGCGCTAAAATGGCATGGACGGGCGAAAAGTTGGCTTCCGAGGGGAAACTCCGGGGCTGAAGCACTCCGTTTTTATTTTCCCACCACATCGTCTCCAGGGTATTTACTTCGAGCTTGGGGCTTTTAGCCACTTGTTCGGCGCTGAAGATTTTGGAGAGGGTTGCGTTGGCATAGGAATCGTAGGTTACGAATTTCTTCCTCAAGCCTACTATCTGGTCGGTTATCTCGTCGCGGGTAGGGAAGGGGCAGGACATGCCGTCTATATAGTAGCACATAATGGGGTCTATATACCCGTTCCCGTCGAAATCGTCGTAGTAGAGTTCGACGGGTTCCTTGTCCGAGGCTTTGAATTGGGCATTTAAGCCCCAGTTGCCGGCGATGAGGTCCATATCGCCGTCGGCGTCGAGGTCAGCGGCATGGAGTACGTTCCACCACCCCTTGGCGGCGGTAGGCATAGTATTTTGCGAAATATCGAGAAACCGGCCATTGCGGAACCCAAAAAACTGAATGGGGGACCATTCCCCGCAAACGGCTAATTCCAGGCGGCCGTCTCCGTCCAGGTCAGTGGTCAGGGCATGGGTAACCATGCCCAATCGCGCTTTCCAGGCGATGGAGAAGATACCGCGGCCGTTGTTTTCCAGGAAGACGCTCTCCGGGGCATTGGGGTAATTGCCCTGTTCCACACGCGCCCCGATGAAAAGATCCATATCGCTGTCCTGGTCGTAATCCCAGGGCACCACGACGGAGCCTGCGAAATCGAGCGCGGGCAACGTACTGTCGGCTGCCGCGAAAAACATTCCTCCTTTGTTGAGGTACAGGCGGTCCTGGAGCGGCAGGCCCGAGTCCTTGGCGCCGTATCCGCCGGAAACCACATACAGGTCCTGGTCTTTATCGCCATCTGCATCAAAAAAGGCTGCGTAGGTGTCTTCATATCGGGCATCGGCGAGCAGGGCGGGCTGATTGGAAGGGATGAACGCACCATTTTTCAACTGAAGGAAAATCATGCCCGCCTGTCCTTCGGGGCCACAGATGTAGAAGTCTTCCAGTCCGTCGGCATTGACATCGCCGGGTGCCGTCTCCGGGCCGTGGTAAGAGACCATATTCGGGATGAGCGGTTGTACTTTGAAATCGTTGACCATCCATTCCTGGTGGAGGTATTTCAGCGTATCCGCGGGGGTGTGGAAAATGGTTTGAGGGCTGGGCGAAATCAGGGAGGCGGGGGTACAGGAGTCGCTGTCGCGGAAGGACCAGGTTTTTCCGACGGCTAAATTCTTTTTCACGCATTGCGTCTGGCCACTCGGCCAGGCGATGACTATAGAGTCAATGGTTCCGCCGGGCAACCCGATATGCAGGGGGCCGGACATGGAGGACTGAAACCCGTGGACTGGGTTATTTTCGAAAGAATATACGCCATCGGGCGTAAAGACGCGCACTTTTGCACCCAGTGCGTTCGTGTTTTTGGTATCGGAGAGCAGTTCTACCCGCACGAACCCTTTGGAACGGTTGGTCTCTACGGCTGTGTTTTTGAATACGCCTGCCGGGGCGTTCATGCGGTTGAACACGAGGTCCAGGTCGCCGTCGTTATCCAGGTCGGCATATATGGCTCCGTGTGCGAAATCAGTGCCGGTCAGTCCCCAGGCTTCGGTGCGGTCTGTGAATCGGTTCCCTTCGAGATTTTCAAAAATGTAATTCTGCAAAGGCGTTGAGCGGATAGATTGAAGCATACCAAACATTTTATCGTCTGTATTGCCCTGCAGATGCTTGAGTCGTTCGTTGGCGTAGAACTTCATGAAATCCCGGTTGATCATATCCCTGCCGTAGCCGTTGGTCACGAAGAGGTCTTTGAGGCCGTCGTTGTTGTAGTCGGCAAACAAGGCCGACCAGCTCCAGTCGGTATTGGAGATGCCGGCAAACTGGCCAATTTCGCTGAAGGTGCCGTTGCCGTTGTTCAGGTGGAGCATGTTGCGCATCAACTGGTGGTGGAATCCGTTTTCCACCATGTTGTTGTACAGTTCGAAGTTATCGGGGGCATACAGGAGTTTTTGACGTTCGTTATCGCGGGGAAGCATGTCAAGGGTGAAAATATCTGGCCACCCGTCGTTGTTGACATCTGCGATATCGAGCCCCATGGAGAAGTTGGAGATGTGGGGTAGTTGTTCCTTGAGCACTTCCCGGAAGGTGCCGTTTTGGTTGTTCAGGTATAGGTAATCTTCTTCTACATAGTCGTTGGATACGTAGATGTCCGGCCATCCGTCGCCGTTGATATCCGAGATGTTCAGCCCCAGGCCATAGCCCAGGGGGTTTGACTTGATGCCTGCCTGCTGGGTGATGGGGTGAAAAACGCCGTTGCGGTTTTCGTACAGATGATCTCCTGCGTCGGGGTCAATTTGATTTTTGACGAACGCGGCATCGAAGTTTCTGAACTGTTTGATGTTGTGGTTGAGCACGTAGGCATCGAGATCCCCGTCGCGGTCCATGTCGAAAAAAGCGGCCATGGTGCTGTGCCCAGGGTCATCGAGGCCCATTTCGGCGGCTTTTTCCGTAAACGTCAGGTCTCCGTTGTTGATAAAGAGCAGGTTTTTCCTCTTGTCGGGAGTGGTATCCCCGGAGCGGCACACATAGATATCGAGCCATCCGTCGCCGTTGACATCGGCAACGGAGACCCCTGTGTTCCAGCCTCGGCTGCCCTCAACGCCTGCTTTTTTGCTGATATCTTCAAAGCGGAAGTTACCTCTATTGATAAATAGCTTGTTGGGCCCGAGGTTGGAGGTGAAATAGAGGTCTATCCGCCCGTCTTTATTGAAGTCTCCGGCGCCTACGCCCCCGCCGTTGTAGAAGTACTCGTAGGTGATGATGTTGAGTTCCGGCGTTTCCGGTAGGGTGTTTTCAAAAGCAATTCCCGTAGCGGTGGCGGGCATAGGCTGGAATAAAGGCTGTGCCTGGATTTTGGAGCCCGTGCAGAGGGCAACGTACAAGATGAGAGGGACGAAGTATTTTGGAAGATATTCCATATACAGAAGATTGGATTGATTTCTACGGGGTTTATCCAAGACGAAAGGTAGTATTTTTTATGAAAAACGCGCCCTTTTTCCCGAAGGAAAAGGGCGCGTTTTTCAATAGGACCAAGCTTGTGCTATGGAGCACATTGCCGTTTCCTTAGCGGTTATTTCCCACCATCCCACCATACACGGGTGGAGAACTTATCGCCACCCATACGATTTACAGCGGCAGTGTAGTTGGCAGGGTTGGAGCCGGCTTCGTTTTCCCAGTAGATGAGACGGCGCGGGATGACGTTGCCCTCGAATGCGTTGGCATCTTTGGTCGGTGTCAGCACCGGATAGCCGAGTCTTCTCCAGTTGGCGTAGGATTCCATGTCGTTGAGGAAGGTAGCTGCCCAGAACTCTTCACCAACGAGGCGGATTTTGTCTTCTGCCCCGGCTGCGGCGAACTTGCGGCCAGCGATGTAGGCATCAATCTCTGCCGCAGTGCGTGCGAAGGAAGGATCAAACGCCGTCCATGCCTGGATAGCGGCGCGTACCCCGCTGTTGAAGAGGGTTTCCGCATTGCCGGTGATCCAGCCGCGGAGGGCTGCTTCGGCTGCGAGCAGTTCCGTTTCGGCATAGGAGATGAGGTAGTAGGGGTCTTCCCAGTCCATGTACTTGATGTTCAGCATGGAGAACATGCGGGTGCCGATACCGGGCGTCTGGAACGTGGTTTTGTCCGCAGCGGAGAGTACGTTGAGCAGGGTGCTGCTCGTATAGCCGTTGGGGAGGCCGCGTTGTGCGGCCGGGTCCGTGTTCCAGGTCGAGCTCACTTCCGGGTTGCCCGTACCGCCGGTGACGATCATCAGGCGCGGGTCGTTGTTGGCCTTCATCCAGTTGACGAACGTCTCGCTGACCTTGCAATCGCGGGAGTACTTGTACGTGTTCCAGTAGCCGTCGTTGAGGCCGTTCCGGTTGTGACCTTGCGGGCCGTTCAGGTACTTGATAGTGCCGTTGTCGGCGTTGGAGGAGAACGTACCGGAGGAGTATGCCTCTGCGAAGATCGCTTTGCCCGTATTGGCATCTACTTTCTGCATGCGCATGGCTACGCGCATGAGCAGGGCGTTGGCGAACTTCTTCCACTTGGCGATATCGCCGCCATAGACGACATCCTGGGCGCCGAGGCTACCGCCGTTGGCGTTGAGCTTGTCGCGAGCCGCCTTGACATCGCGAACGATGGCTGCATAGACATCTTTCTGTGCCTCATACGTAGGGAACCAGTTGTCCGGGCTTTGCAAGCCGTACCCTGCCTGCGTGTAGGGGATATCCCCGTGCAGGTCGGTGAGGCGGTGCAAATCGAACGCGCGGAGGATAGTAGCTACGGCGTTCAGGTTGGCGCGGGTAGCATCCCCTTTGGTTTGCTCGATGATATTCGAATACAGACGGATGACACCCGTGAAGTGCGTTTCCATGTACGCACCGCTGTACTGTGCGTTGTAGTAGTACTTGTCGCCGCTGAAGTAGCTGGCTGTGGAAGCGGTGTGCTGGATCATCGTAGCCGCGTACAACATGTTGGCACGGGTGTTCTCGTACTCGCCCCCGATGCGCAAAGTCGCCGTGGTGAGCAGGAAGGCGGGGTCCATCGAGGTCACCGCGTTCTCGTTGACGTTTAGCTGGGTGAGATTTTCCTCGTTACAAGCATTGAGCACGAGGAGGCCTGAAAGGACCAACCCGATTCTAACGAATTTATTTTTCATTTGCAAAAGATTAGAGTTTAACAAATTAGAAGCCTACAGAGAGGTTGATTCCCACGTTCCTGGACAGCGGCATCGCAAAGAATTCCAGGCCCTGGTCGGCGCCCGAGTTGGAGTATGCGGATTCCGGGTCTATGTTCGGAACGCTGGACCACAGCAGGCCAAGGTTCCTGCCCACTACCTGGATGGCCATACTTTCGATCGGCAGCTTTTTCAAGGCGCTCTTCGGCAGTTTGAAGCCAATGGCGAGTTCCCTTAATTTTGCAAAAGAAGCGTCGTACACGATGTTTTCCGTAATATCGCTGTAGCGGGACCAGTAGTCCGACAGACGAGTGACCGGTACGGTGACGTTGACGGGTGCGCCGGCAGCGGTTACACCGCTGACCTTGATACCCGTCTCGCGTCCTTCAAGCGTTTCCTGGTGCAAGCCCCAGCGGTATGCCAGCCAGTTGGTGCCCGAGAAGATAGAGCCGCCCTGGCGAACATCGATCAGGAAAGAAAGGGTAAGGTTCTTGTAGGAGAAAGAGTTGATCAAGCCTGCCGTGATCGGGTGACGGCCATAGCCGAGGATATTGTTGGCGTTGGCAGAACGAACGGGCATACCGTCTTCCGTGTAGATTTTGTTCCCATTGGCATCGGTAGCATGTGTCCAGCCTACGATGGCGCCCAACTGTTCGCCTACGATGTGGCGCACGCGCTCGCCCTGGCGTACGCGGGACTCGTTGTAGTTCAGGAACTGGATCGGTTCGCCCTTGGCGTTGTTCCCCAGGTTGACCGCTTCGCTGACGTTGTTGGCAAAGTTGAGCGTCACGTCCCAGTTGAGCTTGCTGCTGTTGACGGCAGCAATGTTCAGCATCAATTCGACCCCTTTGTTCACCAGCTCACCCACGTTGATTTGGGTACTTCCGAAGCCGGAGGTAGCAGAGATACCTGCGTTGAGGATGTCATTGGTCGTCGTGCGGTTGTAGTAGGCCACGTCGAGGCCGACGCGGTTCTTGAACAGGCGCAGGTCAGCACCCACTTCAAATTCCGTGGAGGTATAAGGGCTCAGCGTCGGGTTGGGAATCGAGCCGTTGGTGATCTGGCCGGCGTTGGCCGAGCCGTGCGGTGCGCTGAGGAGGCCATACTGGACGTTGAGCGCGTACGGGTCGGGGCCGCCGCCGCCCACCTGTGCCCAGGAGGCGCGTACTTTGGCGAAGTTGATGGCTGCGGGCAGCTTGAAGGCGTCGGAGAGGACGGCGCTCACGCCGGCAGACGGGTAGGTCAGCGAGTTATTCTCGGCAGACAGCGTAGAGAACTGATCCTGACGGCCCGTGAGGTTCAGGTACAGCCAGTTCTTATACCCGACGTTTGCGGATGCATAGACCGAGTTGATACCGAACTGGGAGAACCCGTAGATACGGCCCGGAGCCTTGACGTTGTTGACGCTGTGGAAGAACGGAACGACCAGGTCGTTGCCGCCCGTACCTTTGGTTTCGTTGGAGTTCCGCATCCGGTTGCCCCCGATCAGGTAGTCGAAGGAGATGTCGTTGAACTGCTTCTGGCCCCCGATCATAACTTCGAAGTTGTCTTCCCTTCTGTTCACGAAGGTCTCGTTGTAATCGCCGAGGGGCTTGTAGGCGGTGCCGTACGCTTCCGAGCTGGCAGCGTCGCGGTTGGTGAAGTCCGTACCCACGCGGCCCATGACGTAGAGCCACTTGGTCAGGTCGTAGCGCGCGGAGACGTTGCCGAACAAGCGGTTGGAGATGTCGCGGCGGTAGAACTGATACGCAGCCCAGTACGGGTTGGTGGAGAAGGTGTTGCCCTGGAAGCGGAGCTCCGTGAGGTCGGCGGCGGCACCTTGCTTTTCACCCGGGCCGATGATGGCGCTGAGCGGGATTTCGCGCGGTTTCAGGACGACGGCGAAGTTAGCGTTGCCCGGGGAGTCGGACAAGCGCGGGCGGTTCTTGGCATCCTGGTAGGCGTAGTTAGCTGAAACGCTGAGCGTCAGGTTTTTGAGCTTGCTGTTCACGTTCAGGGCCACCGTCTGGCGGTTGAAGCTGGCGTTGGGCATGACGTCCTGGTTGCGCAGGTCGGAGACGGCCAGGCGGTAGTTGCCCGATTCGTTCCCGCCGGAGAAAGCCAGGGAGTTGTTCAGCGTGGAGCCGTCGCGGTAGAAATCGTTGATCGTTTCCCCGAGGTAGGAGTACGGGCGGCTCTGGCCGTCGAACTGGATGGTGTTGAGCCCGTCGTACTTGGCACCCCAGGCGAGGCTGGAGTTGGAGAGGGCTTCATCCTGGGAAGCGAATTTCTTGCCCTGTACGCCCTGGCCGTACTGCGTCTGGAAGTCGGTCATGTCAATGGCGCGGTCCATCGTCAGGTTGGAGTTGAACTGAACGCCAATGCCTTTGCGGGCAGTACCTGATTTGGTCGTGATGATGATGACGCCGTTGGCTGCGCGGGCGCCGTAGAGGGCAGCGGCCGTGTTGCCCTTGAGCACCGAGATGTTCTCGATGTCGTCCGGGTTGATGGCCGAAAGGCCGTCGCCGCCGTCGTTGCCGCCCCACAAGCCGGCCTGGCCGTAGTTGCTGGTCTCGATGGGTACGCCGTTGACGACGTAGAGCGGCTGGTCGTTGCCGCCCAGGGAGGAGCCACCGCGGATGATGACCCGCGTGGAACCGGCAGCGCCCGAAGCGGGCGGAGCTACGTTCACGCCGGCGATTTTACCCGTCAGTGCGTTGCCCACGTTGGCAGTGCGCACTTCCTGGACCATCTCGCCTTTGATCTGCTGGATGGAATACGCCAGGGCTTTCTTTTCCCGGCTCATACCCAGAGCAGTCACGACTACTTCGTCCAGTACTGCGCCTTCCGATAGGGAGATTTGCAGGTTCTGCTGGGCAGAAGATACTGCGACAGACTGGGAGGTGTAGCCGATATAGCTGATTTCCAGCGTGGCAGGCACCGCCGTGAGCTGGAGGCTGAAGTTGCCGTCCAGGTCGGTAATGGTACCGTTGGTCGTCCCTTTCTCCAGGATCGAAGCCCCGATGATAGGGCTACCGTCCGAAGCAGAAGTGACCTTGCCCGAAACGGTTTGGGCGCTGAGGCTGCCTGCGAAGGAGCACACAGCAAAAATCAAGGCTAGACCCTTCATGCCCAAGGCATTAAAAAGGTTTTGCCCCCTGCTTAGTTTAGGTATTTTAATCATACGTAAACAATTTAGTGGTTTGAAGTTAAAAAATTAAGCATTGTGTAAAATCAAATGAACATTAGTATCTCTTTGCCACAGGTGGGGAATGAAAAGACTGGATGTGGAGGAGGTAGTTTGCCAGCGGGGTATTTTGGGAAGACGTAGCACCCCTGCCCGGGCGAATTGCTTTGACGGGCGGGCGGGATATCCTGGTGAACATCCTGCAAACAAAGGACTTACACGGTTTGTAGCCCAAAGATGTACAGCCATAGTGAGTGTGTAAAAACAAATTTATACTGCTAAAGTACGCCTTTTTCGATAGAAAAAAATGTTTTTCGTCGAATGTTGGAAAAAAGTTACGAAATGAAACAAAGGATTTATAGGTTATTGATCCATAGGCAATTGGCAATAAGGCTCCGATACAGTTCAACCTTCGAAAGGACGGTCGGATCCCCCAGGATAATCAGGAGTTCCCGGGCGCGGGTGAGGGCTACATTTAGTTTTCGGTCAATGCCTTCCTCGGAAAAAGAACCAATGCTGCGCAGTTGGCGTTCCGAGTGGGCGCACAGGGAGAGCACGATGGCATCCCGTGCACCGCCCTGGTAGCGTTCCACAGTGTCAATAGTGGGATAAAGACCTTCAAAACCAGCCGATTGAAGAGCATGGCGGATTTGCGCGATCTGCGCGCGATAGGGAGTGATGATGCCCAGGCTCCCGCTTTGCCACGCCTTGCCGCAGCGGCCGTACAGGGCATGCAGGCGGATGCAGATCTGCGCGGCGGCCTGTGCTTCTCCGGCATGGGTCTTTTTGGTGCCGGGACCGGGTTCCGAAGGCACAGGCACGAAGATCATCCGGTTTTGCGCCAGGGCAGCTTCAAATTCGGTCGTACAGATGGATGCCGGGAAGAGTTCTCGAGCAACCTGGACCAAAAAGCCGGCATTTCCTTCCGGAAGGGTCTGCAGGCGTCCTTCGTAAAAAAAGCGGTTGGGGAACTCCATGATGTCCTGGTGCATACGGCCCTGGTGCGATAGGCAGGCATACGCGTGGTCCCAACCCATGAGCTGGCAACGTCGGTATAGTCGCTCAAAGAGCGAATTCCGGAGGTTGTGTACCCCCAACGCATTCAAAGCGGGGTCTTCCACTGCGCTCCATGCTTCCGACTGGGCCACTACTGCGGGTAGTTGTTTGTGGTCACCGATCAGCGTGACGTGCGCAAAGCGGGTCAGCATACCCATGAGCATGGGTTCCGGAATCTGGGAGGCTTCGTCTATGACGGCGCGATCGAAGGTCTTCAGCTTGAACAACTCAGGTTTTCCGGATATGGACGCTACCGTGCCTACGACGATGCGGTGTTTTTGGATCAGCTCGAGCAGCGATTTGCGGGTCTGGGGATGTCGTTCGGATTGTACGCTCAACAGGCGGTTCTGAAAAGCGGGGGCGGTGGAGTAGCGGGCACCTATCCGAAGGTATTGTTCGCAGGCGTCCGGTCCGTTGGATTCTATCGCCGCGCAAATTTCATCCACAGCGCGGTTGGTGAAGGCCAGAATCAGCAGGTTGCCGCTCTCATGGGCGAGCCAGTGGCCTGCCATGTGTTTTAGCATGACGCTGGTCTTGCCGGTACCGGGCGGTCCCCAGAGTAGAAAATAATCTCTGGAACGGAGCATTTTTTGAAAAATCGCCTGTTGCTCGGGAGTCATCTCCTGGGGCGGGCTTTCTACCGCATTCGGCGCCTCCTCCTGGCTGGGCGCGCTACGGCCCAATAACCATTGCTTTTGCGCGGGCACGGCCGATAGAAACTCGAACAAAGAGCGGTACATGTTGGCGTAGGAGTTGTCCATGAGATCGTGCTCCAGGCACCACGACGCATTGCTTTCAAACAGAGCGGGATTGGTTTGGCGGGCCCGCAGCTCTACGCGCACGGTTTCGGCCGACAGTTCGATGATGGTACACTTTAAAAGTTGGTTGGACAGGGGGGAGGCATCGCTGTACGGGTACAGTATGGCTATATCGCCTTCGCGGAAGTTGGCCATGGGGCTGGTGTGCTCCGTGCGGTCGAACAACAGTTGCGGCCGAAGGGAAGCGGCGTGGTTTTCCCGGATGCTCAAATTGGCGAGGATATCGAAGTCAGCTTCTTTTTCTTCGATGCTGTTCCGCCACAGCGCGGCCTGCCCGTTGGCGTTTTCTATCCCTTCTATTCCCGTTTTCGCCAGTTGCTGCTCGCGGGCTATGAACCCGCAGAAAGCGAAAAAGTAGCGCTTTTCCGTCTCGTCGGCGCTTCCGATCACGGACAGAAAGTGCCGGCAATCCTCCCCGAAGAAGCGGTCTTCACTTTGGCGCGATTGTATTATCCGGAGCAAGCGCTCACCTTGCTCGAGCAAGTCGCCTTTGCCCAGCACGGTATTGGATCCCATAGAGGCCAACCGATATTCATATCCCAGGAGTTGGTTGCGCACCGCCATAGCCTCGTGCTGTTGTGATTTGACCACAGGGGCATAGCGCAGGGCCCTGGCAGCTTGGGAGGAGTAGAGAATGTAGTTTCGGGGGTCAGTCTGCCTGCCGAAAGCGGCACGGATGAGCAAGTCGTACAAAAGGGTCTGGACGTAGTTGTTGGCATTGAGGCCATATTGGTTCGGCTTGTACAGCTTGCTGCTCTTCAGCTCTACGATAGCAGTCTTTTTGCCGGTTTGGCACAACAGGTCAAGGCGCCCCTGGATGCCGTATTCCCGGGCGTAGAAAGAGGGCTCCAGACAGCAGGCAGTGCGCTCGATACCCTCTGCCGGCAGGTCTTCCTGAATGGCTTTCTTCAGGTTTTCAAAATGGAGCCTGGACCGGGCTACCAGTTCTTTGAGCGGGCCATCTTCCATTCCGGCAAACTGAAGGGGGTTTATCTGGAATGTCTTGGCGAATACCGGGGCGAAATCGCTTTCTGGATGATGGATGAGCTCATCTAAAAATAAGTTGGCGATTTGCCCCTGGAGCAGGGATATATGGTTTGATTTATCAAGGAACTTCCGCAGCAGATAGGATTCGGGCAAGGTGATCGCATCCCGGAAGCACTCGGCGATGGCGGTCACATCTATCAGGTAGTCGGGGTTTAATACGAGCGCTCTGGGGCGGTACACGCCATGTTGGTCTATCTCTACGTCGAGGAGTTGCAACACGACGGGGAAGCCACAGACCTGTTTGATGAGGGAAATCGTGGGGTTGAACGCTTCATTGCTCTCGGGCAGGTCGTACTGCATGCGCCGTTCCTCGTCGGGCTCGAGCTCGTCCACGATGAGGAACTGTTTCAGGGAGGGGTGGTCTGCCAATGCGACGACCCTCGCAAAAGATTTGAAAGCCGTGATCTCGGCGGGCTTTAGCGGAAAAGGCCAGGGAGAAGCCAAAAGGGATTGCTCCTCCGGGGCAAGGGGTAGTTGGAAGAGCTGCTGGAGGCACTCCAGGAGCACGCGGTGGCCCAATTCCGGCAGGTAGGCTTTGTCGTCGTGGAGCCTACCGGAACGGAGCATGTCTTTCGACTGTTTTCGAAAGGTGTGCAGGTAAAAAAGAAGATGCCGGTGAAAGCCGTGTTTTTGTGCGACGTACGCAATGCGCGAGAAAAGGGTGCTGAACCGCATCCGTTCTTGTTGCGTAGCCTCCAGGAACAAGGACTGCAGCAACCCATAATATGCTTTGACCTGTTCAAACGGGCCTTCCTCCGGCGTATCCCGGATTTTTTGAAGCTCCTGATAGAGCGCGGAGGCGATTACTTCGTCTGTCATACTGCAATAATAGCACAATTACGGCTTCCGACAAACAGGGGTGCAGTATTCAGCTCTGATGAGCGCTACGCTAAACCAGTGTAATTGAAAGGGCTAATAGCCTTAATTTCAGCCTTTACGGTGTCCGGTAGAGCCAATTGATCCACAAAATCCCGGATCACGTCCCGTGTAATACTGTCCTTTCCGCGGGTCAGGGCCTTGAGGGCTTCGTAGGGTTCCGGGTAGCCCTCCCTCCGCAGGATAGTCTGGATAGCCTCTGCCACGACAGCCCAGTTGGAGGAGAGGCCCTCCTGTATTTTCACCTCGTTGAGGAGCAGCTTTCCCAGTCCCTTCTGTATGGACTTGATTGCTATGAGGGAATGGCCCATCGGAACGCCGAGGTTGCGCAAGACGGTGCTGTCGGTCAGGTCGCGCTGTAGGCGGGAGATGGGCAGCTTTTCGGCTAAGTGGGCGAAGAGGGCATTAGCAAGCCCCAGGTTTCCTTCTGCGTTTTCAAAATCAATGGGGTTGACTTTGTGGGGAATGGCAGAGGAGCCCACTTCCCCGGCGACGA
>CAZSMU010000019.1:17528-22915 GCA_964607915.1 uncultured Haliscomenobacter sp.
TGCAAAGATTGATCTAAATTTTGAAATGGAGTTGCTGTTTGAAGTACTCCATAGATATATAGGACCAGATATCCCGGCAAAAATCAATCAGGATAGTATTTATTCGGCCCAGGGCTTGGCACTGGGCGGCCAGATGATCATACGGCTCGATTTGGGTGGTAGTGGTTGTCCGCGTCAGGCCGAGGTACTGCTCGGCAAAGGTATCGGCAAAGGTTTTCCAGTTTATGTCGGGATACGCGGCGGCGTGGGCGTTGAAATTTCCGGTAGCGCCTCCGAACTTAGCCCGGTGCGGGATTGCCTGCAGCAAGACGACCTGTCCTTCCAGGCGTTCTACAAATACTCGGATTTCCTTGCCCAGACGGGTAGGAGAGGCAGGTTGCCCGTGGGTATGTGCCAGCATGGGAACCTCTTTCCACTCTTCGGCCAGGTCGGACAAATGCCCCGTCAACTGCTGCAGGGCTGGGTACCATACGTAGTCCAATGCGTTGCGCAGTCCCAGGGGGATGGCGGTGTTGTTGATATCCTGTGAGGTGAGCCCGAAGTGGATGAACTCGACGTATTTGCCGAGGCCGGCCTCGCGGAAGTGCGTTTTTAAATAATACTCTACGGCCTTCACATCGTGGTTCGTCGTGCGCTCTATTTCTTTGACGGCCTCTGCGTCGGCAACGGAAAAGCGGTTGGTGAAGCGCACTAATTCATCCAACGCCGGTTTTGGAACATCGGCCAGTTGGGGCAATGGTATCCTGCAAAGGGCGATGAAATACTGGATTTCGACAAATACCCGATATCGGATCAGCGCAAATTCAGAAAAAAAATCGGCTAATTCCGAGGTTTGGCGCTCGTAGCGGCCGTCTAATGGGGAAATTGAGGTAAGCACAGTTTTTTGGTTTTGTGGACTGGTTACAGGGAAGAAAGGTTCTTTCGAGATAATGGATTTAACGCCCGCCTTGCGGCATTTTACAATCGAAAGGGAGCGCCTCGCGCATGCCCCCGCAACAAGTCTGTTTTTCTATCTGAGGTGGAAGCGGTCTATGAACGCGTCAAAGTTAACATATTGACCGATTAAGTCAATTGCCCGCATAGATTTCCAGGGGGTCCGGTTATTGATTTTTACTTCGATTCGGCTTATTTTGACTACTGATCCAAAGGTGTCCAGGGTAGTGGTGATGACGGGTACTTTGTGCTGCATGAGGTAGGGGTTCGTGAGGTCGGATGGGTTGAACCAGCGCTCGTGCTTTCCGTCGCTCGTCACGATGACCCCCGACAAAGGGCAGTGCCCGACCCCTTTTATCCGAGCTACGCTCTCGACCTTCTCAACCGCTTCCTTCAGGCGGTTCATACTGGTGACCAACAGGATGTTTTCGAAGATCCTGAACTCATCTACTTCCACCAGGGAGCCCGCTATAATGTCTTCCACGCGGTTGTTCATGTATTCTTCGTTGAACACCACTTTTCCGTCTATGGCCTGGCGCACCGTTTCCAGGATGGGGAGAGAAAGCGTGTTGTCGTAGGGCAGGATACCGAGGAGGGGCAGGTCCATTTCCCGGAGTTTCCGGGACAGGTAGTATTCTACTTCCTCCATTTTCTCCGGTTTCACTTTATTGACGATCACGCCTAGTACCGGGACCCGTTCCTCTCGAAACAGGGAGGTACACATGTTCAGCATATCAATCGTGCTGCCTATGCCCCCTTCGACCACCATGATGGCGCCTGCGCTCAGCATCCTGGCCACCCTTGCATTCGACAGGTTGACCACGCTCCCGACCCCTGGGTGCCCGGTCCCTTCATACACTACTACATCGTAGGTGCTCTCCAGCACGTCGTGCGCGCGAAGCAGCTTTTCCTCAAAGTGGAAGCGGCTGCTGTCTTCGATAAATTCCCTCGTCACGCCTCTCCCCAGGACCACGGGGCTGTGGATATCCGGGTCTATCTTAAAACCGATTACCTCTGAAAACAGCACCGCATCTTTATCCGCAACCAGCCCGTCCCAGGCAATGGATTTTTGACCCACGGGCTTGCAGTAGCCCGTATTGAAACCCCGGCCTTTCAGATTTGCGACCAACCCCAAGGTGGTAGTTGTTTTGCCTACGTGTTGGCTCGTGGCAGCTACATAGATGTGTTTCATGGCAATGCTTTGTTTATCAGACTCGTTGCGACAGGGAGTCATCGAGGGTTCAAAAAAGGACTCCTTTTACCTTCCTCACCGAATCCTCGCAACTATCTTGATTTTCAAGTAGATGGTATCATTTTATACCCGGTCTTTCCTACAACTTTACGCCTCGGGCCATCGCTTCCCGCGCGGATTGCCCCTACAAACGCCATTATACGACAAAAGCGCCTAATTTTTTCAAGCATGGCGAACTATGTTGAAAATTTTTACTTTTGCCCTCGAAACACATGGCGCCGGAGTTACCGGGCTTCCTTTCCTTACCTTTAAATAAAACAAAATAATGCCCAGAAGTCTGCTCATTGTCGAATCACCTGCCAAAGCAAAGACTATAGAGAAATATTTAGGCAAGGACTTCACGGTGAAATCCAGCTACGGGCACGTCCGCGACCTGGAAAAAGGGAATGCGGCGATAGACGTACACGACCGCTTCCGGTCGAGCTATGTCGTATCCCCGGAGAAATATAAAGTGGTCAAAGAACTCAAAGAATGGGTGAAAAAGGTGGATGAGGTATGGCTCGCTACCGACGAAGACCGCGAGGGGGAGGCGATCTCCTGGCATCTCTGCGAAGTGCTGGGCCTCGACCCGCGCACGACCAAACGCATCGTTTTCCGCGAAATCACCAAACCAGCCATCGAAAAGGCCATCCAAAAGCCCCGCTCGGTGGATCTCAACCTGGTCAACGCCCAACAGGCAAGACGGGTGCTGGATCGGCTCGTCGGCTATGAACTCTCTGAAATCCTGTGGAAAAAAGTGCGCGGCAAACTTTCCGCCGGACGGGTGCAGTCGGTCGCCGTCAAATTGATCGTCGAGCGGGAACGGGAAATCCAACACTTCCATTCAGAACCTTATTTCAAAATAGATGCGGTCTTTCTCGTAAAGAACGAACAGGGCAAAACAGTGCCTCTGCGGGCCGAGCTCCCGGAGCGCTTCTCCTCTGAACGCGACGCGGAAAGTTTTCTCCAAAAATGCATCGGGGCAGCTTTCCAGATTGGAAAGATCGAACTGCGCCCGCTGAAACGGAAACCAGCGGCTCCCTTCACTACGTCCACCCTCCAGCAAGAGGCGAGCAGAAAGCTGGGCTTCTCGGTACAACGGACTATGAACGTAGCGCAAAGGCTTTACGAAGAAGGCCACATCACCTATATGCGTACGGACTCCACCAACCTCAGTGAGCTGGCCCTGGCTTCCATCGCCGAGGCGGTGGAGAAGAATTACGGCGCCCACTACGTGCAAACCCGCCGCTTCAAAAGCAAATCGGCCAACGCACAGGAAGCGCACGAAGCTATCCGACCTACCTACATACAGGTGCAGAACGCCGGCTCGCAACGCGACGAACAACGCCTCTACGAGTTGATCTGGAAGCGCACCATCGCTTCCCAGATGGCCGACGCAGAGCTGGAGAAAACCGTAGTGCAAATAGATATCTCTTCCATGCCGGGCACCTTCCTGCAGGCTGAAGGGGAAGTGCTCAAATTTGATGGCTTCCTCCGGGTCTATCTGGAATCAAACGATGATGAGGAGGAGGAAGGCACGAAAGGAATGTTGCCCCCTCTGTCCCTGCAACAATTGCTGCCGCTCGATGAAATGAACGCCACAGAGCGCTTCACCCGCCCGCCCGCCCGCTATACGGAGGCTGGTCTGGTAAAGAAACTCGAAGAACTCGGCATCGGCCGGCCCTCTACGTATGCACCTACCATCAGCAAAATCATGGAGGAGGGCCGTGGCTACGTCGTCAAGGAAAGCAGGGAAGGTGCAGCAAGACCTTATCGTCAACTCAAGTTGCATCAGGATAAAATTGAAGCGGCTACCCTGAGCGAGCAGACGGGCGCGGTCCAAAACCGGCTCTTCCCCACAGACATAGGCATCACCGTCAGCGATTTTCTCGACGCGCATTTCGATAAGATCATGGACTACAAGTTCACCGCAGAAATAGAAAAGCTATTCGACGATATCGCTGCGGGGGGGCTGGAATGGACCAGTATGCTGAACGACTTCTACTGGCCGTTTCACGAAACAGTGGAGTCGACCATGGAATCGGCAGACCGACCTACCCGGGAGCGCATCCTGGGTAAGGAGCCCAAGTCGGGCCTGACGATGCTCACGCGCATGACCCGATTGGGGCCTGTCGTCCAAATCGGCCTCCCAGATGAATTGAAAGAGGCCGATAAGCCTCGCTATGCGAATCTAAGGAGCGGACAATCCATAGAAACGATTACTTTCGAAGAGGCACTCACCCTCTTTGAACTGCCCAAAGTCCTGGGCGAATACAAAGGGGAAGAAGTGGCCGTCGGCGTGGGCCGATACGGGCCCTACGTCCGGTATGGGGAAAAGTTTGTCTCCCTGGGCCGCGGGGAAGAGCCGCTGGCAGTCAATCTGGAACGGGCACTGGAGCTCATTCGCCAAAAGGAAGAAGCCGACGCTCCCGTGGCTACGTATCAGGGGCAGCCCGTCACGAAAGGCAAAGGCCGGTTCGGCCCTTTCCTGAAATGGGGCGACCTCTATGTCAACGTACCCGCTAAAGTGGATTTCGACCATATCACCCCGCAGCAAGTTCAGGAGTTGATTGCGGCCAAACTCGAAAAAGAGGCCACCCGCTATATCCGGCAATGGCCCGAAGAGCAAATCGCAATCGAAAAGGGTCGCTGGGGGGCCTTTATCCGGTTTAAAAAGGAAAATGTAAACCTGCCCCGGGTCAATAGCGAAAAGATGACCGATGAGCAGGCAGCGCTCCTGAGCCTTGAAGAGGTCAAAGCAATCATCGAGGCCGCTATCCCAGATGCTTTCAAGACGAAAAAAGCTGCGGAAAAGAAAACATCAGCAGCCGGAAAAAGTACCCCAAAAAAAGCAAAGGCAGGTACTTCAAAAACGGGCAATACGTCAAAAACAACAAAAAAATAGCGCTATGGACGATATGAATACAGAAAATAACGCCAATCAACTCAATATCGAGCTGCCAGAGGATATCGCGGAAGGCACCTACTCCAACCTGGCTATCATCAGCCATTCCCACTCGGAATTTGTACTGGATTTCGTGCGCTTGATGCCCAACATGCCCAAGGCCAAGGTCAAAGCCCGAATCATCGTAACCCCTGAACACGCCAAACGCCTGATACATGCCTTAGCAGATAATGTCCGGCGCTATGAAGCCCAATTCGGCCCAATAGAGTCTAAGGAAGAACCGCCTATACCTCCTATGAGTTTCAATATGCCTATTGT
>CAZSMU010000019.1:23015-39365 GCA_964607915.1 uncultured Haliscomenobacter sp.
TTGTCATAAAATCCTAATCTTATGTCCTCTGAATTCCTGATTTTGCTCGATGCCGGCCACGGGGGATTGAACCCGGCGGGCCAATACGTGACCTCCCCCTCCAAGGAATACAAACACAGCAAAGGCCAGTTCCACAAGGAAGGCTGGTTCTACGAGGGCGTGTGGAACCGGACCCTGGTCAACGCCGTCGCCTCCAAATTGCGCGACCTGAACCTCCCTTTCGTCCTACTGAGCCACCCCTGGCTGGACATGAGCCTGACCTATCGGGTGGAAAAGGCGAACTGGTATTACAAACACTATCCCAACTGCGTCCTGGTGTCCAGCCATGCCAACGCTTCCCTCTCCCATACGGCTCGCGGGTTTGAGGTATATACCACCCCAGGGCAGACCCGAAGCGACGATCTGGCAGATATCTACTGGGGCCATGTGGAAAATCTGCTCGGAAAAGATATCATCATGCGTTCCGATTTACAGGATGGTGACCGGGACAAAGAGGCCGGCTACCAGATTATCCGGGACACCGAAATGCCTGCTATCCTGATCGAACACTTGTTTTTCGACCAGTACGAGGATGCTGTGCTGCTGCTCCGGGAAGATATTGTAGAGCGGTTTGCAGAGGCCCAGGTGCGCGCTTTACTAGACTTTTCTGCGAAAACATCATGAGCAATAAGGAAATTGCAAGGGCCTTTCAGCTCCTGGGCGAGCTCATGGAATTGCATGGGGAAAACCCGTTCAAAATCCGTTCTTACCAGAATGCATACCTCACGCTGCGCAAACTGGACCGCCCTTTGTCCGATTGTTCTGAAGAGGAACTGGAGGCACTGCCCGGTATCGGCAAAGCTATCGTGGGCAAAATCAGGGAACTGGTCCTGTATGGAAAAATGGAGGCTCTGGAAAAGTACAAGGCGATCACCCCGCCTGGCGTAGGAGAGTTGCTGCTCGTACATGGGCTGGGTCCTAAAAAACTCAGGGTCATCTGGAAAGAACTGGGTATCGAAAGTATCGGCGAACTGGAGTATGCGCTCAATGAGAACCGGCTTCTTGAACTGAAAGGCTTCGGGGAAAAAACCCAGGACGAACTGCGCCGGCAGCTCGCCTTTTACCAACGCCACAACAGCAGTTTCCTCTATGCTACCCTCGAAGCTTCTGCCCTCGAGTTGCTGGCCGCGGTCTCGGCGGCCTTTCCAAATGCGCGGGTCGAATGGACCGGGCCACTGCGCCGCCGCTGCCCGGTACTGAACGAAATCTCCTTGTTAATTGGCCAGGCTCCTCTTCCTCTGGGCGAAATAGCTCCTTTATTGACGGATATTGCGCTCCAGGACCGAGTCATCTCCGGAAAAACGAAAGATGGTTACCCTGTAACGATACATTGTTGCGATCATTCCGAATTTCAGAGCCAACAGTTTCGGCTTACGGGGTCGGAAGTCTTCTTAGCGTCTTTCGACCAGTTACAAGGCGCTGGCGATGCTGCACCGGATGAGGCGGCCTTTTTCAAAAATACCCGCCTTCCCTGGATCGAGCCGGAAAGGCGGGAGGATGGGGAAATCCTCCGTCGGGCCGTGGTATCAGGGCTTCAGCCCCTCGTGGAAGAGCGCGATATCCGCGGGGTCATCCATGCCCACAGCACCTATAGCGACGGCTTGCACAGCCTCTCCGAGATGGCGCTGGAAGCAAAGGCGCTGGGCTATGAGTATCTCGTAATCACGGACCACTCAAAATCGGCTTTTTATGCCAATGGTCTTTCCTCGGAACGCGTACGGGTACAAATGGAGGAGATTGACCGGCTCAACCAGGAGCTTTCACCCTTTCGGATTTTCAAGGGTATAGAGAGCGATATCCTGAGCGATGGCAGCTTAGATTATCCGACCGAAATCCTCGATTGCTTCGAGGTCGTGATAGCTTCTATTCACAGCAATCTGAAAATGGATGAGGAAAAGGCAACCCGGCGTTTGATAAAAGCGATCGAACAGCCTCAAACGCGCATCCTCGGCCATCCGACCGGGCGCTTGTTGCTCTCCCGGCCGGGCTATCCAATCCGGCACAGGGAGGTAATCGATGCCTGCGCGGCGAACGGGGTAGCTATCGAGTTGAACGCCAACCCCTACCGACTGGACTTAGACTACACCTGGATCTCTTATGCACTCGAAAAGGGAGTGCCCATCGCCATCAATCCGGATGCGCACAGCAAGTCGGGTATTCGCGATATCCGCTTCGGCGTCCTGTCGGCCCGGAAAGGAGGACTCCCCGCAGAAAACTGCCTCAATGCGAAAGACCAGGCCCAATTCAGCGCCTGGGTAGAAGCTAAACGGCCGCGATTAACAGCTCATTAACAACAAGGGGGCGTTTTTTAGCGCTACTGTGAACCTCTTTGCGTAGATTTGCGTTCCCATACGGATTTTCCAAATGTTCATAACCAAAAGTGCCATGAAGTATCTAAAATCTGCTGTTTTATTCTCTCTGGCCTTCGCAGCGCTCAGCTCGTGCAAAAGTACCGGCTCCGATGCGCGCGACGCCGCCCGCCAAGACGTAGCCTCTACCGAAGCACCTGCCACCATTGCCGATCCGCAGGGTACTCAGGCTCAGCAACCCGAGGTGCCTGCCGGCCCGACGACGACTATCGCCTTCGGCGAAGATCGCTATAACTTCGGAAAGGTCAAAGACGGGGAAAAGGTGACGCACACGTTCAAGTTCCGCAATGCGGGCAATGAGCCCCTGATCCTGAGCGACGCACGCAGCACCTGTGGTTGCACGGTCCCAACCTGGCCGCGCGAACCCATCGCCCCGGGCAAAACGGGTGAAATCACCGTCGTGTTCGACGCTACGGGCAAGGTTGGCGGACAGAGCAAGCGCGTTACCCTCGTAGCCAATACTACGCCGCCGGAAACCTTCATCTACCTCGAAGGGGAAGTAGAGGCGAAAGCCGGGAACTAAAGCATCCCTTGCTTTTTAAAAAAAATCATACGGGGCCTGTCAGAGGGGTCGTCGGGCTAAGTGCCGGGCTGCCTCGCTGACAGGCTTCGTTTTATTGGACTTCTTGCGGGAACCACCGAGGGCCAAAGACTCCGACCCCGCTACAAGCCTGTCAACCGACCTACATGAAAGCCTATTTCTCCCTGATCAAGTTCAGCCACACGGTCTTTGCGCTTCCTTTCGCTTTGTTGGGTTTTTTCTTGGCATGGATGCATACCGACATCGCTTTTAGCTGGAAGTTGCTGGGCCTGGTCGTGCTGTGCATGGTCTTCGCCAGGAGTGCGGCCATGGCGTTCAACCGCTACCTCGACCGGGACTACGATCGGCAAAACCCGAGGACCCGGCAACGGGAAATCCCGGCCGGGGTCATCCATCCCCGCGCCGCGCTGCTGTTTACCGCGCTGAATGTCCTTTTTTTTATAGCGACCACCTGGTTCATCAATCGGCTTTGCTTCTTCCTGTCGCCCGTTGCCCTTGTGGTCATCCTGGGCTATAGCTTCACCAAGCGTTTCACGGCCTTGTGCCATTTTGTACTGGGCCTGGGTCTGGCCCTGGCACCTCTGGGGGCTTACCTGGCAGGCGGCGGCGGGTTTGATACCATCCCGATCCTGTATTCGTTGACGGTACTGCTTTGGACAGCGGGTTTCGACATCATCTATGCCCTTCAGGACGATGACTTCGACCGTTCTATGTCGCTGAGATCCATCCCGGTCTGGATGGGCCGAAACAAGGCTTTATGGCTCTCCCGTTCGCTCCATCTGTTGAGCATCCTGACTATGCTCACGGCAGGCTATCTGCTCCAGACAACTCACCCTGCCCGCATGGGCGGGCTGCAACTCGCCGCTTCTATCTCATACATCGCTTTGCTGGGATACCAGCACGTATTGGTGAAACCAAAGGATCTAAGCCGGGTCAACCTGGCCTTTTTCACCATGAATGGATTGGCGAGCGTAGTATTCTGCGGACTAATGATCCTCGATATCCTGTTTTAACAGGGTTATAGAGTCGCCTACCCGGACCGTATCTCCAGACTGGATTTCCCAGCAGGCGTTCATTCCAAAGAGGGTCTTGTTCCCCTGCTTGTGAAAGGCAGACAGGGTTCGCATGGGTTCCACCCCTACCTCGGCATTCGTGGGGTCTATCGTGATCACTTTGCAGCGCGCACAGGGCTTGGGGGTGCGAAAGTGGGCTTCCCCAACCGCTACAGAGCGCCAGGAATCCTCCTCCCAGGGCATTCCGCCTTCCACGACGAGGTTAGGGCGAAAACGCTCCATGCCAACGGGTTCTGCTAAACGCTGGTTCAAATCTTCCAAGGAAGCTTTCAGCGTGAGGAGCACAGGGTATCCATCTGCAAAACTCACGATATCGCCCGGCTGGGCGTACTGAGCATCTACCGGGCGCTCGCTGTGGTCAGGCATGTAGGCTACGTACAGGTTGCGGCCCAGGATTCCGGAGAACCAGGCCGAAACCCGCTCCGGCTCTACAAGTAGGGCGGGAACGATATCGTTCCAGACCTGTACATCCCGAAGTTTTTCCCCGGCAGGAACGGCAACTGGTAGCATGAGGTCCTCCTGCCGTTTTCTCCTGTCCCGGATGAAGAGATGTGCGTCTTGAACGATGGCCTCCAGCAAGCAGAGTTCCGGAAGGGTACGCTGCGTGAGAAAAAAGCCGCTCTCATCCACGAGCATCCAGCGGCGATCGTGCTCTAACCCTCTGGCTTCGAGTTTCCATTCGTTTGCGCTGAACCCACCGAGGGACTTGACCGGATAAATGTGGATAGACGATAGTTTCATACTCGTATGGTTTATTTGGCTTCTGCAGCGGCTTTGGCCCTTCTTAAAAACATTTGCGCCCGATTGGATTCCACGATCTGTATTTCGAATGATTTTCCATCGGGCATTTTCAGCACCAGTTCATTGGGTTTCATTTTGGCAGCTTCATCCATGAACCGGTTGTCGTTGGAGTTGATTTCCAGGATGCCGTTTCGGTAGCCGAAGTAGTAATAGATCTGGTTGCGCAACTGGAGATGTACATATACCCGGTCGTCTTCGTTGGAAGGCATCTTGAACTCCACATAACAATCGAGTACCTGACTGATAGGCTTTCCTTTGATGCTTACGAGTCCCGCCTCTGATTTTTTAGAGACGAGCGACTGGTAGTCGGTGTCCCAGCGCATTTTCAGGCCGCTGAGGAGCAGGGTGTAGGGATTGTCTTTTTCTGGAATGGAAAAAATGCCGTTGGTTAGGCCGCCGATGGCGGTTTCCACATCGGAATTCGCGGGGAAAATTTCGGAAAAGCACCTTTGATAGTAGTTGATGTCGCTCAGATAGGGGATAGGCGAGGCGGCAAAGCTGGAAGAGGCGATTTCGTTCTGTATAATCCGCAGGAGGCGATCCGGCAGGGTGAAGTCCAGACCGGCGACCAGGTCGAACTCTGCCGGCGGCGGGGGAGCTGCGATCGCATTGGAGTCTGCTTCTGAAGGCGGAGGGCCTTCGCGAAACTGGGTGGTTGCTGTACCGGCGGCCTGGATCTTGTAATTTTTGAGCCCGGATCCGAGGTTGAACTTCCCTTCGGCTTCCACGCGCCCGGTTTTTGAAAAATAGGTCAGGAGGTTGCCGCTGCGCTGGTCGGCGAGCACTTTAGACGAATCCCCGACGATAAAGCGGTCTTTTTGCTTGTCGTAGCGCAAGACGCCTTTTGCCGGAAACAAAGGTCGGTCCCTGCGGAAGTAAGGCGGCATCATGAGCAGCGGATAGACAAAACCCTGTTCCTTGCTCAGGAACAACCCGGTTTCCAGGGTTACTGACTCCGGGTTGCGCGGTGTTTTGAAAGGGATGACGACGTTCTTCCGATCGGCCTGCGCAGAGATGCTAAACCATTGCTGTTCGGGCAGCCGCTCGCTGTTGATGCGCGCAAAACCGCTGAATTTGAGGTTTTCAGAATCCGATCCCAGGCTGATTTGACCATAGAAAGACAACTTGTCGTCCATGAGGAAGCTATCTGCTTCACTCACCTCTCCCTGGGCGACCGTCGCAGAGGGACGCTGGTTTACCGGTCCTTTTCCCACCCGTGTGCCCTGGATATTGTTGAAAGCGATTTCCTGTTCCCGGTTTCCCACCGGGTATTGGTAATATCCGCTGGCGCGGTATTCTTTTTTGCCCAGGATATCCACACTCGCCCGGCTGATAGTGTGTTTCCTGCTTAGGGTATCGCATACGATGACCGCATCTTCGAGACGGGTGATGACGGCTCCGGACTGCACATACACGCGGTTGCTGTCGGGATAAATGAAGGCGTCTGAACTCACGATATAGGGTACACCGCCAACCTTTAACACGGTGGAGTCCAGATCATATACAGCGGTTTTGCCACGGAAGGAGAGCCGGTCTTGTTCGGGATGGGTGGAGGTGAATGAGGCGGCGCTATCCGGTGCTTGTAAGAAGGTGATTGCCTTGGCTTCTATATCCCAGTCGAAGGCATTGAGACTGGTTTCGTACTGGTTGAGGGGAAAAACAGTGGACGAAGGCTGTAGAGGGGCCTTGAAACTGCCTTTTTTCTGGTCAAAATCAATTCGTCCACCCGTTTTTTCTGCCTGCAGGGCAAACTGTTCCTGCCCCTGGGCTTTGATGCCCAGGAAGAGGGTATCTGATTGGACCGATCGGGCGCCGAAGCGGAGGATAGGGGCTTTGATTTGGGCGTCCGGCCAGTCGAGGGTGCCGCTGGCATTGATGCCGCTGCTGGTGAGGATCAACTGTCCGGCCAGGTTGTGTATGCCTTCATCGAATACTTTAAAGCCCTGAGAAGCGGAGGTAACATACATACTGTCGGCATAAGGCACCCAGTTGATGTTTACATCAGAGCCGGCTATTTTAGGGGATTCTTTCTCGCCGCGTACCTCCGGGATATCGAACGCACGCGCACTGCCGCTGAGTCGGTCCGGCCGGAACAGGTAGTCCCGGGCACTGATTTTAGCACCTTGGAAAGCGAGGATTCCTTCGCCTGTCAGCCCTCGGTTGCTGAGTTGGAGGCTGCCGCTAAAGTTTCCTTTTTTGGCGTATGTGGGATATCCTTCGACGGGGGTATCGTGTCTGAAACCGAGGGAATAATCAGCCTGCACCCGCAAGGTTTCGCGGAACGGCGGGAAAATATGCGCCGGTACGAGCCAACCCTTGAAAAGCAACTCATCTTTCACATAGTTATCCAGTTGGTTGAGGTGGAAGGGGTCCAGTTCAAAATAAAAAGAATCGCGTTTATACACGGTGTCCTTGGCGAAAGGGCCATCGTAATAGACAAATGCCTTGCCTTTGGTGTTGAGGGAGGGAAAGATAGGGATATCGGCCCGGCCACTTTTATTCCGCTCGGCATCCACAATCAAAGTCCCCCTGAAATCTTCTATGTCGGACGTTAGGGCGAAGGGCGCGGGTTGTTCGGAGGCTTCATCGAAGCGTTTTTCCGGGGCAAAGAGCCGGAGGTATTCGATGGAGTCACCTGCGATTTGAAAGGTTTGATACCGAAACTTCCAGCGATTGCTTTTCAGTTCGGAAAATCCTGCCTGTAAAATCCCGCTGAATTCCATATCCCGGTTTTTGCCCAGGATGATCCGGTTTGAATCGGGTGCTATGGATACCCGTTGCCTTGGGCTGAAGGAGATGAATTCCGTATTGGACACTTCCATCCTTGCATTTCTCAGGTTGAGGATGGCGTTGGGTTGGTCGCTTTTTGAGCTGAGGCGGAGCATGTCAAAGTCGGCCCGCTGCTGTTTGGCCTCTTCGTAGTGAAAGAGCTTGGGCTGGATTTCGATGCGCTTGCTTTCGGTGTCGTACCGCACAAATCCCTGAGCGGAGAGGTCGAATAACAAGCGTTCTATGCTTGCCGCGCTGAATTCGGGATTGAAGAACCGGGCCAGTCGGTCGGCATCCAGCGTAGTTTGGTTTTGTTCGTCTGAAAACCGCTTGATCATCGCCAGTGGATTTCCGGAAGCAATGCCCTGCTGTTCGTCGTAGCTTTTTTGGCTGTAAAAATCAACCGATTCGAACTCTACGGGTGGTTTTCGTACGATGGCGAGCGCTTTTTCTCCGATAAATGCCTTTTCCCCATCTATGGAGGTAAGGATCTGGTCGGTATGGATGAATACCTGGTGCGCGGAGCTGAAAAAAGGACTACGGTCGTTAGCATACTTTCCCCTGGTCATCAGGAGTTCCTTATTGGCGAGGTTGAACTTGAAGTTGGCGGAGGAGTGGAAGATGGAATCTTTTTCCAGGTAGAAAGCTATGCTGGCTCGTTCGGCAAAAACGGATTCCCCCTGGCGGACCACCAGCTCGTCGGCACTGGCTTTGAAGGCCAATCCACCCCGCTGGTTAAAGACCTGCAAGACGGGCTTGCGGCCCTCCGCTCCTATGCCGTAAATCGTTTTACCCTGCAGCTTGAACCCGCCTGAAAACTGCAGTCCTTCTGCAATCCCTTTGATATCGCGGGACTGGTAGGACTCAAATTGGGGATTGTACAGCCCTCGCTCTGCTTCGAGAGATACCAACTGGTCGCTCAATTTTCCGGTAATCCGTTGGTTGCCCAGTACTTTTGGATAGCTTAGGGCAGCACTGTCGGCGCTGTACGCGCTTTTTCGCGTATCCACCGTATAGCTGCTGAGCAAGGCATTGACTTCGGCACCCAGGCCTGCGCGCTCCCAGTTGACTGTGCCGCCTTTGCCTTGCCACTGGCTTCGCAAGGGGAAATACTGGCCGGAAGTATTCGCTATCAGAACGGAATCCCGGCTGTTTTCGCCCAGCAGGGTCGCTTTTGAAACGAGCAATACGGGTTCGCCCTGCGCTATCTTCAAGCTCCAGGCGGGCGACTTCAACCGCCATCCAACGGTGTTGGCATCGCCGATCTTTAAGTGGTTGGAGCGGAAAAAGTGATTGGAAAAGCCGAAAAAATCAAACACGGAGGTAGCCGGCCCAGGATATTCCGCCGATAGCATCCAGTTGCTGATGTCGTGCCAGGAAACAAAAATCCCCTGTTCCGCCGAAAGGGTGCGCAGTGCGGCAACAGCATCCAGGTAGGTGCTGAAATACGGGTGTGCCGACAGGCCTTTTTTGCGCATCTGCCCGCAGGTTTGCTGTACGAGGGCGAGCTCGTCGGGCAGGAGCGGCTTGCTTCGCCGCGATTGCTCGAAATCCTGGAAGGAGCGGGTCGCCTCAGCGTTCCGGCTTTCCAGCAGCAAACTTCCCAAAGACTGGAAAAAGGCTTCCTGTGCCCGGGGGAAAGTATCGGCAACCTGAGCCTTCATCCAGGCAGGGTAGATTCCTAGGAATACGCTCAAACAGAACCAACGATGCATAAAATCGGGTTTGTCAGACTCGTAGAAGGGGAGAGGCTGAAATGGAAAAAACCTTCTTGATGCTTGCCGATTCCCCGCCACAAGCCTAATGTGTTATTGGCGCCTCAGCTTTGCGGCTATCCAGTTCCCTTTGGCCTTTTGGGATATCCATTGGAACCCGTGCGCAATGGCGGCATCCTGTACTGTTTCTTTGTCGGAACCGAGGATTCCGGAAATAATCAGGTCGCCCCCGGGAGGTAGCTTGTTATACAACGCCGACAGGGAATCAAGTATTACGTTGCGGTTGATATTGGCGAGTATGATATCGTACACCGAGGCAGGGACCTCGTTTAGCGTCCCATGGTAAACGGCGTAAGCCACACCGTTGCGCCCGGCATTTTCGATGGCATTTTCGACGGCTGCGGACTCGATATCGACGGCGTCTATGGCATGGGCCCCAAGTTTTGCGGCTAGAATGGCCAGTATGCCGGTTCCGCAGCCATAGTCGAACACCCGTTTTCCATGAAAATCAATATCCGCCATGTATTCGACCACCATATAGGTGGTCTCGTGGTGCCCTGTGCCAAAGGCCATTTTGGGCTGTATGACCAGTTCGTGGCGCACCCCGTCGAATGGCGGATGGAATTCAGCCCGAATCCCGCAGAAGGTACCGACCTGGACGGGCTGGAAATTTTGCTCCCACACGGCGTTCCAGTTTTCCGGTGGTATGGTTTCAACGGAATAGGAAAAGGGCAGTTGGTCCGCGATTTCCGCGAGGGCTTGCTGCACGAGGTCGCGGTCTGCATCTCCGGGCAGAAAGCCCGATATAGCGTCTGAGGTTTCCTCAAAGCCTTCGAAGGGGAGCTCGGAAAGCCAGGCTAACAAGGGTTCGGCAAGGGCGGGGTCAGCTTGAAAAATATAGCGATAGTAAAGCATAGCGAAGGGGTGATTGTCGTATCTAAGCGGGATAAACTTCGTTTTGTCGAGCCTTCAGGGTATTCAGGAGCAGGGCGGCTACCGTGAGCTGGCCCACGCCGCCGGGTACCGGAGTGATCCAGGAGGCAAGCGGGGCTACCTCAGAAAACGATACATCGCCGGTCAGCCGGTACTTTTTGGCAGATGCAGGGTCGTCCACCCGGTTTATGCCCACGTCAATGACGACTGCCCCCGGTTTTACCATATCGGCAGTGATGAAATCGGCTTTGCCAATGGCGGCGATGAGGATATCTGCCTTGCGGCAATGTCCGGCGAGATCCTTTGATCGACTATGGCACAGCGTGACCGTGGCATCTCCCGGATATCCCTTCCGGGAGAGAAGGATGCTGATCGGTGTTCCTACAATGTGGCTGCGCCCCACGACCGTCACTTCCCGCCCCTCGGTCGGGATTTGGTAGCGCCGAAGCATTTCCAGTATTCCAAAAGGTGTAGCGGGCAGATAGCAGGGGAGGCCCTGTGCCATGCGGCCGAAGTTTTCGGGTGTGAAGCCATCTACGTCTTTCCGGGGGTCTATGGCAAGGTTGATCCTTTGTTCGTCTATGTGCGCCGGCAGGGGCAACTGGACGATGAACCCGTCGATGGCAGGATCCCGGTTGAGCTGGGCTACGACGTTCAGGAGCTCCTCTTCAGTAGTTTCCGGGGGGCGCCGAATCAGGGTAGATGCAAAGCCGACTTCTGCGCAGGAGCGCACTTTGTTGCCTACATACGCCTGACTGGCAGGGTCATCGCCCACCAGGACAGCCGCAAGATGTGGGGGGCGTTCCCCCCGGGCCAGGATTGCTTCGACCTGTACCTTGAGCTCGGACTTGATGTCCGCAGCTAGTTTTTTTCCGTCCAACAGATTCATGGAAAGGCTTTTTTTGCAAGCCCAAAGGTAGTATTTTAGTGGACGGAATTGCTGTTTTTAGGGATATTACGCATGCATAACAGCGCATTTTAGGGTAATTATCCTTTCATTTGTATGGAATAACCCGAATGTGGCGTTATCCTGCCGGATATGCCCGGTTCATATCGCGAATCCCGAAATATCAAAAAGCCTTCGTGTGGACGAAAAACCGATTTTCTTTGCCTTCTTGCAGTCTGGTATAGCGCGCTCTACCAGTTTGCTTTTCTTGCTTTTGGTATGGAGCGCTGTTCTGTCGGCCCAGGCAGTGCCTCGTGATACCAGCATCCGCACCTGTGGAGGTAGTTTTTCAGACGGCCCCGGCAATTACGCTCCGAATATGCGCTTGTTGGTTCGTTTTTGCCCGGACAGTGCCGGTGCCGGGCTGCGTTTGTTTTTTAATTCCCTGCAAATCGGTGCAGGGGACTCCCTCCGCATTTTCGATGGCCCGGATACCACCGCACCTGTGCAGATGGTGCTGAAGAATATTGAGTTAGATTCCTTCTCCATACAGGCGAGTGTACAGAACGCAAGCGGATGTCTTGCCTTTTTGTTTATTTCCGATGCGACAGGAGAGGCAAGGGGCTGGGATGTCAACCTTTCCTGTGGTGCCCTTTGCCAGCGGGTTTCCATCGAGGTACAGGGAATAGAAGCAGAACGAGACTCCAGCGATCCTTCCCTGATCCCGCTCTGCCGGGGAGAGGGCATCTCCGCAAGGGTTGCCCTGGCGTTCCCGGATAACCGGGTGCGCTATGAGCAGGCTTTGTCAAGCACGTCCATATCCTGGATGCTGAACGGTAAAAATGAACGCAATGGATTGACATACAGCAAAATATTTGATACCCCGGGCAGTAATTCCCTATGGGTCCTGGCCACAGATGGAGCGGGTTGTACGACCTTGCAGTCGGTGGCCGAAATACTCGTTGCCCCCAGTCCGGTATTCGAACCTTCCGCCCGGGGCTTGACGCCCGTACTCTGCGTCGGAGATACCCTGCGCCTGAATGCAGCCATCGGCATTGCAGGCGGACCAAAATGGTTGAACGTATTCCCTGGGGCGGTGCGCAGAGCGTCTGGGGATACCCTGCGCCCGCCGATACAGAGCTTGCGCTGGCGCTACCAGCCGGAAATGATATTTCAACTGAGGGATACTGCGGCGGCGCTCGCCGATACGGCGGGTCTTCGCAGCTACATCCTCCAGGCAAGCGACGGCTTGGGCTGTGTATCGGAGTACCGCCTACAGATGGAAGTGCTTCCTCAAGGCAGCCCGGACTGCCCGAATTGCCTGCCGGAAATCCCCGTACTGCCGGATACTGCGATTTGTGAAGGCGATTCTCTGGCGCTTCAGGTCGGGGCTTTGTCGCCAGGCGATAGCCTTTTTGCGTACAAGAGCAACCCGCAATACCCCATCGGATATGCCAACCATCCGCCCAATGCCCCTTACCCCGCGCTGCTTCCCGTGAAGTCCCTGCCTTTCGAAGTATTAGATAACCCCCTTGCGCAGATTGAGCGCGTATGCGTAACCCTTCGAACCGATTGGGCCGAAGATATAACTCTGGCTTTGCGGGCGCCCTCCGGGGAGCAGATGGAGTTGAGCAGTGGCAATGGAGGCGGCTTGGATGATTATTCCCATACCTGTTTTTCGCCGGGGGCGTCGCTCCCGGTGACGCGTGGCGATGCGCCGTTCAACGGCGTTTTTGCACCGGAAGGAGACTGGAAGGAGCTGCAGGGTGCACGTGTTGCCGGCGAATGGGCTCTTTTGGTGTCCGATGGCTTCGATTCTCTGCAATATGGATACCTGGAGGAGTGGAGCATCGTCTTTAAAGGCGAAAATGAACTAGCCTATAGCTGGTCGCCCTCCGAAGGACTATCGTGTACATCTTGCGATGAGGTAATCATAAAGCCATTGCAATCGACAAACTATGTTTTAAAATATTTTGATAAAAAAGGCTGTACCCAAACAGATACCCTTCGGGTGGACCTGCGCAAGGCGCTGCCCGCCCCGGAGCCGGAATGCTCCTTCAGCCGAACCGGGCAGGCGGTTTTCTCCTGGGGGGCTATTCCGGATGCCGTGGCGTACAAATTGTTTTTTCAAATCAATGGAGAGGATACCTCTCTGATCCTACCCGCGCCGGATACGTTTTTCCTACCCCCCGACTTTTATGCTTCAGGGGATGCCCTGCGTCTGGTAGTCGAAGCCGTACCCGACAGCAACGCTTTGTCCTGCGGGGTACGCACAGGGGTCGTTGGGTGTATCTATGAGCCCTGTACGATCGCTGCCTTTGTGAAACAAAAACAGGATGCCCTCTGCTTCGGCGGGAATTCCGGTGCGGCGCTGGTTTCAGCGGCGGGAGGCTTTCCGCCTTATGCGTACCAGCTCAACGGCAGCGGTACCCTTTCTGCAGACGGAGTGTTCGATAACTTGGCAGCCGGTGCATATTTTGCCATTGCTATTGACCAAAACAACTGTGCCGACACGATTTTCTTCGATATCGGGGAAGCGGCCGCAATCGGCGCCAGGATACAGGTGAAAAGCCCCATCCGTTGCTTTGGAGAAAAGAACGGGGCGCTCCTGGCGACTGCGGGCAATACCTCACGGCGTCTTCGCTTCGAATGGAGCAGCGGGGCGCTGGGGGATTCGCTGAGCAACCTCGGCCCGGGAAAGTATGTGCTCACTGCCTCCGATAGTCTGGGCTGTACCTCTACAGACACCCTTTCCCTGCTGGAACCTCAGCCTCTGAACGCGGTGCTTCAAATGGCCGCGCCGAGTTGTTTCGATAAGGCCGACGGGCGTATTTCCGCGCAGGTGAGCGGAGGAGACGGCAGCTACCGCTACGCCTGGTCCACCGGTACCGGACAGGATACCCTGGGTCGGCTCGGCGCGGGATACTACTGCGTAACGGTGAGCGACGGAGCGGGCTGTCAAACAAAAGCCTGTGCGGAACTCGCGGCACCTTCAGCGCTCCGGATCGATTCTTTTTCTATCACTCCGGTGGATTGCAACGGCAGGCGAAGCGGGGAAGTGTGGGCCTACGCCAACGGAGGGACTATCCCCTATCGCTATTCCTGGAGCGATCCCCTCGGACAGGTTGGCCCCCTGGCGACCATGCTCGCGGGTGGCCCTGTCGTATTGAGCATACAGGATTCCAAAGGTTGTCTCTTGAAAGATACGGTCGTCGTGCCCGAGCCCGATGCCTTGTCGGTCAACCTCCTGGCCAAAGAGGTGAGTTGTTATGGCGGCGCGGATGGAGGGGTCAGTGCCACTCCTCTGGGGGGCACGGCACCTTATGCCTATTCCTGGAATAATCGAACCGAAACAAGTTCTTTTATCGATAAACTGGCTTCGGGTCAATATTCGGTAAGCGTGACCGATAAAAAGGGATGCCGCGTTTTCGCACAAGCGGTGGTGAGGGAACCGGAAGAACCGATTCGAGTGGAAATTCTGCAAACGGAATCGGGCTGTTACGGGGAGCAGAAAAACAAGGTGAAAGCCGTCGCCAGGGGAGGTACGGGTCCGGAGTACTTTTTTCAATGGGCCCATGGCGCCACCGCCGCCGAACTCAGCGGGCTGGATTCCATACGCTACGCGCTGACGGTAACCGATATAAAAGGATGTACGGCTAGTGCCGCTATACAGTTGAAAGACCTGCCGGAAATGGAGCCTAATTTGATTGTGAACACACCGAATTGTTTTGGCGGGAGCAACGGCCGCATAGGCATCAATTTTGTGAAAGGCCGTCCGTCGGCAGACTTTAGCCGCTATGTTTTCAAATGGAGCAACGGTGCCACCGGAATCGCTATCGCCAACTTGCGGGGAGATCAGGAATATACCGTCACGGTGACCGACCCCCAGGGTTGCCAGGCTATGACCAGCCGCTTTCTTCGCCAGCCAATCCCCATACAGCCCACGCTCGAAAAAACGGATGCCACCTGCTTTGGCGGCAGCGACGGCAAGGCCTGGGTGGCTTCCGTGCGCGCCGAAAGTAAAGTCTTTACCTATCGGTGGGAACTACCTCTGACCTCTGTGGCAGGCCAGAGTGTTTCCGGCCTCTCGCAGGGTACCTACCGGGTAATCGTCACGGATGAATTCGGCTGCTTTGGAGAGGGCAAAATTACTATTGCACACCCCCCTCAACTGAGCGCAGCAATCGCCTTGGGGAATAATCGCTGCTTTGGCGATGCCACCGGTTCGATTCAGGTACAACCGGAAGGAGGGGTAGGACCTTATAAAATCGCCTGGAACGACGGAGGGACCGGTTTTGCCCGCAACAACCTGCTGGCCGGAACGTACCAGTTGACCCTGACCGATTCGAAAAACTGCGTAGCCCTGGCCCAACCTGAACTCATCCCGAGCAGCAAATTAGCCATCGGATTGAGCACTGTCCAGACTTCCTGCTTCGGGGCAAACGACGGACGGATAGACATCGCGGCCTCCGGCGGGAAAGCACCCTATTCGTACAGCCTCAATGGCAAGGACTTCAAACTCGTACCCGCCCTGATCGGACTCGCAGCAGGCAATTACGACGTGTATGTGCGGGACGGCAACGGATGCCAGAGCTTTGAGCGCGTCGCCGTGAAAAGCCCTCCCGCCTTCGTCGTGGACGCTGGTCCGGACAGCTACCGGATCAAACTTGGGGATACCCTGGCCTTGAAAGCCAGCGCGACAGGGGCCCAGGGAAGAGTGGCCTTTACCTGGGCGGAGCCCTACCCGGGCACCCTGAGCTGTACGAGCTGCGCAACCCCCTTGTCCTTCCCTCAGAACACCATTTCTTACCAGTTGAACGGCATAGACAGCGCAGGCTGCGAAGCTTCCGACCGGGTAACGGTAAACATCGCGAAAGAGCGCGATATATTGGTTCCCACGGGGTTTTCGCCCAATGGAGATGGCGCGAACGATCTTCTGCTCGTACATGGGTTGAACGGAACCCGAATCCTCGTTTTTCAGGTGTTCGACCGCTGGGGCCAACTGGTATACGAAGCAAAAGACTTTTTTACGAACGATGCTGGTACTGGTTGGGACGGCACCTTCAGAGGGCAGCCGCTATCCCCCGGCCTCTTTGTCTGGCTATTAGAGGCTGAATATATAGATGGCTACAAGGAATCACGCAGAGGCCAAACGACGCTTTTGCGATGAATAGACTTGTTGCGAGGGGGATCATCGAGGGGTCAAAAAGGCCCTTTTCTTCCC
>CAZSMU010000020.1:0-36883 GCA_964607915.1 uncultured Haliscomenobacter sp.
CTCTCCGTCTTATACAGGGGCGGGGCGGGCACATACTACCGCGCCGTACGCCATTGCTTGACCAGGCGATCCATATTCCGCTGGTAAGCGGCGCCATTCTCGGTATAGACGGCGTACTCATCGCGCGAAGTGCCCCGGGTAAAGAAGGAGCCTTTGGTGGGGTGGGTGCCGGGCAGGGTGCGGTAGGGGATACCGTCGTCGTCTACATCGAGGTATCTGCCGAAGCGTTCAATTTGCTCGAGCTCTTCGGCGCCCAAGACCTTGCCGCGTTGGTAGCTGCGCGAGTCGTCCCATTCAAAAGGAGGGGAGATGTGGTCGTTCATGCCGAGGTCGAGGTCGGTCATGACGATGACCGGCGTCTGTAGTTGTTCGGCCAGGTCGAAGGCATCGGCCGTCATGTCGAAGCACTCCTTGGGGTTGGAAGGAAAAAGGAGTACGTGCTTGGTATCGCCGTGCGAGGCATACGCAGCTTCCAGGATATCCGATTGCTGGGTGCGGGTAGGCATCCCGGTGGAAGGCCCTGTGCGCTGTACATCAATCAATACGGTGGGGATTTCGGCGAAGTACGCCAGCCCCAGGAATTCGTTCATGAGGGAAAGGCCGGGGCCACTGGTGGCCGTGAAGGCACGCGCACCGTTCCAGTTGGCACCAATGACCATGCCAATGGCAGCCAGCTCGTCTTCTGCCTGAATGATGGCTACGTTGCGCTCTCCGGTTTCCGGGTTTTCCCGATATGCTTTGCAGTAGTCCATGAACGCCTCTACGGTTGAAGTGGAAGGCGTAATGGGATACCAGGCAGCCACGGTAGCACCCCCATAGACAGCCCCGAGGGCGCAGGCGGAATTGCCGTCCACGAGGATGGAATCGCCGATGGCATCCCGCCGTTCCACGCGTATGTCCATGGGGCAGGCAAAATGCTCGCGGGCATAGGCTACGCCCATCTGCAGCGCTTTGATATTGGGCTCTATGAGGCGTTCCTTGCCGGCAAACTGCTCGGCGAGCAGGGCCTCGAACACCTCAAACTCGATGTCGAGCAGGGCAGACAGCGCGCCGACATAAATGATGTTCTTGAACAATTGCCGCTGCCGGGCATCGCTGAAGGCGTTGTTGCACATCTCCATCATGGGGATACCCAGGAAATGGATATCCGGGCGCTCGTAATCGGGAGGTAGCTTTTTAGTGCTGTCGTAGATGAAATAGCCTCCGGGGCGCACGCTCTGCAGGTCGGCTTTTATGCTCTGCGGGTTGACGGCCACCATGATATCTATGCCCTCCCGGCGGCCGAGGTAGCCTTTCTCGCTGACGCGCACCTCATACCAGGTGGGGAGGCCCTGGATATTGGAGGGGAAAATATTCTTTGGCGTCGCAGGGATACCCATCCGGAAGATGGATTTGCAAAAGAGGAAGTTGGCGCTCGCCGACCCAGTCCCGTTGACGTTGGCGAAGCGGATGACAAAGTCGTTTATCTTGGGTTGCTCGAACATGTGCCCTTGCCAGCTTTAGTGACTTGATAATAAAATTTCTGCATGTCCCATGCCGCCGTGGGGCAGCGCTCGGCGCACAAGCCACAGTGGAGGCATACGTTCTCATCCTTGATCATGACATTTTTGGTCTTGAGCGGCCCCGAGACATAGAGGTCCTGGGTGCGATTGTTGGCAGGGGCGCGCAGCAGGCCGCGCAGTACGTCCTCCTCTTCGTTCTGGGTGAAGGTGATGCAGGAGGTGGGGCAAATATCCATACAGGCGTCGCACTCGATGCACTTTTCATCGTGGAAAACGGTCTGTACGTCGCAATTCAGGCAGCGCTGCGCTTCTTTGTACCCCTGTAGCGGGCTGAAGCCAAGTTCCACCTCTAATTTGCGGCTGCTGAGGGCTTTTTCCTTTTCGGCGAGCGGCACCGTATAGCGGAGGTCCGTGACCACCTCGCTGTCGTAGGCCCATTCGTGCAGGCCCATCTTTTGGCTGACCAGGTTGACAAAAGGGGCCGGGCGTTCGCTCAGCGCTTTGCCCTGGCAGAGCAGGTCAATAGAGATAGCAGCCTGGTGCCCATGAGCAACCGCCGTGATGACGTTTTTGGGCCCAAAAGCAGCATCGCCGCCAAAAAACACCCGAGGGTGGGTAGAAGCAAAGGTGACGGGATCTACCACCGGCATGTCCCACTCATCGAAATCCAGTCCGATACCCCTTTCGATCCAGGGAAAACTGTTCTCTTGCCCGATGGCTACCAGGACGTCATCGGCGGGGTAAAAGACGTCGGGCTCTCCAGTGGGTACCAGCTTGCGCCGCCCATTTTCGCGCTCGACGCGCACTTTTTCAAAGGTCATCCCTTTCAAAACCCCTTCTTCGACGACAAAGGATTTGGGTACGTGGTTGTCTATGATAGGGATATCCTCGTGTTGGGCATCTTCTTTTTCCCAGGGGGAGGCTTTCATTTCTGAAAATGGGCTGCGCACGATGACCTTTACCTCGCTGCCCCCCAGGCGCCGCGCCGTGCGGCAGCAGTCCATCGCCGTATTGCCGCCACCCAGCACGATGACCCGCCGACCAATGGAGTGCGTGTGCTCAAAAGCCACACCAGCCAGCCAGTTGATGCCGATGTGGATATGGGCAGCCCCTTCCGTCCGGCCGGGTAGATCGGGCAAATCCCTGCCCTTGGGAGCGCCGGTGCCTACGAAAATCGCGTCGTACGCCCCGGAATCCAACAGGTCTTTCAGGCTTGGAACGTAGTGCTTGAAGTGGGTGTGTATGCCCAAGTCCAGGATGTAGCCGACTTCTTCGTTCAGCACCGATTCCGGCAGGCGGAACGCGGGGATCTGGCTGCGCATAAAGCCCCCACCCAGCTCCTGTTCGTCGAATAAATGAATCTCATACCCCAAGGGCGCGAGGTCGCGGGCTACGGTCAAAGACGCCGGGCCCCCGCCCACAAGGGCGATGCGCTTCCCGTTGGACGGGAATGGCCCCCTGGGCATGTGCTGGCGCACCTCCCCCTTGTGGTCGGCCGCTACGCGCTTGAGGCGGCAGATGGCTACAGGCTCTTGCTCAATCCGGCCTCGGCGGCAGGCGGGCTCACAGGGGCGGTCACAGGTGCGGCCCAATACTCCCGGGAAGACGTTCGACTCCCAGTTGATCATATACGCCTCTGAGTATCTCTCCTGCGCAATCAGGCGAATGTATTCCGGTACAGGGGTGTGTGCAGGACAGGCATACTGGCAATCCACGACTTTGTGGAAATACTCGGGATCCCGGATATGGGTTGGTTCCATGTTTTGGAGCGTTAATAGGGTGTTCTGCAATGGACTTGTTGCGCGGGGTCAGCGAGGCGCAAAAAAGAGTTATTTTTTCCCTCTCGCCGACCCCGCGCAACAAGTATAATACATAAGACGAACGGGCAGGGTCAACCCCTTAACAGCCTCCCCGCAAATATTAGGCTTGTCGGGAGGAGCTCAGGGCTGGTTTGCTTTTATATCCTGCGCGGGCGGCTTCACCCGGACAGCGGCACAGGACAGGAGAAAAAATTGCCCAAAAGCAATAATACTAATTTTCTGAAAAAAGAAATAACCGTTGGCTGGTTTTGTAGCCAAAAAATACAAAATTTTGAAAAACAGCCTTTAGGTAGAAGATAAGTAAAAGCCCTTTACGCGGGCCCGCTGACCTGGATCATGTCCACATACGAAGGGTTGATGCGGAATTCTTTGAAACGCCGGTCGTTGGTGTCCTTGACTTCGAGGATGAGGGGCTCGGTAAATTGCGTGGTAAAAGTGAACTGCTGGTTGATTTCGTCTATCAGACGGGTCTTGCGCTTTTTCAGCACTTCCTGGGATTCCTGGCCGAGCCGTACTTTTTCCAGTAGTCTGTTGTTGCTCAACTCCCATTCGTTTTCCTGGAAAAACAGGATGATTTCGACGTGCTCCTGGGTCAGTGGAACGATCCGGTTCATGAAAGAAAGGGTTTTCTTCCCGCGGTGGAGCTCGAGTACAGGCAGAGCCGTGCCGCTTGCAACGGCAAGCATGCGATTTTGCCTTCTCTTAATGTAGAACACACAGCCAAAACCGCCAGCCACCGCGAGCAGGAACAGCCCACCGAAGGCATACCAACGGCTTGGGAAGTAGAGCATCCTGGAAAAAATGCGGTTTTCAGTCAACTCCGCAAAAGGGACCGGTGTGATGCGGTATCCCGGGTTCCCACTGGTCGGCTGAATGCCTAATGCAAACAACACCTGATTGTGTTTGGGGGAATAGATGGGGTAATACCGGAAATCCGCCCGGGTATGTATTTTAGGCAGAAAACTCTCTATGCGGTTGTTTTTGAAGTCCAGGCGCAGGGTGCTTTTGCTTTGCCCGACTTCGAAGGCAAAGAGCTGGTCGCCTACGCTGAAGAAGGGGATATTGATGCGCGTCCGGTTCCTTGGAGGCACATCGCCCAATTTTTCCCATTGCTTACTCCGCATATCCAGGGCCCATATATCGTAGTAAAACGAATTGGTAGTCCCTTCCAGTTCCGGACTTTGATTCCCGTTGCCCCCGGCGATGTACAACTTCCGATCTTCTTTTGAAAGATGAAACATCACATTGTTGCGCGCCAGAGGGATGCTCTTTCCCTCGGCGTATCCGAAGACGAACCATTCCGGGTTGTTCAGGGGTAGGCGGGTCGTATATTTCTTATGGGAAAAATACCCGTAGCCACCATACGCGTACAGGCTTCCGTCGTAGTAGAACATGGCGCTCCCAAACTGGTTCTGGTGTGGGAAGGAGTCGTCTATGCGAATCAGGGACGAATCGCGGAACTCATATACCATCCCCCCGCCGTGATAGATATAGAACGTTCTGGGCCCGGCAGGCACATAGACGGCCATCTGGGGGAAAAACAGGGATGAATCCATGTCGTTCCGCTTGTAAGCCAATTCCTGCCAGCCTTTTGAAGGGACTAATTCATAGTATTGTTCCTGCAGGAGCACCAGGAAGTTCCCGCTGGACGGGTTCATGCCGAGGATGAAATTGGGATTGTCGGTGAGCAGTACGTGGGAGGAATCCCCTGTCTGGGCAATACCTGTACCCCTACAGGCGAGGATGGTCATGAATACCAGACTGGTTGCGAGGAAGCAGTGTGGGCGAAAAAGGGCCTTTTTGACCCTGCGATGGATCCCTCGCAACAAATCTACTGCAGCTACGACCGTTGAAAAAGACCTGCTGCCCAGTCTGGGCTGTCGGGATTCTTGTGGCATTACATTCAAAATAGTGGAATGAGGAACGTTGTTTGGACAAATTCCGCTGTGCGGCAATCCTGAGGGTAGTTTTGAACCTCGCAACGACAGGGAGGGGAGTTGCAAATGTAGTTTTTTTGATGGAAAATGTAGAACGTGTTGGAAATTTTTGTCGAAGGCGAAGGAAGGATACCACTGAATCCCGAAAAATCCGCGGGGATAACGCACCCGGAAGCGAAAATAGTACCGCCCTGCATCCATAATTTGTTGCTTCCTTTTACCTTTGCCACATGAATGCGATAAACGAAAAATTGAGTCTCGCGCTCAAAGGCATGGCTATGGGTATAGCCGAGGTAATACCCGGGGTATCCGGTGGCACGATTGCTTTTATATCTGGGATATACGAGCGGCTTTTGAACAGCATCAAGGCCATTCTGGGGCCTGAACTGATCAAATCCTGGCGTGCGGGGGGCATAAAAGCGGTCTGGAAAGCGATAGACGGTGAGTTTCTCTTCTATCTGTTGCTCGGCATGGCAACCGGCTTGGTTTCCGGTGTGTTCGGGATCACGCACTTGCTGCACCACTACCCGCAGTTGTTGTGGGCTTTCTTTTTTGGTCTGATCATCGCCTCCTCTCTGTTTGTAGGCAAGCAGGTCAAGCGCTGGGACTTGAAGACCGTCGTGGCCCTGGTCCTGGGTACGGCAATCGCCTTATGGTACACGCTGGCGGTGCCGGGCCAGGGAACTGACGCCCTCTGGTTCGTGTTCGTATCGGGGGCCATCGCGATTTCAGCCCTGATGCTGCCGGGTATTTCAGGCAGTTTCATGCTCGTGTTGATGGGCATGTACACGCTGATCATCACCAGTCTGAAATCCGTCCTGCAGAACCAGGATATGGAGAGCCTGGTCATCATAGCTGTTTTTGCAGGGGGCTGTCTGCTTGGTCTGGGGGCTTTTTCCCGGGTGCTGACCTGGTTGTTCAAACACTACCACGACGCTACGATGGCGGTGCTGACCGGCTTTATGGTGGGCTCCCTCAACAAAATATGGCCCTGGAAGAACGTTCTGGAGTACCGCATCAACAGCAAAGGGGAGCAGGAGCCTCTTATCGAGCGCAGCGTGTTGCCCTGGGATTTCCAGGGCGAACCTTACCTGGCAGGGGTTGTTGTACTGGTACTAGCGGGTATTCTGCTCGTCTATTTACTCGAAAAAACGGGTGGGAAAAATCCTGAAAATGGGGTTTGAAGCAACTTTTTTAGATACGCTCAAAGGATTCCCTAATTTGTTCGGGTTGATTGGATACCCGCTGGGACATTCCTTTTCCCGGAAATACTTTCGGGAAAAATTCGAGCGCGAGAAGCTGGACGGCTATGAATACGCCCTCTTTCCGATGCCTTCCATCGAGTGGCTCCCGGAGCTGGTGGCCGCTCTTCCCAACCTGAGAGGGCTCAATGTGACGATTCCGTACAAACAAGCGGTAATGCCTTATCTGGACGAACTGGACCCGGGAGCTGCTGAGGTCGGTGCGGTTAACGTCGTCCGAAGGTCGGGGAACCGCCTCGTAGGCTATAACAGCGATGTGGCCGGGTTCCGCGAGGATCTTTTGTCCTTTCTGGGAGAGGATGTCGAGGCTTTCCCCACAGCGCTTGTCCTCGGCACCGGGGGGGCTTCCAGAGCAGTGGTCTATGTACTTCGCCACCTGGGCATAAAGCCCCTGCTCGTCTCGCGCACGGCCACACCAGAGGCCATTGCGTATGGGGACGTAGATGAAAGACTCCTGTCGGAGTATCGCTTGGTCATTCATACGACCCCCCTCGGCATGTCGCCCGACACAGACGCAGCCCCCGACCTGCCGTATCAGGCGCTGGGGCCTTCGCACTACCTGTATGACTTGGTGTATAATCCATTGGAAACCAAATTTATGCAAATAGGAAAAACCCAGGGCGCCCATGTCTGCAATGGATTGGGTATGCTGTATGGACAGGCAGAACGGGCCTGGGAAATCTGGAATGAAGTAAAGCCTTAACCATGGAAATATCAAAGGAGGGGCCGGCAGGCAGCATCCGGGAGGTCGAAGCGCTTCTCGAATCGCTGCCAGGTGGGCTTAATCTGGATTTTAGCAATACGGAACCCGCGTTTGCGCACCGCTCCGACCAGGAGCTGCGCAAAGTAGCCCGCCTTTTTGGGTTGATGAACCACCAGTGGCTGGTAGGCATTGGCTCGAAATTGGGGATGGCAGCTATAAAAATGCACCTCCCATTTGTGGAAAGCGCGGTGCGCCATACCATCTTCCACCAGTTTTGTGGGGGGGCTACCTTGCTGGAATGCGACGCCACCATCCAGCGCATGGCCAAGTCGAACGTCCTGAGTATCCTCGACTATGGCGCCGAAGGCAAAGAAACCGAACAGGACTTCGACCAGACGATGCACGAGACGATCCGCGCCATCGAATTCGCATCCGGGAACCCTCATATCCCGATGGTGAGCACGAAAATAACGGGTATGGCCCGGTTTGGGCTCTTGGAAGCTTTCAGCTCCACCCCGGAACCTGGTCCCGATTTACAGGCGGAATACGAGCGGGTGCTCAAGCGGGTAGATGCCGTGTGCCATGCCGCCATGCGCAATGCCCTCACCATTTCCCTGGATGCCGAAGAGAGCTGGATACAACCCGCTATTGATGAACTGGCCCAGCGTATGGCCCAGCGCTACAACCGGGAGCGGGTAGTCGTGTACAATACCTGCCAAATGTACCGTACCGACCGGCTGGCCTTCCTGAAGGCAGCCTACGAAACGGCGTACAGCGAAGGCTATCTCCTGGGAATCAAACTGGTGCGTGGGGCGTATATGGAAAAAGAACGCAATCGGGCACTGGAACAGGGCTATCCTTCCCCTATCCACCCAGACAAGGAAGCCACGGATCGCGCGTATAACCAGGCCTTGCTCTTCTGTATAGATCACTACTCCCATATTGCCTGCTGCAACGCCTCCCATAACCCGGAGAGCGCGTTGTGGATGGCTGCCCTGCTGGTACAGCGCAACATCCCCCGCAACCACCCCCATGCGTTGTTCGCCCAGCTCTTCGGGATGAGCGATAACCTTACCTTCAACCTGGCAAAAGGTGGTTTCAACGCGGCCAAATACGTCATCTACGGCCCCGTGCGCGAAGTGACGCCCTACCTCATCCGAAGGGCACAAGAGAATACTTCGGTATCGGGCGATATGAGCCGGGAATACCAGTTCGTACTGGCTGAAATCAAGCGTAGAGGCCTGGAATAAAAAGGGGGGGATGGCTTGCCGCCCTCGTTTCACAGCGTGGGCACCGACCGCAATTTACAGCCGGATTCCGCGTTACCTATGGGTGTCGCATTGCGTCTGATCAAAAGCGGAACAGACGTATTGCGAGGGGCAACGAGAAGGGAAAAAAGAGTCATTTTTTGACTTGTTGCTTTGACCCCCTCGATGACCCCCCTCGCAACAAGTCTATAAATAAAGCCCAATGGGTAACATCAATCTCAAAAACGTACTGTTCGCTATTATTGGTTTTATCCCACTCCTGGCCTTCGGCCAACCGAATGACTGCCGGCGGGCCATCGTCATTTGCGACGACCGCCCTTTCTCCTTCACCCCTAAATTCGGGGCCGGCCTCGACGATTTCAGCAACCTGAAAAATGACCCGGGCTGCCTGGAACGCCGGGAAAATATATCCGTTTGGTTTTATTTTGAGTTCCGAAAAGACATGCCCCCGCATTCCGGCATCTCGTTCACTCTGTCCGACTCCGTGCTTTTTAAAGGCCAGGATTACGATTTTGCACTATACGGGCCTAACCCCGGCTGCGACAGTCTGGGCAAACCGCTTCGCTGCTCTTTTGCGCAGATTTCTCCCAATCAGACCATCATCCGCACCGGCCTGGGGCGGGGGGCAAGGGATACCACGGAAGGCCTCGACGGCGACGGTTTTGTGGATTCCCTCATCGTACAGCCCGGCCAGGGCTTTTACCTCCTGGTGGATTTTTTTGTGGGCCTGAATGCCGTAAATTTCGACTCGGCAGTCGCAGAATCCTTCCGACTCACCTGGGGCGGTACGGCTGCCCCTTACCTGAACTGCGTGGCCAACCCAAACTGCGACCTGGTTGTAGTGGACGCAGGAAAAGATACTGTATTGTGCGCGGGCAGCAGCCTCGATCTGAAAGCGCGCTATTCCAATACAAATGGGGGAGAAAAGGTGCGCTGGATCGGGCCAATCAACGCACAGGATTGGCTGGAAAATCCGGATTCTGCCACCACACGCCTGCGCATCCCGAAAAATGCAACGGGTACGTTCGACTTCGTCTTTCTGATAGAGGAAGGGAATTGCGTGCGCAGCGATACCTTGTCGCTGCAAGTACATCCGTCCCCCTCGCCGGAGATTTTAGGCCGGAGGACTATTTGCCCCGGACTACTGCTCACCTTGCGCAGTAGCCCCGGCCAGGGCTCCTACCGCTGGTCCGATGGCTCTGCGGCGGACTCTATCCGGGTTTCCGCCCCCGGCGTGTATGGCCTCACGGTCACCAACGAGCAGGGCTGCGCAGGCTCCGATACGTTTCGCCTAACACAAAAGATTCTCCCTGCCCCGAACATATCGGGTGATTCTATCCTATGCCCGGACGAAACGACAGAGCTATCCGCCGACGCCGGGTACGCCTCTTACCAGTGGTCCAATGGGGATACCACTCCCGTAATCACCGTGGGTTCCGGCGGGTCGTACCGCGTCACCCTCACGGATGAAGAGGGGTGTACCGCCGTCGGGGGGCGGGAACTGACCTCCATAGTGCCGCCGCCCCCGCTGGTGCAGGGTCCTGCGTACTTTTGTGCGGGGGAATCCATCTTGCTGCGTACCTTGCCGGGATACGTCTCTTATCAATGGTCCAACGGGGGTATGGCCGACTCAGTGCGCGTCAGCACCAGTGGGAGCCTGCGCTTGTCGGTAATAGATACCTTTGGCTGTATGGCCGAAACGCAAATCCAGATTTCGGAGCGCGCCAATCCACGGCCTTCGATTACAGGCAAACGCGCTTTCTGCACCGGTGGAGCCACGGCGTTATTCGCACCGACAGGCTTCTTGAGGTATCAATGGTCAGAGGGTTCCCGGGACTCCGTGCTGCCGGTCGCACGCCCCGGCACCTACGCGCTTACCGTGACCGATAGCCTGGGCTGCCAGGGTACGGCATTTGCACAGGTGGACTCCCTGCCGCTGCCCCAGCCCAACCTGGGCAGCGATATCGAATTCTGCGAAGGCGAAATAAGGCGGATTAGCCCCGGGCTATTCGCCGCCTACCTGTGGTCCACAGGGGAGGTCTTCCCGGATATCTTGGTCCAGAAAGCAGGCGTTTACAGCGTTACCGTGACCTCCGTAGAAGGGTGTAAGGCGAGCGATTCCATCCGGGTGACCGTGAATCCAAAGCCGGTACCGGTAATCCGAGGGGCCACGGTCCTGTGCCCGGATTCCCTGGTATTGCTCTCCGTGAGCCCTACCTACCGCTCGTACCGCTGGTCCACTATGGGCAGCTCGCCCGTTCTGTTGGCCAGCCAGGCAGGAGAGTATAAGATTACGGTGACGGACGCCAAAGGCTGTCGGGGGGAGGCCCTGCACCTGCTCCGGGAAGCCCCGCGTCCCATCGTGGAGATCAGCGGCCCTACAGAAGTGTGTGAGGGGGTGCAGGTCGTTTGGCGCGCTACTCCCGGCTACGCCACCTACCAGTGGTCGAACGGGGCACAAATGGATTCCCTGCCCCTGCAGGACTTGCAAGGGAGATTTTCATTAGTCGTGACCGATTCCCTGGGCTGCCGTGCGGAAGCCACCAAAGAAATCACCCTCCTGAACAACCCGGTGGTGGAGATAGCCGGCGCAACCCGCTTCTGCGCAGGGGATTCGACCGTGTTGAGGGTGCCTGCTGGATATGGGCAATATGTATGGTCCACAGGAACGAGCGATACCCTTCTGGTCGTGCGTTCCCCGGGGATGTACGGGGTGACCGTAACGGCGGCCAATGGCTGCATGCGGGAGGATTCCATCAGGTTGCAGAAGCTGGAACCGAGGCAACCTGCCCTCCAGCCAGGTCGCTTCACACTTTGTGCAGGCGATACGGCGCGCTTTGATGCGGGGCCGGGTTTTATACGCTATCTCTGGTCCAATGGAAGCAGTAATCCTGCTATTGAGGTGTACGAACAAGGCCAATATGCGCTGACTGTAGTGGACAGTAACTTCTGTACGAGCAACACAACCGTGGACGTCGTACTGGTGCCAAAGGTAAAGCCGCTCATCCTCGGCCCATCCGGTTTTTGTGCGGGGCAACAAGTACAGCTCATCGCCGGCGGCGGAGACTACGAGCGCTACCACTGGTCAACCGGCGATTCTACCGCTACGGTGACCATCTCTAAAGGGGGAACGTACCGGGTTACGGTTACCGATGGCAACGGCTGCGTCCAGGAGGTGGTAAAAGAGATCGAGGAAAAACCTGTGCCGCCTATTGCCATCAGCGGCAAACTCTGGCTCTGCCGAAATGATACTACGGTCCTGAGCGTTCCGCGTGGTTTTACAAATTATACCTGGACCAATGGCTCCCAGGATACCGCCATTGCGGTTTCTGAGCCGGGACCGTACGGCATCCTGGCCTTCGCCCCCAATGGCTGTGCGGTTTCCGATGAGGTAAAGGTGGTGCTTTCCAGAATCCCCTATCCGGTGATCGACGGAGACCGCTTCCTGTGCAGCCGTGACTCGGTAGTTCTGGAAGTGGCAGAGGGCTTTCCTTCGTATGAATGGACGACGGGCGAGCAAAGCAACCGGATCGTGGTACGTCGCGAAGGCACTTATGGTGTGACGGTCAACGACGAGCTGGGCTGTACGGGATTCGCCCGCATAAAAGTCATTGCCATAGATTCTCCCGAACCGAAGATAGAAGGGGACACCACGTTGTGCCCCGGCGATTCTTCCTTGCTCCGGGTAAACGGGACCTACGCCGACTTGCGATGGTTGCCGGACAGTACCTCCGTGCATCCGCGGGCTGTCTATGCGCCGGGTTGGTATGTCGTCGAGGTCCAGGCTCAAAATGGGTGCCGGGCGCGCGACAGTATTTTGCTGACAGCCCTGCCGGCACCCGTGCCAAACATTACGGGCGACGCATTCTTCTGTACCGACAGCGTGGCACGTCTCGCCGTAGCAGATACGTTTCAAACCATAACCTGGAGCAACGGCGCGGCTACTCCCCGAATTGAGGTCGCCCAGCCAGGCCGTCTGAGCGTATCGGTGCGGGATGCCAGCGGTTGTCTGGGCAGAGATTCGTTTGAGGTGGCCTACATTGAGCGGCCGCTCGCCATCGCAGGACCCGATACCAGCTTGACCTGTGCCCGGCGAATGGTACCCTTGGGAGCAGCTTCCCGTATAGATACCCTACTGTATATAGCTTCCTGGGAGGGCCCCGGGATAAACCGGCAAAACCGGAATCTTCATCGCCCGTTCGTTTCAGAAGCCGGCAGCTACCAAATGGTGCTGCGCGACAGTCGCTATGGTTGTATTTCATTACCTGCTTCCGCACAGGTACTCGACAAAGCCTACGTACCCCTCGCCAGCGCCTTCGCAGAGGCTACCCTGGATTGCGCGACCCCCTCGGTGGTATTGAACGGAAAACGATCCCAGCAAGGGCGGCAATTCGCCTATTCCTGGCGGCGGGAAGGACAAACCGACCCGCTCGATACGAATTTGAATACCCGCGTTTTGCTGCCCGGCCGCTATGAATTACAGGTGCTGGATACCCTCACCGGTTGCCGGGGGGGCGCCAGCGCAGTAGTAGCCATAGATACCGCTGCCCCCCGACCGGTGATTTCGGGGGCCGGAGTGCTGAACTGTTCGATAGACAGCATCGTTTTACAGACCACTGCCAGCCCTGGCTGGCAGTACGCATGGTCGTTCCAGGGCCTTACGTCGCCTTACCAGGCCGATCTTTTAAACTGGACAGCTAAAAAACCGGGTACTTATGCCCTCGAAGCGCTGCAAATCCGCAATGGATGCACGGGCCGGGACTCCGTTGTCATCAGACTGGATACCCTTAAACCAATAGCAAATGCCGGACTGGACAGGGAAATAGACTGTAACCTGAAGGAGGCTACCCTGTTTGCACTGGCTCCTAACCCCGCCTGGAGGTATCAGTGGCGGGATGTGGCCAATCTTTTTATCCTCAGCCGGACCGACTCGCTGAAAACGGATCTCCCCGGCTCATTCTTGCTGGAGGTCATCAACCCCGCTAACGGCTGTATCGGAAGGGATACGGCGAGAGCGCTCAAAAACAGCAGTGCACCTGCCGGCTTTACGCTTGCCCTCTCTCCCGAAACCTGTACAGGCCGTCGCGACGGCCGGGTAAGGGTAGAGGCCGTGAACGGCGGGGTATCCCCCTTCATTTTCCGCTTGAGCGGGGCAGAAGGGTATGTGACGGAAAAAGAGTTTAAAGACCTGCCCCCTGGCAACTACCGATTGACCGTGCAAGATGCCAATGGCTGTGAACATACCGGGCGCTTCGATATCGCTCCAGGCTTCGCGGCAACCCTCGACCTGGGGCCCGACCGGTATATCTCCCTCGGAGACCGGGTGCGGCTGACGGCGGTGACGAATATCCCGCCCGGCGCGATCGCTGCCTTGACATGGACCCGGCCAGATACCCTGCGCAATCCTATCGGGGCTACCCTGGATGTACAACCGCTCCAAACGACCTGGTTCGCGGCCGTCGTGCGGGATACCAACGGTTGTACTGCGTTGGATTCGGTGCAGGTGTGGGTGCAACCCTCCCAGCGCCTGTATATCCCCAACGTTTTTTCCCCTAATAACGACGGGGCAAACGACGTGTTTATGCTGTTCTCGGGCCCGGAGGTCGTGCGCATCCGCTCTATCCGGGTATTCGACAGATGGGGGATTATGGTATTTGAAAAACAGGATTTTATACCCAACGATCCCGCCTTTGGTTGGGATGGGACCTACAAGGGGGTGCTGCAAAACTCCGGCGTCTATGTATTCCACGGCCAGGTAGAATACCTCGATGGGCGCGTGGAGCGCTTTAAAGGAGATGTAACCTTGATGCGATAATATTGCACTCCCCGCAACAAGTCTAACAGATTTTTCCCTACCTTTGAAGCCCGTAACAAACGGCTTGTTGCAAGGGAAATCGTCGCAGGGCCAAAGGGATTTTTTTCCCACCTCGCCGACCCTCGCAACCCGTCTAAAGTATCCACGACCATGACCAAATATGTTTTTGTTACGGGGGGTGTCACTTCATCACTCGGCAAGGGGATTATTTCAGCGTCCCTGGGCAAGCTCCTGTTAGCCAGGGGTTTTTCCGTCACTATACAAAAATTCGACCCGTACATCAACGTGGATCCGGGAACGCTCAATCCATACGAACACGGGGAGTGCTACGTCACCGATGACGGCGCCGAAACGGATTTGGACCTCGGCCATTACGAGCGTTTTCTGGATGTCCCCACCTCACAGGCTAACAATGTAACGACAGGGCGTATTTACCAATCGGTAATCCATAAAGAAAGGGCAGGGGACTATTTGGGGAAAACGGTCCAGGTCGTTCCGCACATCACCGACGAAATCAAGCGCAGGGTGCAGCTCCTGGGGGCTACCAACCGGTACGACATCGTGATTACGGAGCTGGGGGGGACAGTCGGAGACATCGAGTCCCTGCCTTACCTGGAATCGCTCCGCCAACTTCGCTGGGAGCTCGGCACCGGCAACTGCCTGGTGATACACCTCACCTTAATCCCATACCTGAAAGCAGCCAGGGAGCTCAAAACCAAACCTACACAACATTCTGTAAAAGAATTGCTTACAACTGGCATTCAACCCGATGTCCTGGTCTGTCGCACAGAGCACCCGCTCACGATGGAGATCCGGCGCAAACTCGCACAGTTTTGCAATGTGGACGTGGCGTCGGTCATCGAGTCAATTGATGTGGAAACGATTTACGATGTGCCACTGCTCATGCTGAAAGAACGACTGGATATGATCGTGCTCACCAAACTTCACCTCCAGGACAGGAGGGAGCCCGACCTGTCGGCATGGAAAGTATTCCTGGGAAAGCTGAAAAATCCTTCCCATGAGGTGCGCATCGGCCTGGTTGGTAAGTACAATAAGCTTCAGGATGCGTATAAGTCTATCTACGAGTCTTTTGTACACGCAGGAGCGGTAAACGAGTGCCGCGTAAAGGTCGTGCCCATCCACTCCGAACAACTGGAAGGGGATTATACGGAGGTAGGTGCCAAGTTGGAAGGCCTGGATGGGGTGCTGGTAGCCCCCGGTTTCGGGGAGCGGGGCATCGCAGGTAAAATAAAGGCCATCCGCTACGTGCGGGAAAACAATATCCCTTTCTTCGGAATATGCCTGGGCATGCAGTGTGCCGTAGTGGAATACGCCAACCATGTGCTGGACCTGCCACTCGCCGCTTCGACGGAAGTAGATCCCGATACGGCCGATCCGGTCATCGACATGATGGAGGAGCAGAAAAAAACGACGAAAAAAGGCGGTACCATGCGCCTGGGAGCCTACGACTGCAAGCTGTCCCCCGGCTCCCTGGCATATCAAGTCTATCAGGAAGCTCCCCTGATCAGCGAGCGCCATCGCCATCGCTTCGAATTCAACAATGCCTATCGGGAGAGATTTGCGAACAGCGATATGTTTGCCAGCGGCGTCAACCCGGAGGAGAATCTGGTCGAAATTATTGAACTAAAGGGCCATCCCTGGTTCGTAGGGGTACAGTTTCATCCGGAATTGAAAAGTACGGTAGAACGACCCCATCCGCTCTTCGTCCATTTCGTCCGGGCAGCTATGGAATATCGCCAACAGCAAAGTACCTCTTGATTCAAATCGGGTTTATGCGTAAATTGGCGATGGATGAGTTGGGCCGTGTAAGCCCTTCCCTGTACAAAAAGACCCCTAAAATGCCGGTGGTGCTTGTTCTGGACAATGTGCGCTCGGCCTTGAACGTAGGTTCCATTTTTCGTACCTCCGACAGTTTTCTGGTGGAACAGTTGGTCCTGTGCGGCATCACCGCTCGGCCTCCACACAGCGAAATCAACAAGACAGCGCTGGGAGCCACCGAATCGGTAGCCTGGAGGTATGAGGCAGAGGTGCTGAGCGCCATAGAGCAGCTAAGAGGGGAGGGGTATGCCATCTGGGCCGTCGAACAGGTAGAGGGAAGTACCTCGCTTGAAGCCTTTCAAGCGCCTGGGGCAAGCAAACTGGCTCTGGTGCTGGGAAACGAAGTGGAAGGGGTATCCGACGGGGTACTCGGCCTTTGTGACGGTGCTCTGGAAGTGCCTCAGTTTGGGTCCAAACACTCGCTGAACGTGGCTGTTTGTGCCGGTATAGTGGTTTGGGAAGTATTCAGGAAGTGGAAATTTGTATAATCAGGGATATGGCCTACTGGTTGGTAAAATCCGAGCCGTTTGTATATAGCTTCGAACGATTGCTCGAGGAAAAAAGGGTAGTGTGGGACGGGGTGCGCAACTACATGGCCCGCAACTATCTGAGGGACATGAAAAAAGGAGACCGGGTACTTTTTTACCACAGCCGGGAAGGATTGGAAGTGGTCGGTGTTTGCGAAGTGTTGCAGGAACACTATCCCGACCCAAGCGCCGACGGCGGCGACTGGTCGGCAGTGGACCTGGCACCGGTCATGGCCCTGCCGCGGCCCGTTCCCCTGAAACAAATCAAAACAACCCCCGAACTTCAAAATATCGGCCTGGTGCGCATGGGCCGCTTGTCCGTTATGCCCCTGACCGGGGAGGAGTATGAAAAAATACTGGAATTAGCCCGGGAAGGGTCAGGGAGCCAATAGGGTTGTGGTAGGGGTCAGCGAAAAAGAAAGTTATGGCGTTTTTTTCTTCCAAAGAGGAACTCATCAATTTCAGGTCGTCCAACTGGTTCGAACAGTATCTCGCTTTCCGTCTCGAGCACCCGGCAAGCCTGGACATCCCGGATCCTGTTCAGTTTGGATTGAGCGAAGACCAGGTTCGGGAGGTGCAAATCCTTCAAAACCCGCTCTACGCTATGTTGCTGCACAGCGGCATCGTCTATGGGTTTCCTTTCCTCTCTCCGTTTACGCCGGCGCCACCGGGCGATTATGAAGATCGCTGGAGAACGAAGCTCATCCTTCTCGATACAATCTTGTTCAGTACCCTGGAAGACCTCAAACTACGCGATGGGGCCCGGTCTAATTACCGGGAGCATTTACAGGAAGCGGGCGACCTGATTCGCGCCTACTACCGGGGCATCCTTTCTGCGCATGCCGGCGAAGAAGTGTTCAGCATAGAGCAGCAGTTGGCCCATCGGGTCATGTTCCACCGAAACTGGTTGGACTGGCGGCGCACGGGGATCAATGCACATCTTTTCTGGGACTGGTTCTTTTTTCAGCTCTACATGCGCGAAGCGGTGAGGGGAAGAGGGAGGGATTTCGACTTCGAAGCCCTGATAGCAGAAAAGAAGGCTATGAAGTGGCTTTCCATGCAACTCATCGCCGCCGCCGCCCACTCCGACCGGAAAGTGAAGCGGCGGGAGGGAATACTGGCGCATCATTTTCAGAAATCAGCGCAGTTCTTTTCCCAGGGGGAACGCGATCGCCTGGAGCGCATGTTCGAAAAAGGAGTCGCCCTCGACGAGCTCCACTTCCCCGAAACAGAGTGGATGGCCAAGCGCTACTGGCTCGACCTGAGCTTATTGGTCATCTATGCGGATAAAGAAATCCACGAGGCGGAAGATGATTTCCTGCACCGGCTGATGCACCGGCTTGGCCTGCCTGAGACGGAGCTGACGGAAAGCAAGCTGGCGTTGGGGGGCTTCCTGTTGCGCTTTGGCAGAAAAATGCCGTTCATCAGCGGGCGCAAAAGCAGTCTTGCCTTGATTGGCCAGGCATTGGCCCAGAATTTCTCCAAAATGCAGAAAGCAACCCACGCCGAATATAAGGAGACGCTGGACATGGCCGTGACACTCGGCCGGCTGCTGCAGCACCAGGTGGGCCTGGGCAAGGGAAAGTCGCTCCCGAGCGAAGAGGAAATTAAGGCGGCGTTCAATCAGATTAAAGACCTGCCCAAGTTCCTTCCCTTTTTTACCATCATATTCGTACCCGTGCCGGGTATTACGGAACTGTATCTGCTGCTGGCCTATTCCATCGAACGCCTTTCCGGGGATTCCCTGCGTCTGCTGCCCTCGCACTTTTCCAAAATGGTCAAAGGGGAGAAAGACCCTGAAGAAGAATCAGACCAATAAGTCAAAGAGCATAGCGCTGTCGTTGACCGTCTGAAAACTGATGTGGTACTGTTCCATGCGCCGGAGCAGGCCCTCGTAGTCTTCCTTTTTCTGTACTTGTATGCCTACGAGTGCAGGTCCGGAGTCGCGGTTGTACTTTTTGGTGTATTCGAAGTGGGTGATGTCATCGCTGGGGCCGAGTACATAGTTCAGGAACTCCCGCAAAGCGCCGGCCCGCTGTGGAAAACGAATGACAAAATAGTGTTTGAGGCCTTCGTACAGCAGGGCACGCTCGCGGATTTCTTCCGTGCGCGTAATGTCGTTGTTGCCGCCGCTGACGACACAGACCACACATTTTCCTTTGATTTGCTCCCGGTACTGGTCGAGTGCGGCAATAGAAAGGGCTCCTGCTGGTTCGACGATGATGCCTTCTTCGCTGTACAAATGGAGCATGGTGCTGCAGACTTTGCCCTCCTCCACCACCAGTAGGTCATCGGTTACCTGGCGGGCGATTTGGAAGGTCCTTTCCCCAACCCGTTTGACGGCTGCCCCATCTACAAAGGGATCTATGCGGTCCAGGGTGACCACTTTGCCCGACTCGAGGGCCGACTTCATCGAGGGGGCCCCGGCGGGCTCGATGCCAATGATTTTTGTATGGGGGCTCACCTGTTTGAAAAAACTGCCCAATCCGGATAAGAGGCCGCCGCCGCCTACTGGTACAAACACATAGTCAATCTCTTGCGGACAGGTCTCCAGGATTTCCAGTGCTACGGTTGCCTGCCCTTCAATCACCCTTTCATTATCAAATGGGTGGACAAAGACCTTTCCTTCTTTTTGCGCGTATTCGATCGCCTTGGAGTACGCATCATCGAACGTATCGCCTGTCAGGACGATTTCGACAAATTCTTTTCCAAAAAGTTTGACTTTGTTGATTTTCTGCTGTGGCGTGACGCTGGGCATGTAGATTCTGCCCCTGGTTTCCAGCTTTCGGCAGGCTAAGGCGACACCCTGTGCGTGGTTGCCGGCACTGGCACAGACCACCCCCTGGCGCAGGATTTCCGGGGATAAAGTACACATGAGGTTGTACGCCCCTCGAATTTTATAGGAGCGTACAACCTGCTGGTCTTCCCGTTTGAGCAGGATGGTGCAGCCAAATTTTTCGGAAAGGTGCTCATTGAGCTGCAGGGGGGTAGCGTCTGCAACCCCATTCAAGCGCACTTTTGCCTGATAAACAGCGGATACCCGGACCAGGCCCGGGATTTCCTGAACTTCTGCGACCATCCGTATGGGATTATTCCCCTTGCGCTTCCGGGCGGAGGCTGCGCACCGCGCGGCCTGCCTGCCACATTTCGCTGTCGTGGAGTTGTTTGAGTTCGACTTCGAGTTTTTCGCGGTAATCGGGCTGGCTGTTGGAATCAATGGAGCGCTGGGCTTCATTGCCGGAAGCTACACTGTCGTAGAGCTCTTCAAATACCGGGGATACCGCATCGCGGAATTTCTGCCACCAGTCCAGGGCACCGCGCTGCGCAGTGGTGGAGCAGTTGGCGTACATCCAGTCCATACCGTTTTCCGCTACCAGAGGCATGAGGCTCTGCGTGAGCTCCTCTACCGTTTCGTTGAATGCCTCGGAGGGGCTGTGGCCTCTCTTGCGCAGGCAATCGTATTGCGCAGCAAATATGCCCTGTATAGCGCCCATGAGCGTGCCGCGTTCGCCGGTCAGGTCGCTGAACACTTCTTTCTGGAAGGTCGTTTCGAAAAGGTATCCGGAGCCTATGCCGATGCCCAGGGCAATGGCGCGGTGACGGGCGTTGCCCGTCGCGTCCTGGTGTACTGCAAAGCTGGAGTTGAGGCCTCTGCCCGCCACGAACAGGCGGCGCAGGGAAGTGCCCGATCCTTTGGGGGCTACCAGGATGACATCTACATCGGCAGGGGGGATGATCCCCGTGCGCTCTTTGTACGTGATGCCGAAGCCGTGGGAAAAGTACAGCGCTTTGCCAGCGGTGAGGTGGGGCTTCAGGGCCGGCCATACGGCAATTTGGGCTGCATCAGACAGGAGGTACTGCACAATAGTGGCGCGTTCGGCTGCTTCTTCAATAGAGAAAAGGGTTTCGCCGGGTACCCATCCATCTTCGACGGCTTTGTCCCAGGTAGCAGAGGGGAAGCGCTGCCCAATGATTACGTTGAACCCGTTGTCGCGCAGGTTGAGGGCCTGCCCGGGGCCTTGTACGCCGTATCCTATGATGGCGATGACGTCGTCAGCCAGGATTTCATGTGCTTTTTCAAGAGGGAATTCTTCCCGGGTGACCACATTTTCTTGCGTTCCGCCAAAGTTGATGCTTGCCATAAGATTTAATCAAATTTTACAATGTTATGAATCTGGGTAAAGGTACGCCCCCCGCTGTGCATATCGGGAAAAAGCCACCTCGAATTGCGCGCAATTTTAGAGGTTTTTACAACTTCAAAAATCAGGAAGAACCTAAAACTTGTAGCAGGGAACATCGCCTTTTCTGCTGAGCACTCTTCCAAACATCCGGTAGGACAGCGCCAGCCCCGCAGTGTAGTACCAGTCGGTGAAAATCCCTCCCCGTCGGTAAACCAGATTGTTGGGGGCGATATCCGGGCTGATGGCAGGGTTGCTGATGTAGGCGGCCAAGGCGCCCCGCGCAAGCAAAATGTCCCAGTACCCGACGTCCTGGGAAGAGACGTCGTCCAGATAATCGGTCTGCGAACGCCGGCCAATCAATTCAACGCCTACGCCCCAGCGATCATTGAGTGCAAAGTGTATCCCACCGCCCACCGGCACGCTGAGCTGAAAAGGAGAGTAGGGCTCCGGATAGCCGGCCAGCCCCTGGCCCTCGGTACCCAGCGGCCGAAGCCGGATTTCCTGCCCGTCGAGGCTAAGCCGGGGGTCGAAGTAAAAACCCGCCGCACCAAAAGCGACGTATGGGGAAATCCGCACATTGCCCGCATAGAGGTTGAATATCCGCCATTCCCCCATCAGGCTCATTTCTCCGATGGGGGAATAGAAAAAGAGCCCGTTGTCAAGAGTACCCGCGGCACGGGCTTCATTGCCGGCTACGCGCGCATACGTGAACCCCGAACGGACGCTGAGCGCGTTGGAAACGCGCATCCGCAGGAAAAGCCCCCCACTGAGGCCGGCATCTTCGAGGTAGGAAGCCCAGTCGCCGGATAAGTCCCCGCTGTAAAAGGCCAGGCCGCCGGTGGCACCGATTTCAAAACTTTGCGCCCCGGTCAAAAAAGGCAGAAGGCCGAAAAGCGCGATAAAGAGTGGTCTGCGCATGCGTTTTTTCGTATGTTTTGCAACTATCATTAGGAAACGTTGTATTTAGAGCGATAAGTGCATACCGGTAATCCCAATTAGGGCTTCGGCGGCAATATATTCTGAATTTTATAGATTTTTCACATGGCCATGCAAAAACAAAGCGGCGAAGCAGAGCAGAAAGAAAGGGCGCGTTTTGATAAAAAGCAGTTCAAACGCTCCTTGCAAGTGTTCGCCTACCTGTTGCCCTACCGTTGGTCCTTCGCCTTGGGGATGTTCTTCTTGTTTGCGGGCAGCCTGCTGTTCCTGGCAATCATGAAACTGCCCGGGGAGATGTTCAACATCGTTTCCGGGGAGTCGCGCTACGGATTGTCCCTGACGCAGGTGTTCTTGCTGCTCCTGCTGCTGCTGGGTGTCCAGAGTGTCTTGTCGTATTTCCGGGTACAGCTTTTTGCGATCGTCAGCGAAAAAAGCATGGCCTCCCTGCGGGCAGAGCTCTATGAAAAACTGGTTTCGCTGGGCATCCCTTTCCTGGAATCCCGACGGATCGGCGAACTGACGAGCAGGATGACCAACGACGTGACCCAGGTACAAGGCGTATTTTCAGTCACCCTGGCCGAGTTCCTGCGGCAGTTGATCGTTCTGCTGGGCGGCGTGGGCATCATCATCTTTTCTATGCCGCGGGTAGCGCTCACTATGTTGGCCACCTTCCCGGTAGTAGTGGTCCTGGCCATGTTTTTCGGACGGCATATCCGTCGCTTGATGAAATCGCGCCAGGACCAGTTGGCCAGCACAAACGTCGTGGTGGAAGAAACCATGCAGGCGATACAAACCGTGAAGGCCTATACCAACGAAGCGCTGGAGGTGAAGCGCTACCGGAAGGCCCTCGACGAATCGGTGCGCGTTTCGCTGAAATCGGCACACATGCGCGGCCTGTTTGCTGCCTTTATCATCTTCTTCATGTTCGGTGCTTTGTTCTTTATCATGTGGAGGGCGGCTTTGATGGTCCAATCCGGTGATATGCTCAAAGGCGACCTCGTGGACTTCGTGGTCTTCACCGGGATTATCGGGGGCGCCATTGCAAGCCTGGGAACGTTCTATACGGAATTGGTATCCGCTATGGGCGCAACCGAGCGGATACTGGATATCCTCGGGCAGCCGTCCGAACTGGACGTCCGGGAAGCGCCCCAAAAGGAGGCGCCGGGGCGTTTCAGAGGGGAGATTTCCTTTGAAGGGATTCATTTTACCTATCCTTCCCGTCCGGATATGCCGGTCTTGAAGGGTATTGATCTGCATATCAAACCTGGCCAACAGGTGGCTTTGGTAGGGGCGAGCGGCGCTGGGAAAACGACTATCATGCAGTTGTTGCTGCGCTTTTACCAGCCGGAAAGCGGTGAAATCCGGGTGGATGGCCGCTCCATCCAGGAATATGGTATCCGGGAGTATCGGAGCAATCTGGCCGTAGTCCCACAGGAAGTACTGCTTTTTGGCGGCACTATCCGCGACAACATCCGGTATGGCCGGCAGGATGCTACGGAGGAAGAAGTGGTAGAGGCCGCCCGCAAAGCAAATGCATGGGAGTTCATTGCGTCTTTCCCCGACGGCCTGGATACCCTGGTCGGTGAACGGGGCATCAAGCTATCAGGAGGCCAGCGGCAGCGCATCGCCATCGCCCGCGCCATTCTCAAGGACCCGGCTATCTTGTTGCTGGATGAAGCGACCTCTTCCCTGGATGCGGAGTCAGAGCGCCTGGTACAGGAAGCGCTGAACGAACTGTTGAAAGGACGTACCTCGATCATCATCGCCCACCGACTGGCTACCATTCGCGACGTGGACTGTATTTACGTACTCGAGGGAGGGCGTATCCTCGAGCAGGGTACCCACGAAGAACTCACCCGCAAAGAAAACGGCGCATACAACACCCTGGCAAGGTTGCAGTTTGAGTTTTAGCGCAGGTCCGGGACAGACTAGTTTCCGCTATCCGGTTTGGTGGTGCTTTGCTGGGCATCCTGGCGATCGAATCGCTTTACCTTAGCCCTGCTCTTCAGCGGGATGTAGCGGTAGGGGCGTTCCTGGAAGTCCGTGACGAGCGAATCGGCGCGCTGGCCCAATCCACTGAGGTCTTCGTAGAGTTTTTCGTCGTGCAGGAGTTTTCCGAGCGAGCCCTTGCCCTGGTTTACATCGTCCATGATGGTATTGATGCCATTGAACGTCTGATCGGCAGACTGGACCGTTTTTTTCAGCCCTCCCAGGGTGGCATCGAGTTCAGCCATGGTTTTTTCGAGGTTCACCTTGTCGAGTTGTCCACTGAACTTCTCGGCGTTGGCGATGAGGCTGCTGATGCGGGCGTTGCTGGCTGCGATATTTTGGCTGATGCTGCGCATGTTTCGCAGGGAACCCGAGATATCGCCGGACGAGTTGGCCATGAGCGCATCGAGTTGCGCGGTCGAGCTGTTGAGGTTAGCCAATGTGCCCTGGAGGTCGCGCAGGCTTTCAGCCAAAGGCCCCTGGGCATCTTTGCTGAGGAGCTGCCGGTTTAAGGAATCCAATATCCCTTTCAAGCCAGACTGGACGATGGAAAGATAGGTGTCGAGCTCATCTGGGCTGACCATGGAGCCCAGCATCCCGAAGACCCGCCCCTGGATATAATCCCCGCTTTGGGCGCAATCCTCGCCGCTGCAAGCTTCTTTGTAGCGCAGTGCAACCGACTTCCCGCCCATAAGTCCTTCTTCCCGAAGTTCTGCCAGGGTACTTTTGGGGATGCGAACATCCTTCTCCAGGCTCAGGGTGACCAGCACGTTGTCTTTGCTCATCACGGGCTGTATTTCAGAGACGAAGCCCACCTGCACCCCGTTTATAGTGACCGGGGTGGACAATTTCAAAAGGCTTACATTGTCGTATTCGACATAATAGATATTGGAGCGTTTCAGCAGGTTTCGGCCTTGTATGAACTTGTAGCCCCAGAAGGCCAGGGCTAATGCGGTGGCGGCGAGCAGGCCAATTTTTACTTCGTTGGAAAAGATTTTCATTTTCAATGTATTGTGCCGTATGTGGCGGACGAATGCGAAAAATCGCCCAAAGTTATACCAGAATTCACAGAATATGGCGAAAACAGCGCACAGATTGGCGTTTATTCCTGTATTTTCCGGGCTAGCTCCAGAGAAACGCGCTGGCCGTTCTGGTAGGCTACGATGAAGGCGTCCCGGAATCCGGCCGATTTGAGCTTTGCAAGGGCGCTGCCGGCTTCCTTCAGGTTCAGAAAGGGTTGGGTGCGGTATTTGTACCATTTGTCTTCTTGCACCGATTCAATGGGGAAGGGGGACTTTGAAAAGCGGTTGTTCATACCGACCGGGTTAGAGACCGCGGCGACTTGCACATAAAATTGGACATTGCTGCCCGCAGAGGCCGCCGTGCGCTCGCTGGTTCGGTTATTCGGGGGGATATTCAGGTTGAAGGGGATCGTCGTGCCCCCGGTAGCGGGCGCCGCATTGCCCGTTTCCCGGGTAGGGTAGGGGTTGGAGGCAAACACCGGGGCGGGCGTTGAGGTGCTTGGGTACGGATCCAGGGCAGATTTGTATTGCGTAAACGCATGGCTGATGGCATCTGCAATTTTTATTTGGCCATATTCATTTCCTATAAAATTTTCTTCGTTTAAATTGGTTAAAAAACCGGTTTCGATGAGTACACTGGGCATTGCCGTCGCTTTTAGGACCATGAAGCCTGCTTGCTTGACCCCTCTGCTTTTGCGTTGGGCCCTGTTTTTCAAAGCTTCTTCGACCAGGGTGGCAAAATCAATACTTTGTTCCAGATACGCATTTTGGTACATGCTCAGGAAGATATGGCCCTCGGGGGAATTGGGGTCGAAATCGTAGTTCTGCTCGTAGTTTTCTTCCAGCAGGATGGAGGCGTTTTCCCTTTTGGCCACCTGCAGGTTGAATTCTGCCGTATGGAGCCCCATGACGTACGTTTCGCTCCCATACGTCGCCGAGCCGCCCGCCGGCATGGCATTGCAGTGGATAGAAATGAACAAATCGGCATTGTTTCGGTTGGCGATGGCCGCTCGTTCATGCAGGGGGATAAACACGTCGCGGTCCCGGGTCAGCGCTACCTGGACTTCCGGGTGGTTTTTTCGGATTGCGTCCGCTAAAAACAAGGCTATTTGTAGGGTGACGTTCTTTTCTTTTGAGTAGGCACCGGAGCAGCCGGGGTCGTGCCCGCCATGACCGGCATCTATAACAACCGTTTTAATGGCATTTCCTTTTTTTGCAGGCCATTGTTTGATAACTTTGCCCGGCTTTGCCAGCGGCAAGGGCAGGGGAGCTATGCGGCAAAAAGCGGTAGGTGTGAGTGCAAACAGGCATACCATCGCAGAAACCCGGTAAAAATGTGGCAATGTGTTCATGCTTACTTGAGCTTTTTTGGAAAACGGGGGAGAGGGAAAGGGGCTTCACGCCGTTTATATTCGTTCAACATCTGGCTGCTCATGCAAAATAACATATTAAATCTCTTGAAAACAAACGCTCTTTTCCTGCTTTTTTGTTTGATGGGAGGTGGAAGTTTTGCCTGGGCCCAACCTGGAGCCGTGCCTCTGCCACAGGACACGCTGCCCCGCCTGGTTAGCGATACGCTCCTGCTGCCCGGCGATGTCATCCGCCTGAGTAAAGATTCCCTGGACGATGAAGTGACCTATGGCGCAAAGGACTCCATCGTGTTGGACAACGACCTCAGAAAAGTGTTCCTGTTTGGGGGCGCCCATGTCGAATACACCGATATTTCCCTGAAAGCAGCCTACATCGAACTGGATCTTGAAAACAATCAGGTATATGCCGAAGCGAGGCCCGACAGCAGCGGCTACCCCGCCGGCGTACCCGAGTTTACCCAGGGAGAGCAGGTTTTCCAGGCCCAGCGCATGCGCTACAATTTTAAAACGGGCAAAGGGATTGTCTATGACGTGACCACCCAACAAAACGACGTCGTAGTGCACGGGGGCAAAACAAAATTTGTAGGGGGGGATAAAAAAGACAGCACCTCCAACGATGTCCTCTACAGCCAGGATGCTTTGTTCACCACCTGTAACGCAGAACACCCACACTTCGGGATACGGAGCCAAAAGCAAAAAGTAGTACCCGACAAGCTCGTCATCGTCGGCCCTTCCCAATTGGAGATTATGGATATCCCCACGCCCCTGTGGCTGCCTTTTGGTTTTTTCCCCATCAATAAAAGCACGCGTTCCACCGGACTGCTCTTTCCAAAGGACTATGAATACTCCAATCAATGGGGCTTCGGGCTGCGCGACGTGGGCTGGTTTTTCCCCCTGGGCGAGCATTTTAACCTGGCCCTGCGCTCGGATATCTACCTGCGCGGAACCTGGGGCATCAATGCGTCTTCTGATTATAGAAAACGGTACAAATACAGCGGGAACTTCCGGCTGGGCTTCGATTCGAGAAAAGTAGAAGACCTGCAGACGGGCCTTTTTGACCGTACGAAATCGGTTTCCATCAACTGGTCGCACCGCCAGGAACCCGCCGCACATCCGAGCGCACGCTTCGGGGGCTCTATCAATATCCAGACCAACAACTACCAGAACCGGGTGTTCAACGATGCGCAAAACGTCCTGAATTCCCAGTTGAACTCCAATATGAGCTTCGATAAGACCTGGCCCGGAAAACCCTATAACTTTTCTGCGAGCTTCAACCACAGCCAAAACCGGCTCACCCGGGCCGTGACCATCAATTTTCCCGATTTCCGCTTCCTGACCCAGTCCTTGTATCCCTTTAAGCAAAAAAACAGGGCAGGGGAGGAGAAATGGTACGAAACCATCGTCCTGCGCTATTCCGGAGAAGCCCGCAACCGCTTCGAAGCCACCGACACGACGTTGTTCAGCAATACTACCCTGGACAACGCTCGCTTTGGGGCCAAGCACGACGTCAACGCCAGTACCTCTTTCAAAGTGCTTAAGTACTTCAACCTGAACCCCAACGTCTCCTACCGGGAGGTATGGCAGTGGAGTACCATCGAGAAAGACTTTAACCCACAGCCCAAAGTGCGCACGGACACCGTGTACAGCCCCGACCGCACCCAGTACCAGGTGAAATACGATACGCTGGCCTTTGGCTCGCAGTTCATAGATACCTTGCGCGGCTTCCGCGCATTCCGCGAGTTTTCTACCGCCCTGAGCCTGAATACGCGCTTGTTCGGGACCATGAATTTTGGGAAAAACTTTTTCCTGCGCAGCATCCGCCACGAGCTCCGGCCCAGCGTATCCCTCATCTACTCACCGAATTACCTCAGCCCTACCCTGGGCTATTACGATGAAGTACAGCGCGATTTCCGCGACCCAACCCTGCTGGATCGCTACTCCATCTTCGACGGAGGCATATTTGGAACGCCCCCTGCTTCCGGCCAGCAAATGGCCCTGAGCTACTCCCTGAACAACATCTTTCAGGCCAAAGTGCAGGGCAGGCAGGATACCGTAGCCAAAAAGATAAAACTTATAGACAACCTCGTGATTGGCGGCAGCTATAACTTTGCAGCCGACTCACTGCGCTTCAGCCCGCTCAGCGTAAGCACGACGGCCCGCTTTTTCAAAGGGATTACCACCATGGGCTTCTTCGCCGTTGCCGACCCTTATATCACGGATGCCAACGGGCGCCGAATCAATACGACGGTCTGGGCGGATCGCCGACGCCTCCTGCGCCTCGATAACGCCTCTATCCGATTTAACTCCCAGTTGACCGTGGGGAAATTGCGCGCCCTCCTGCAAGGTACGGAGGAAAATGTCGTGGAAAATGTAAATTACAACCCGCCAGCAACCCCCAATCCCGATGACGGGGAAGGCGAACAACCCGGCGAAAAACCCAAAGAACCCGCAGAAACAGAAGCTGACCTCTGGTCTTTATTCGAGAACTTCAGCATCTCGCACAACATTGACTTCAGTTGGCAGACGGGTACGGATGGCGTCGCCCGATTCAGGGTGGGAAGCAATTCCCTCAACTGTTCGGGAAATATCGCGCTGACCAAAAAGTGGGCCATCACCGTGGGCAACTTCGGCTACGATTTTACCAACCGTGGCCTGAGTTACCCCTCTTTCGGCATCGCCCGCGACCTCCATTGCTGGACGATGGACTTCAACTGGCAACCCCAACGGGGTACCTACAGCTTTAATATCCGGGTGAAGCCAGGCTCCCTGGATTTTATCAAAATTCCCTACCAGCGAAACAATGCCGATGCACTGCGGGGCGGCTTCTGACGGCGGGAGCCCAGCCAGGTGCTCAGCCTTCCTGTACCGCCTGTTCTTCCAGTGATTTCAGGTATTTGTTTAGGCGCTCCATAGGCCTGGGAATGGCTACCCGGCCCGAACGCACGAACTCGTAGATGCCCAGCTCTTTTAGATCGGCCAATAACTCCTCCGTCTCCGCAGGATGCCCGGTCTTTTCTATGACGATGTATTCCGGTTCTATTTCCAGGATTCGGGCGTTGTACTTGCGAATGAGGTGCTCCAGGCGCGTTCCCTTGGCAAAAATGGATGTGGGTACTTTGTACAGTGCGATTTCCTGGAAAACCGTTTCATCGTTTTCGTAGTAAAACGCCTTGAGGACGTCCACCTGCTTTTCTAATTGGGCTACCAGCTTTTGCACCATGTCTTCGCTCGCGTGCACGACAATCGTGAAGCGGTGTATGTCGGGCATCGAAGACTTAGACGTGGTGAGACTTTCGATATTGACATGCCGGCGGGTAAAAATGGACACGACGCGGGAGAGCAGGCCGGTTTGGTTTTCTGTAAAAACGGTCAAGGTATATTCTCTAGGCATAGAAGCGGGGATTTAACCGTGGTGTTCCAATACGATTTCATCAACAGCGGCACCGGCAGGCACCATGGGGAATACGTTGTCTTCCTTGAGTACCTGTACGTGGAGGAGATACGGGCCGGAGTGGGCCAGCATTTCGGCTACGGCTTCCTTGAGCTCCTCTACGCGGGTGATCTTGCGGCCGGGCACCCCAAAGCCGTCTGCAATCTTGATAAAATCAGGATTTTGAAGCTCTACGGCAGAGTAGCGGCGCTCGAAGAAGAGTTGCTGCCACTGGCGCACCATGCCGAGGTAGTTGTTGTCCAGGAGTACGATTTTCACGCCCGCGTTCCATTGCGCGCACATTCCGAGTTCCTGGATCGTCATCTGGAAGCCCCCGTCGCCAATGAAGGCAACTACTTCTTTGTCGGGGCGCGCGACCTTGGCTCCGAAAGCGGCAGGGAGACCATAACCCATCGTACCGGCTCCCCCGCTGGATACCCACTGGTTGGTGTCCCGGAACACGTAGTAGCGCGCGGCAATCATCTGGTGCTGCCCTACGTCGGTTGCCACAATCGCCTGGCCCGCCGTTTGGTCGGAGACCTCCCGGACCACCATGGGCATCTTTATCTGGCCGTCGTCAGAGGGCTGCATATCTTTTTGAATGACCTTTTCCCACTCCACCGAAGCGCAGTATTGAAAACCGGCTACCCATTCCGGGTAGGATTTCTGGTCCACCAGGGGAATCAGGCGCTGGAGTACTTGTTTGGCATCGCCCAGGAGGGGTACATGTGCCCGGACATTCTTGTTGATTTCGGCAGGATCGATTTCAACATGGATTACTTTTGCCTGCCTGGCATAGCTGTCCAGGCGGCCGGTGACGCGGTCGTCAAAGCGCATCCCTATGGCAATCAGTACGTCACATTCATTTTGTTTGATGTTTGGCCCGTAGTTCCCGTGCATGCCGAGCATGCCCATGTTGAGCGGATGATCGCTGGGCAGAGACGACAGGCCGTGTATGGTAGACCCCACCGGTATGCCCGTTTTTTCCACGAAGGCGCGGAACTCTTCCTGGGCATGGGCTATTTGGATCCCGTGGCCAGCTAATATCATGGGTTTGCGGGCGTTGTTGATCAGTTCGGCTGCATCTGTTATCGCCTCCGGGTCTATTTTGGGCAGAGGATGATAACTGCGGATATACGTTCTCTTCTCGTACGCAAAATCGAATTTTTCGATTTGGGCGTTCTTGGTAATGTCCACTACGACAGGGCCTGGCCGGCCAGAATTGGCGATGAAGAAGGCTTTTGCCATCACTTCGGGGATTTCTGCGGCGCGGGTGACCTGGTAGTTCCACTTAGTCACCGGGATAGTGCAGTTGATCACATCGGTTTCCTGGAAGGCATCGGTGCCCAGGAGATGCGCACCTACCTGGCCGGTGATGCACACCAACGGGGTAGAGTCCAGATGGGCGTCGCTCAGTCCGGTGATGAGGTTCGTAGCACCCGGGCCTGAGGTAGCCAGACAGACACCCGTTTTGCGGGTGACGCGGGCAAAGCCTTCAGCGGCGTGTATGGCCCCCTGCTCGTGGCGGGGCAGGATGTGGGTGAGCTGGTCCTGATAGTGGAACAGGGCGTCGTACACCGGCATGATAGCGCCCCCGGGATATCCGAAAATAGTGTCTATACCTTCGTAAAGCAGGCACTTGAGCACCGCTTCGGCCCCGCTGATGTATTCGGTCTCCAACGCGGTTTCAGCAGGTTGGCCCTGGGGTAGGGAAGGCTGAGAAATTTGGTTCATAGCATTTAGGTTTGGTGAGGCTAAAGCAAGCGTAATGGGGCTTAGAATTCATCCGTGACGCATCCCTGGCTGGCAGAAGAAACGAGGTGGGCATATTTGCGCAACTGCCCTTTTTCTGCGGGAATGGGCGGGGCGGTCCACCGGGCGCGGCGCTCGGCAATGACGTCATCGGCCAGGCGCACGTCCATGGTATTGTTTACCGTATCAATAGATATCCAGTCGCCATTTTCGACCAGGGCGATTAGTCCGCCGGTCTGAGCTTCAGGGGTGATGTGGCCTACGACAAATCCGTGGGTGCCCCCGCTGAAGCGCCCGTCGGTAATCAGAGCTACCTTGTCTCCCAGGCCTTCGCCCATGATTGCAGAAGTCGGTTTGAGCATTTCCGGCATGCCCGGCCCGCCCTTGGGGCCGCAATAGCGGATTACCACCACCTCGCCGGCCTTGATTTGCTTGGCGACAATGGCCGCATTGGCTGCATCTTCGCCGTCGAACACGCGCGCCGGGCCTTCAAATTTTTCGCCTTCCTTTCCGGTGATCTTCGCCACGGAGCCTTCTGCGGCCAGATTGCCGTATAAGATTTGAATATGCCCCGTCTCTTTGATCGGATGGCTGAAAGGGCGGATGATTTGCTGCCCCTCCTGAAGGGCGGGTACCTCGGCCAGGTTTTCAGCTATGGTCTTACCCGTAACGGTCAGGCAGTCTCCGTGCAGGAAGCCCGCTTCGAGCAGCATCTTCATGACGGCGGGAACGCCACCGATGTTGTAGAGGTCTTCCATGACGTACTTTCCGCTGGGCTTGAGGTCGGCCAGGAAGGGCGTGCGGTCGCTGATGCGCTGGAAATCATCCAGGCTGATGGGAATCCCGACTGCTTTGGCCATGGCAATCAGGTGGAGCACGGCATTGGTAGAGCCTCCCAGGATCGTGATGAGGGTTATGGCATTCTCAAATGCCTCCCGAGTCATGATGTCGCGGGGCTTGATATCGCGTTCCATCAGCAGGCGCATGGCAGCCCCTATGCGGGCACATTCTTCGCGCTTGGCCGGGCTGTTGGCGGGTATGGACGAATTGTAGGGGAGGCTCATACCCATCGCTTCAATAGCAGAAGCCATGGTATTGGCGGTGTACATGCCCCCACAGGCACCAGGCCCCGGGCACGCATTCCGAATGACCGCTTGAAAATCCTCCTCTTCGATCGCTCCTGCGATTTTTTGGCCTAATGCCTCAAAGGCAGAGATGATGTCTAGCTTTTTGCCTGCATGGCAGCCGGGGCTGATGGTTCCCCCGTAGAAGAGCAGGGACGGGCGGTTTAGGCGGCCGAGGGCAATCATCGCCCCGGGCATATTCTTGTCGCACCCGGTGACCGCCACTACGCCGTCATACCACTGCGCGGATACTACGGTTTCAATGGAATCGGCAATCACATCCCTCGAAGGAAGCGAAAAACGCATGCCGGGAGTCCCCATGGATATGCCATCGCTGACCCCGATGGTGTGGAAAATAAGCCCCACCAGATCATTGGGCTGCATACCCTCTTTTATCCACTGCGAAAGTTGGTTGAGGTGCATATTGCAGGTATTGCCTTCCCAGCCGTTGCTGGCAATGCCTACCTGTCCTTTCTGCATATCGGCTTCGCTTAGGCCAATGCCGTAGAGCATGGCCTGCGCGGCCGGTTGCGTGCGGTCTTGCGTGATTCGCTTGCTGTATTTGTTGAGTTCCTGCATAAAAAGTGCTGTAAAAAATAAGATGACCTGTTTAATATCCTCGAATGGCCTTCAAAGTTATTTTTCCCTCCGGAATACAGTAGATTAAATGTAGGGGGGATTACGACGGGGCATTATGAGATATTTGTTTACAAAAAACTAACAATCAATTAAATGAGTGTGTTTTTCTTACGAATTGAACTGCCCCTACCGGCGTAGATTCAGCCCGAGGCGAAGGCCGGTATAGAATTGGGAAAGGGGGCTGTTATCTGCCGTTTGGCGATTCCCGAGGTCGGGATTGTCCAGGAGGGCCTGTTCCAGTCCATACCAGGTGGCTTCCGGATAATACCGGAACCCTCCGAAGGGGGTAAGGGTGATGCTTCGGGAAATGCCAAAGTCCAGGCCCACGGAAGCCGCTGCGCTGAGATTGGCCGACCTTCCTCGATACCCGATGGTGGGGGTCTTGATGTACGTCAATGCATACGTGTATCCCGGGGAGAACTCAATATAGAACCCCTTGGCCAGCGTATTGCCCTTCTTGGAAAAAGTCGGGCAGTCGCAGTCCCCTTTAAAGTCCAGCACATAGGCGCGGATATTCAAAAAAAAGCTGAACAGGTCGGCATCCAGGGGCCCTAAATCGAGTTCCTCTGCCTGGTAACGGGTGAGGTTGAGCTCAGGGGCAAATTCCAGACGGGTGTTGCGCAAGGAGTAGGCATATTCAATTCCCGCCGACCATCCCGCTCCGGGAAGTTCGGTGACGCGGTTGTTGCTCAAGTCAACAATATTCCATTCCGGGGCACTGGAAAAACGGTACGCCCCGTTTATGCCGAGTTGCGCCTCGAGTAAGTAGGGAAAGCCAAGGAGCAAAATACCGGCAGATATAGATTTTAAAAGGGAGGATTTGTGTAAATACATGGTAAAAAAGAATTCAAGTGTAAACAATCGCGGGGAATCCTTACAACAGACCCATTTGAAAAACGGAAAAACTACGCTGCAAGTATAGTTTTGCTTTAGACTTGTTGCAAGGGATAGGGAGGGAAGAGAAGGGCCTTTTTAGTCTTCATCCCCTCGAAACAAGTCTTTTGTGTATCTTTGCGGGCCGCTTGCAGCGGTCTCTAATAATATGGTATGAAAACAAAAACCTTGCGCCCCGATAAAGTGCACGTCATTACCCTGGGCTGCTCTAAAAACTTGGTGGATTCTGAAAATCTAATCACCCAACTTCGCGGGAATGATTTCGAGGTAGTACACGACAGCGATGAGGATGCTAATATCGTTATCGTCAATACCTGCGGCTTCATTGACCTGGCAAAAGAAGAATCTGTTAACACCATCCTCGAATACGCGGAGCGCAAAAAGGCAGGTGAACTGGAAAAACTCTACGTTACCGGCTGCCTCTCCCAGCGCTATAAAGACGAACTGGAAGTGGAAATTCCAGAAGTAGATGCCTATTTCGGCACGCTGGAACTCCCCGGGCTTCTCGCCCGCCTAAACGCAGACTACAAACACGAACTGATTGGCGAGCGGGCAATAACTACGCCCAACCATTTCGCATACCTCAAAATATCAGAGGGTTGCAACCGTACCTGCTCATTCTGTGCCATCCCCTTGATGCGCGGCAAACACATTTCCCGACCGGTGGAAGAGCTCGTGCGGGAAGCCTCTAACCTGGCCAGGGCGGGCGTCAAGGAATTGATACTGATTGCCCAGGAGTTGACCTACTACGGATTGGATTTGTATAAAACCCGCGAACTGCCCCGCTTGCTCCATGCGCTTGCCGATGTAAAAGGTATCGAATGGGTACGACTGCACTATGCCTATCCCAGCAAATTTCCAATCGAAATTTTCGATGTGATGGCCGAACGACCTGAAATTTGCAACTACCTCGACATGCCTTTGCAACATGCCAGCAACACCGTGCTGGATCGCATGAGACGCCAGATTACCCGTGAGGAAACCCTGGAGTTAATTCGCATCGCCCGGCAAAAAGTGCCCAATATCAGCCTTCGTACCACCCTGCTCGTAGGTTTTCCCGGCGAAACCGAAGAGGAGTTCGCCGAACTGGAAGCATTCGTTCGCGAGGTAGAGTTTGACCGCCTCGGCGTTTTTCAATACTCCCATGAAGAAGGTACCCGGGCATACGAGTTAGAAGACGATGTGCCAGCCGAACGCAAGGCTGAACGCGCTGCCCGAATTATGGAAATTCAGGAAGATATCTCTTTCAGAAAAAATCAGGAAAAAATAGGAAGGTCTTTCAAAGTACTGTTCGACCGCAAGGAAGGGGGCTACTTTATAGGAAGAACAGAAGGCGATTCCCCCGAAGTGGATAATGAAGTGCTGCTACCCGCCGACCAGTATTTCGTACGGGTCGGGGATTTCGCACAGGTGCGTATTACCGATGCAGCGGAATTTGATCTTTTTGGGGCGTTGATGTAAACTTTTTAGCCGTCTCGTTATTTTACTTGAATGCCACTATCTGTTCCAAATACTTTTATCTCCGGGCAAAATCCCGTCTTTCAGGCCCTGATTACGTTCGCAGGTGTCATCGCTGCCAATGTGGGTGCCCTGTTCCTCAAATGGATAGGCCTCCTCGAAGTGGGGGAGCGCTTCCCCTGGATGGTCGCTGCTTCTTTCCTGCTGTGCTTTTCAGTGTTCAACAGCATCTACTCGCTTACGTCGGCCAACATGATCAAGTACTACGGAGCATCTGTGTATAGCTTCGCAGGCCTTGCCCTTGTGTCGGGACTGCTCGCCTGGGCGATCTCCTCCCTGTCTATCTCGCAGGCGGGTTCGTACCGCTGGATTTTCATCGTGGTATCCATCGGGTATATGGTCTTCATGGGAATGGTCTCCTTCATGCGTGCCATCGTCGAATTCGCACAGAAGGAGGAATGGAACCACCCGCGCCTGCGCCGACGTTCCAGAAACAAGCGGTAAGCGTCTGTCAATCTCCCGTCTTGCTCTCCTCCACAACGTCGTCACCCCGCCCCGCAAGCATTGCCTTGCGCGTCTTCTTTTGCTCGTTATTGCTTTCATAAATGCAATAATTCTCATAAAAGACGGGGTTCCTCTCTGCCCATATATCTTTTCCAATATCGCATAATACCACGAGTTCCTGATAGACCTTATTTCCCTGTTCGGTCCGGCGCTCGACCGCTATGTCCCGGTCGGCAACCTTGTCTTGCTGTATATTCAATGCATTCTCGAACTCCTGTGCGGCATCTTGTATGCGCTGAATCAACAGTTCATTTATCCCCACTTCCGATAAAAAATCAAACTGCTGACGCGTAACCCGCACCACGCGCCGGCCACAGAACAGAAGCTGGGCGTCGGTCATATCTCCCATCTTGGCCGTACCAAATTTTCGGTACCGGCCACTGCGGTTGTTGAATTTCATGGAAACCCTGGTCATCAAGCTTCGAATGGCTGTTTTTAGCTTTTCGGCGGCCGCATCCTTTTTTTCCGTCGTAATCATTTGATCACCCACCATTTCATCATCATCCGGAAGCGAGTGGAACTGATCGCACAAGTTTTTGAATCCTTTCAGACGATCCATGCTATAGCCGTATTGCTCAAATTGCCGTATATCCCGATACGCGTATTTTATCCGCTCCATCGCTTGTACGTAGAGGTCTGCATCCGGGAAATTGTATTGGCGGTTTAACGCCTGTTTTTTCATGCTTATCTGGTTTTAAATCCAAAGCTAATCATCTAAAAACAAAGTGTTTGTTTTTTTTGTGAAAAAAATTTTTTAGAAAAAAAATTTACTTGTTTAAAAAAATCTTTTTTAAAATATCCCCATAAAAAAAGAGAGAGCCCCTGGATGCGATCGCATCCAGGGGCTCTCT
>CAZSMU010000021.1:0-12766 GCA_964607915.1 uncultured Haliscomenobacter sp.
CTTTGTCGTCTAAGAACATGTCGAAACGACGTAAATTTGCCCTCTAATCTAACACGATCCCCCCACCTTTCCAAAAAAAAATAGGGGAAATGCCATTTCCCCTATTTTTACCTATCATAAACCTATGTAAATCAAACGCTTATTGCATGACCTGCAATTCGCCTCCTCCGAACCTTCCTTTGGCTTTTGCCAGGCCATTTTCGACCTGGATGATGACGTCCACTTCGTGGGCGTGGGCGTTTTCGCCCCGGAAGCGGCCCTCTTTGGTGGTGTGGTAGAGGAAGATGAAGGAGGTGCGCGGGTGTTGCCGGCGCAGGGCTTCGAGGCGGGCGAGGTCCATGCCGGCTTTGGAGACGGAGTCAATGAATACGAAGTCGAAGCGCTCGAGGGCTTCGGGGGGGCGGTCGGCGTACTTGTCCTCTTTGGTGATGCGGGCGGACTGGGCTCTTATTCATCATCCAGTGTAGCATTCGGATAGAAGGCCAGAATGATCGTCGAAGGATCGTCTGCTGTTTCGTGTGCGATCCGGAACATCTTGATATTTGCTTTGATGGCGGGGTAGAGGTACCGTTCGGTATCGGAGAACCCCAGATAATCCAGGACGGCGTGCGTGGCGCCGCTCGCCTTGAGCTGTTGCAGCAGCTCCCTGTGGTTCTCGGTGCGGGCAAAAGAAACGGTGTGCAGCCCGGAAAAGTGATAGAACAGCTCCGTCTTCCGGCAGGCTACTACGGCGTCGGGGGGTAGGTTTTCCTTTGCCCAGCGGGCGGCGTTAAAGTAACTTTCATAGTGCGGGGCATACGCACTGGTTTTGGCATTCAGCCGATACCCGCTGTTGGCTTCCGCATTGAACAGATAGAAGAGTGGAACCAACAGCAGGGGGGCAAAAGTCGTTTTGTAGGGGAGTCTCGACAACAGCCCGTCGGCTACGCGGCCAATCCCCAGCACCATCAGGAACAGGAGGAAGGGCAGCAGGGGCAGTAAGAAGCGATTCCCATACCACACCGGAGGCCATATCAGCAGAATGGCTGCGGAGCCGAGGACATACCCCGCGATGAGCGGCCTGTTTTTTTGCACCGAAAATAAGCCTGCGCACACGAACAGGAGAATCGCTATGCCCACTGCATAGAAGCTCCAGGTAATCTGGACCTCACCGTCGATACCTTTGTATTCGGGTACGATATTGGAGAAAAAAGCAGAGGGGATTTCTTTGTCCAAATAGCGTTGGGCGTTCGCTCCGATGCGCGCAAAGAGCTCTGGCTGCGTGATATTTCCCAGCGCCGGCCGGTAGGGGTTCTTGAGGAGCAGCGCTGAGATATACTCTGATTCCAGTCCGAGGCTCTGGTTGCGCAATTGCCAGGGCAGCATCCCCACAACATAGGTGCCAAAGGCGGCGGGGATATACGCCCATCTTTTTGCGAGGGCTAAAAACAACAATATCCCGGGCAGGATCGCCAAGCCCTGGCTGCGTATATGGCTGGCGAATACCACGACCGCCATGCCGGAAAGGAAGTACGCATTTTTGTAAAACGGCTTTTCGTAGTCTCCCCGGGACAACAGAAATAGGGCGAGGAGGGAAAAAAATACAAAGGGGATTTCACTCATCATGATCGTGGCAAATCGCAGCACCGTAGCATTGACCACCAAGGCCATCACGGTGGTGAAACAGGCTGCAAGGCTCGCCCCGAAATGGCGGAGGGTGAAAAACAACAGGAGGCAGCTTCCGAGCAGGAAAGCGCCGTTTACCATCTTCAGGAACTGCACGGAGTCGGAAACCTGCATAAAAAGCGCCATAATCCACGGATAGCCGGGCGGGAAGTGCCCGTGAGGGGTCTGGTTGGCATCGTAGTAGTAGGCGTATTGCCCTCTTTCTACCAGGTTTTTGGCTAAGTAATAGTAGTTTATGTTGTCCCCGTTCAAGTCTATCTTGGTGTCAAAGATACCGGCATACAGGACGAAAAAAGAGAGGATGATACCGGCTATAGCGGCTATTACCCCTATATTTTCGCTGCTTCCGCTCCCGAACGGGTTGCGGGACTTGTTTCCGGCCCCTTCCTGGTTCGCTTCTTTTCTTTTTCCGGGCTTTGGGCGCTGCGTTTCCTTCTTTTGAGTGGCCATAGTACCTTGAGTATGGTTGTGGTGAGGGAAAATCAGGAATTCGGGGGTTAAAGATACATTTTTACGGGGAAAGGCACAATTCTCGCGTGGATTCCATACCTTGTACATCCGAATCTTCTGGCTACGTTCTATAGTATAGTATGAAAAAAATTGCCTGGCTTTTTGCCTTATGCCTGGCCGCTGCTGCCCGGGCTCAGGATTCAGGGGTCCTGGAGAATATCGCCGAGACAGAAAAGGCAGCCTGGCTGCGCAACCGGCAGGCTTTTGAAAAGAGCCTGACCAGCCTGGCCAGCAGCCCAACGGACATTCACTACACGCGCTTCCGCTGGTGGGTGGATCCGGCCGTGTATTACATCCGGGGAGAGGTGATGACGGTCTTTGAGGCGACGGAGTCCGTTTCCAAGCTCGATTTCGACTTCTCGGCGGCCTTGAAAATGGACAGTATCTTTTGGCGCGGTACAAAAGTGGGGTATTCCCGCAAGGGGGATATCCTTACGGTTCTGTTGCCCAAGCCTTTAGCGCCGTTTCTATCGGATACGATTACCTTCCACTACCAGGGCGCGCCTCCTTCTTCGGGGTTTGGCTCCTTCATCAGTGCCACGCACGGGGCCGGCAAACCGGTCCTCTGGACGCTCTCCGAACCCTATGGGGCGATGGAGTGGATGCCTTGCAAACAGGCGCTGACCGACAAAATTGATTCTATAGACGTATTCATCGTCCATCCGCAGGGGTATCGGGCGGCCAGCAACGGCCTGTTGCAATCCGAGACGACCGAAAACGGCAAAGTCACGGCGCACTGGAAACACCGCTATCCCATTGCGACCTATCTGGTGGCCATTGCCGTCACCGATTATGTGGAAATCCGGGGGGAAGTCAAATACCCCGGGGGTACCATGCCCCTCGTCAATTACGTGTACCCGGAGTCGGTATCGGCCATCCAGGCCAGTATGCCGAACATCGTCGCACAGATGCAATTGTACAACGAGTTGTTCGGCCTGTACCCCTTCCAGAAAGAGAAGTACGGCCACGCCCAGTTTAGCTGGGGTGGGGGCATGGAACACCAGACGATGTCCTTCATGGTGAATTTTGGCTTCGAGCTGGTCGCGCACGAAATGGCGCACCAGTGGTTCGGCGATAAAGTAACCTGCGGCTCCTGGGAGGAAATCTGGCTCAACGAGGGCTTTGCCACCTACCTCAGCGGTCTCTGCTACGAGCGCTTGCAACCCCAAAACTGGTACTCGTTCAAGTCCTCACATATCCGCACCAGCACCTCGCAGCCTGGTGGCTCCGTCCGGGTGGACGATACGACGAACGTGAACCGCATTTTTTCGTCCCGCCTGTCTTATTCCAAAGGGGCCATGCTGCTTCACATGCTGCGCTGGATCTGCGGCGATGCAGCCTTCTTCAACGGGTTGCGCAACTACCTCAACGATCCCCTGTTGGCCTATGGCTACGGCACCACTGCCGCCCTACAGGCCCATCTGGAAAAGACCTCCGGCAAAAAACTGGATGGCTTTTTCGCCGATTGGTACGCTGGCCAGGGCTACCCCTCCTACGCAATTTCCTGGTCGCAGGACGCCAATCGCCAACTGTACATCAAGGTGAACCAAACGCAGTCTCATGCTTCGGTGCCGTACTTCGAGCTTCCGCTTCCCATCCGCCTCAACGGTACTCAGGGACAGCGCAAGGACATCGTGCTGGACCACCGCAGCGAAGGACAGCTCTTCCAGCTTCCGTCCGACTTTGAGGTCGCCTCCCTGGAGTTCGACCCGGACCTTTGGCTGACCACCCGAAATAATACGGTCAACAAAACCGTAGTGCAGGTGCAAGACCTCTCCGCGTCGGGCTATGTGCTCCGCCTGGAACCCAACCCCGTTTCAGATGGGGTCATTCACTCGCGGCTATCGGCCCCCGCGTCCGGCGAAGCCCACCTCTTCCTGGAACAAGCGGATGGGAAGATACTGCGCCACACAAAGGAAACCCTTCTAGCCGGTGAAAACCGCTTTTCTATGGAAGTCCACGGAGTGGCTGCAGGGGTATATACGCTGCGGATAAAAAATTCGCTGGGGGAAATGTCAGCCAGGGTGCTGCTACTGCCATGAGCGAGTGGTCTTGGTTGGCGCGCACCGAGCTGCTCGTCGGGAGCGAAAAGGTGGAGAAGCTGAACCGCGCCAAAGTGATGGTGGTCGGTCTGGGGGGCGTGGGCAGTTTTGCAGCCGAATTCCTCGGCCGTGCAGGTATCGGCTGTATGGCTATCATTGATGGCGACACGGTGGACCGGAGCAACAAAAACCGGCAACTGCCGGCCCTGGATTCTACGGTCGGACAGGGAAAGGCCGAGGTTATGGCCGCCCGCTTGCGCGATATCAGCCCGGAAATGGAGCTCCTGGTCATCCCGCATTTTCAGGAACCGGACCATATAGCGCGCCTGCTGCAACAGGAGAAGTACGACTTCGTACTGGACTGCATAGACAGCCTCCAACCCAAAATCCAACTGATCACGACCTGCCTGCAGACCGGGCAGCCGCTCATCAGCTCTATGGGGGCCGGCGGACGCTACAACCCGGAGTTCGTGCGTATAGCGCCCCTGGGCGAAACGCACCACTGCCCGTTCGCGCAACAGGTGCGCAAATCGGTGCGCCGCCAAGGGCTCCGCACAGACTTCCCGGTCGTGTTCTCCGACGAGGCCACCCTGCCGGACTCTATGGAAAAAACAGACGGCACCCGCTACAAAAAATCCTACTACGGCACGATCTCTTATATGCCGGCCTTATTTGGCCTGTACATGGCCTCCTATGTCATCCGGAAGACGATGGGCGTGGGGTGAGGAAAGGACGCTTTTTTACCCCTCACAAAGCGTTTTCCTTATAAAAAACAATATTTCAATTTGTTAAATATAAATTAAACAAATATTGACAGGCAAAGACTTTTTTTGTCGCCTTGGAATATTTTGTCGGATAGACAATTCACCACTGATTGCCTTTTTAGGTGAATGGCAGCGTATCTTATGCCGAAATTACGACCGGCATTGCGCAACAATCCATTCTATTCTATTGCCTGCTCTCTCCTTTGGGTGTGTTTGAGTGCAGGCTTCACAAGCCGACTTGGTGCACAATGCGCCGTAAATGCGACCTTTGACCTGACCGGGCAGCCGGCCGGGGTGGCTACGTCCGCGAGTATATCGAGGGATCAGAAGTGCTGTGGGTCCAATAGCAACGATTGTGTTTCGTTCAACATAATCCTCGACCCCGGTTCGGTAGGCCTGGTCTTCGAAATCATAAGTGGGGCGATTCCTTCAGGAGCTCTGTTTTATCAAATCAATTGTGGGCCACCAACCACCGTTGGCCAGAGCATTTGTATGCAAGGAGGCCAGGCGTACACCCTTACGTTTTGCAAGCCGGGATCTAATGAGAATGTTTATAAAATCACCGCCATTCCCGATCTGATCGTTGCAGATGCCGCGATAAAGGCGGGCTGCAGCTCGCAGTTGGTGGCACAGATGCCGGGGAGTGGGGGGTCTATTTCCTGGAGCGGGACCGACCCGGCTACGAATGCCTGGCTGTCTTGTACCAACTGTCCAACGCCTACGATTACGCCACCGCTCAACACACCCCTGACCTCGGTAACCTACAACGTCACTTGGACGGGTACGAACTTCGCCTGCTCCAGTCCCATCAGCAGCACAAAGCAAGTGACCGTGAGCATCGTGCCACCGCCAACCCTGAGCATCTCTCCGGCGGCTCCGAGGTTTTGCGCCAACGCCATTTCAGCCATCAGCGCCAATGTGGCGGGGGCGGGCACATATCTCGTCCGCTGGTTCTCCGGATCCAACGCTACGGGGGCGCAGATAGGTACGGGGCCGACCTTTACCCCTCCCGCGACGGCGGGCACTACCGCCTATTCCGTCCGGGTGGAAGATGTGAGTAATCCCTGTAACTTCACCGTGAGCAACTTCAATGTACAGATAGACCCCGCCCCTGTTTTTGACATCCCCGATATAACCCTGTGTGTCGACGACGAACGGAGGGTGACACTGAGTACTCAGAATACGTATTCCTGGTCCTCTACCTCCGGGATTAGAGCCTATCCGAATGCGGTGTACGGTATCACGTCTGCTGCCAGTGGCACGTATTCCGTCACTGCCACCAACGGGTCGGGATGTACCTTTACAGATGCCTTTCAGGTGAGCTCTCAACTGTGTACCAACTGCCCCTTAAACACGACCTCGTGTACGGTGCAAAGCGCCACTCCTTTTACAAAAATAGAAGAGTACATCAGCGCAGGCGGGGCAGTATCGTTTCCATGTACAGTTCCCTCATCCGGTATCACGATGCTTTCAGAAAGCATAAGCGGGGGAACTTGTCCGAAAATTATCGTCCGCAGCTACCGCATAGTGGACAACTGCGGAAACCAGGATACCTGTGTGCACACCATCCGGGTGGAAGATACGATTCCTCCCGTCTTCACGACCGCAGCCCCTGTTTTTGCACCCATCGCCTGTGACCAGGCACTTCCGGCCCAACCCAACCTCTCCGCTTCGGACAACTGTTCCGCCAGCGTGGTCAAATCCATTGACAGCTACACCGTGAATAGTTGCTCGGGATATTCGGTGACCTATCGCTGGCGGGCTACCGACCAGTGCGGAAACTGGGTCGAAACGACTTCTGTTATTCAGGTACTACCAGATGGCCAGCCTCCCACTTTTACGAGCTTTCCCGCCGATATAACCATCAATTGCGATAGTATCCCGGCTTTGCAGACTCCTACCGTCAGCGATAACTGCGACACGGCGCCCTCCCTGACCGTTTCCACAGTTGAAACGCCAGGGGCCTGCTCCAGTGCAAAAACAATCCGGCATACCTGGACCTTGCGGGATAAGTGTGGAAACACCACCGTTCGCACGCAAACCATTACGGTCATAGACAATGTAGCGCCTGTATTTTTTGGTGTACCCTCCAATCGCACCGATCCCTGTTCCAATATTTCAAGCCCTGCAAACCCCACGGTATTAGATAACTGTACGCCTACCTCCAGTCTAAATGTCGTTTTTACAGAGGTGAAAAGCAATATTTCCTGCCCGAACACCTACACTTTGACCCGGACCTGGACCGCAACCGATCTCTGCAACAATAGCAAATCGGTATCACAAACCATTCAGGTGCGCGATGTCGTGGCGCCGGTGTTTACCAATCCACCCGCCGCTGTAACCGTTTCCTGTGAAAATATACCGGCAGTACCTACTGTCGCGGCGACCGACAACTGCGATCCCGCTCCCGTAGTAGTGTATGCCCAAACCCGCATCAACGGAACCTGTGCCTACCGATATACCCTGACCCGGACCTGGACCGCAACGGATGCCTGTGGCAACCAGAGCGTCCATACCCAAACGATTGCGGTACAGGATAATGCAGCTCCCACCTTCCTCAGCTTTCCGGCAGATACATCGGTTTCCTGCAGCGGTATCCCCGCCGCCAGCTCGCCTGCTTTCTCGGACAACTGCGATCCCAATCCTGCGATTGCCTTCACAGAGGTAAATGTGGCGGGAGGCTGCCCCTACAGCTATACCATCCGGCGCACCTGGACCATTAGCGATGTGTGCGGAAATTCTTTTTCCCGAACCCAGACGCTGACGGTGTCCGATACGACAAAGCCTGTATTTAGCCAGTATCCGCCCAACGTGCTCGTATCTTGCAGTAGTATTCCCGCCGCACCCGTCCTCACGGCCAGTGATAATTGTGCGCCGCCCCCCACCGTCAACTTCAGCCAGGTAATTGGGGCTTCTTGCGCCGCTACCTATACCATTACGAGAACCTGGACGGCTTCGGACTTATGCGGCAATCAAAGAACCCATACCCAGGTCATTACGGTTCAGGACGATCAGGCACCCCAGTTTGTCCAGGTGCCTGGTGATACCACGGTGTCGTGTACCGCAGTGCCTCCGGTTCCAACGGTTGGGGCCACCGATAACTGCACGGCTAACCCGGTCGTACAATTTACCGAAACCCGGATCAACGGGAGCTGCTCTTACAACTATGTCCTGTCCCGGAAATGGACCGCTACCGACCTCTGCGGGAATATTCGGGAGCATATCCAGACGATTACGGTAAAAGACGATATAGGCCCTACGCTGTTGGGGGTACCGGCAGATGCCACCGCGAGCTGCCAGTCTATTCCGCTCCCTGCCACCCCCAGTGCTACCGACAATTGCGACAACAGCCCGAAAATACGCCTCGATATATCCACGCAGAACGGTATCTGCCCCGGCAGCTACACTATCCTGAGAAAATGGACGGCGCGGGATACCTGTGGAAATGAAACCACTCAAACCCAACAAATCGTCGTTTCCGATACCCAGCCGCCTCAAATTACTGCGGCACTCAGCGACCAGACCGTATCCTGCAACGCCATCCCGGGCCTGCCCACTATTGCCATACAGGACGTGTGCGACCCCAATCCGGTCTTGTCCTTTCAACTGGACTCCCTGCCGGGCTCTTGCCCGGGAAACTACGTGCTGACGCGCACCTGGACCGCTCGGGACTGGTGCAACAATGCCAGCTCGGTCGTCCAGAAAATTACCGTCCAGGATGTGAGCGCCCCAACGCTCCTGAATTTTCCAGCGGATCAGACTTTGTCCTGCGATTCTATCCCCAGCCCTCCCTCTTTGCAAGCCTCGGATGTATGCGACCCCAATCCTGTCGTGACTCTGGTACAGAGCGGGGGAGGCTTCTGTAACGGCTCCTCCCTCACCCGTACCTGGACGGCGAGAGACTGGTGCGGAAATATTTTTTCAAAAACGCAATTAATTCAAATACAAGACAATACACCACCAGTCATCACAGGTGTGCCAGGAGATGCTACAGTGGATTGCGCCAGCATCCCTTCAAAGGCCAACCCAACAGCAACGGATAACTGCGACCCCGCCCCTGTATTGCAGTTCTCGGAGCTGAAAGGAGGCAGTTGCACCAGCAGTTATACCATCACGCGTACCTGGACGGCCCGCGACTCCTGCGGAAACTCCAGTACCAAAGTGCAAGTCATCACCGTTCAGGATAGTCAGGCACCCCAATGGCTGAACGCCCCGGCCGATATAGACGTCTCCTGTACGAACATACCGATAGCACCCAACCTGAGCGCCAGCGACAACTGCGACGGCAATCCGGTCACGTCCTTTACCGAGACTAAAATCAATGGTGCCTGCCCTTACTCGTACACCCTTGAACGGGAATGGGTAGCCACCGACAGCTGCGGAAATATCGGTCGGCACAAGCAGATCATCCGGGTAAAAGATACGGCAGCCCCCGTATTGAGTGGTATACCGGGTAATGTCACCGTACCCTGCGACGGGATTCCTTCGCCCGCCAACCCTGCCGCCACCGATAACTGCGATCCCAATCCGACCATACAGTTTGCTGAAGTCAAAGTTCCAGGCACTTGTGCCCACTCCTACACCCTCCGGCGTACCTGGACGGCGAGCGATTTGTGCGGCAACCGGGATTCTGCCGTGCAGCTTATCCAGGTAATAGACAACCAGCCGCCGGTTATCTCCAACTTCCCCGCCGATACCTCTGTCTCGTGTAACCAGATTCCGGCGGCAGCAACTCCGAGTGTCGCAGATGCCTGCGATACTTCACGAACCCTCACCAAAAGTGAAAATATCGCGCCGGGAACATGCCCAGGCTCGTACACCCTGGAGCGTACCTGGGTGGCCACTGATCATTGCGGCAACTCCAGTTTTAAAACACAGCGGATCCAGGTCAGGGATCTGGTAGCCCCCGTACTGCAAAATGTACCCGCGAGCACTACGGTGAATTGTGGTATGGTACCGGCCCCGGCCGCTGTGAGCGCAACGGATAATTGCGATGCGGATCCCGATGTTTCGCTTTCTGAAACCAGAAGCGCGGGGTGCTCAGGCAGCTATGCGATTACCCGCACCTGGACGGCGGTAGATGCTTGTGGCAACAGGGTTTCGGCATCTCAGATCATTACGGTGGTAGATGCCGTGCCGCCCGTTTTGAGTGCTACACCCGCGAATGTGGCCGTTTCCTGTACCCAAATTCCGGCAGTGCCAGCGATAACCGCGTCGGATAACTGCACGCAGGCACTGGTGGTCGTCTTTTCAGAAACCACCACCCCCGGCTCCTGTCCCGGAAATTTTACCCTCTCTAGAAAATGGACAGCGGTAGATTCGTGCGGGAATATGGCCACGCATGTACAACTCATTCAGGTTTCGGATGTCCTCGCTCCTGTTTTCAGCAATGTTCCGGCCGATATCCAGGTGAACTGTGGCAGCATCCCTGCTGTGCTGAGCCCTACGATTACCGATAATTGCGATAATACTCCCAGCCTTGTCTTCACGGAGACGATTATTCCGGGAACCTGCCCGCAAAACTATACCATCGAGCGGCTCTGGACGGCCAGGGATGTGTGCGGGAACCAAAGTACGGCAAAGCAGTTGGTGAAGATAGTGGATCCGATTGCCCCGGTATTGTCTGCTTTGCCCGGCGATAAAACGGTGGCTTGCGACCAGATACCCGCTGCCGAAACGCTGACCTTGCGCGATAACTGCGATCCCGCCCCCGTTCTGAGCTATCGCCAGGATACGATTGCAGGGTCTTGTCCCTCCAATTTCATCCTGGTGCGCAGCTGGACGGGCAGAGATGCCTGTGGCAATTCGACTACGGGTTCCCAAACGATTACCGTTCGGGATCAGGTCGCTCCTGTCCTGGTCGGCATTCCTGCCAGCGCGACGCTGAGTTGCGCTTCCGTACCGCTTGCGCCGAATATCTCGGTATCCGACAATTGCGACCCCAATCCATTCCTGGCATTCGCAGAGCTCATCACACCGGGTACCTGCCCCGGCAACCGGACGATAACGCGCACCTGGTCGGCAGGCGATGCCTGCGGCAACACCGTTTCAGCAACCCAGGTACTGACGATTCGGGATACGGAGGCACCCACTTTCACCAATCCTCCGGGCAACCTGACGGTTTCCTGCAAAGATATCCCGACCACGACTTCATTGATTGCAACGGATAACTGCGACCCTACCCCCACCGTGACATTTACAGAAATCACCAGCCCGGATTGCAGCGGCTCCTACACCATCACGCGCACCTGGGTAGCTAAAGACAACTGCGGCAATACCCGGCAACACCAGCAGATCGTCACGGTCGTGGATACCGAAAAACCCCAGTTGTTCGGTATCCCGCAGGACCAGACCCTCGTTTGCGGACAACAGCCCATAGCCCCACAGCCTGTCGTACTCGACAACTGCGACGCCAACCCCAGGTTGGTCTTTACCCAGGATTCGATCCCGGGGGCCTGCCCCTCTAATTACAGGTTGGTGAAAACATGGAGGGCTACCGACCGATGCGGCAATACTACCGAAAAAACCCAAACGCTCTCCTTTTCCGATAACCAGGCCCCCACCTGGTCGAATATCCCTTCCGATCTATCCCTGCTCTGCTCCGATCCGCTCCCCAACGCCCAACCCATCGCTTCAGATAACTGTGGCAGCGCGTTTGCCGTCGTATTCAAAGATTCGCTTTCCGCCCCGCTTTGTCCTCAAAACTACACGCTTACCCGACGTTGGACCGCTACCGATGCCTGCGGCAATTCCAGTTCCGTCGTGCAGAAAATAGAAGTCAAAGACCAAACTGCCCCGCTCATGCAGGGGTTGCCGATGGATGTCGGCGCTTCCTGTAGCAATGTGCCTGCCACTCCCATCGTCACAGCTACCGATAATTGCGACCTCTCTGCCAAGGTATCCTTCAACGAAATAAAAACTCCGGGGTCCTGCGTCAATACCTATACCCTTAAACGGACGTGGACAGCCCGCGACGCTTGTAGCAATGAATCGAAATACACCCAGACCGTCCAAATCGAAGATAAGATACCCCCCGTACTCGAAAGCCCCCCGGCCGATGTCGTCGTGCGCTGCAAAGAGGCAGTGCCTGCCATGCCCAGCCTGAAATGGACCGATAACTGTAGCGGCACGGGAAGTGTGGCGGGCGTGGATATCAGCGACGGAAAGACCCCTGAGACGATTACGCGTACCTGGCGTATAGCAGACGCCTGCGGCTTCTCTACTTCTGTGAGTCAAAAAATCCAGATTGTACCCATGCAGGGTACCGCCGGGAACGATGGCCCGGTATGTGAGGGAGGGGCTGTGAGCCTGTCGGCCAGCGGGGGAACTACCTATCAATGGACAGGCCCGGCAAATTTCTCTTCCAGCGGCGCCAACCCCGCTATCAGTACTATAACTGCTTCAAAGGCAGGAACCTATACGGTAGTTGTAAAGGATCCGATGGGCTGTGCCTTGACTTTGAAAACCGACGTAGTGGTCAAAATCCCGCCGGTTACGCCTTTGTCGGTGCGCATCTGCAGGGGTACTTCTTATACCTTGAACGGCAGAACCTTTACTACTGCCGGAACGTTTCCGGTCGTGTTCAGGAATGCAGCAGCCAATGGTTGCGACAGTACCGTACTGCTGCAGGTGGAGGTCATAGATGCCGCCCGACAGACCATTGAAGTTTATATCTGTCCCGGCTCCTCGTTTTCGATCAATGGAAAATCTTATACTGCCGAAGGAACCTACGAGGAGCGTCTGGTGGGGGAAGAGTGTAGATCTCGGGGGACGCCGTATCATTAA
>CAZSMU010000021.1:12776-36753 GCA_964607915.1 uncultured Haliscomenobacter sp.
AGGAGGTTGCGATAGTATTGTGACGCTCAACCTGAAAGTGCGCAACCAGGTCGTCAATACCATCAAAGCGAAAATCTGCGAAGGGGAAGAGTATAAGTTGAACAATACGTCATATACATCCAGTTCAAAATACACGCAGTTACTACCGGGGGCGGCCGCAGGAGGCTGCGACAGCTTGATTGAACTGGAGCTGACCGTCCACCCACCTTCCCACCGCTTTTTGAGCACTTCGATTTGCAAAGGGGAGTCTCTTTCGGTAGGTACCGAAAAATTCACGGTGAGTGGCGATTACATAATTACGTTAAAAAAGGCCTCAGTGCAGGGTTGCGACAGCATCGTGCACCTGACCTTGCGCGTCTTCGAGCCGGGAGTGTACTCCTTCGCCCAAACGATCTGTGCAGGCGCTTTTTACTCCCTGAACGGTTCCAACTTCAATACCTCGGGCATCTACGAACAGGTGTTGCCGGGAAGATCTTCCGGAGGCTGCGACAGCATAATCCAGCTCGCCCTCACCGTACGCCCCGAAGCGGCAGGCACCCTGACGGCGGCGGTATGCGAGGGGGAATCGTTCAGCGCAAACGGGGTATCCTACACCAGTCAGGGAATATTTACCCAGGTACTGGAAGGCAAGGCGGCCAGCGGCTGCGACAGCATCCTTCAGGTATCGCTCACGGTAAACCCGCTCAAAGAAACAATCCTCGACAAAACCATCTGCTTTGCAGAAACCTATACCCTCAACGGAATCACCTACCAGGAAACAGGGGTTTACTCCAAAAAATTCAAGGATGTATCCAATTGCGACAGCACCGTCACGCTGAACCTGACCCGACTTGCTCCCAGTGAAGCCACGGTGTCTGCCCATATTTGTCAAGGCGAGACCTATACCGTTGGGAACCAGATACTGGATAAAGCAGGCACCTATAGCGTAACCCTTGCGGGAGCGTCTGCCTATGGCTGTGATAGTATCGTCAACGTGAAGCTGAGCGTCGGGATACCTTCCTCTTCCGAGATTTCCGCATCCATTTGTGCGGGTGACTTTTTTCAGGTGGGCTCGTATATCCTCAGAGAATCCGGAGTGCATACGGTTGTGTTGGAAAAAGCGAATGCCAGTGGCTGCGACAGCACCGTACAGGTGAACCTCACGGTGCGTAAAGAGGCTGCTTTTACGACAAAAGTATCGATATGCCAGGGGGAAAGCTACCGGTTCTTCGGACAGGTGTACGATTCTGCCGGCATTTACTCCCGGCGTCTGTTCGGAGCTTCCAGAAGTGGTTGCGACAGCGTACTTTATCTCGACCTGAACGTACTTGCTCCAGCCGTCCGGCAAATGGATGTACAAATATGCCAGGGGTTGAGCTATGATTTTTATGGAAGGGAACTTACGCAGAGTGGTACCTACCGAAAGTATTTTGAAAAAGGAGCGCAAAATGGCTGCGACAGCATCGTAGAAATGCGCCTGGACATATTGGCACCTGCCCGGGATACCGTTCGGACGGCCTTGTGCAAGGGCGAAAGCTATCGAATAGGGAATCAAGTCTATTCCAGAGCGGGCACTTACCAGGCGTATCTCCCCAAAGCTACCGCCCGGGGTTGCGACTCGATCGTCGTCCTGGTTCTCGAGCAGTTGAACGATCCGGTATATACCGTGCGGGAAACTATCTGCAAAGGCGACACACTCTCTCTGGCCGGAAAATCATACGCCACCCTGGGCCTTCATCAGGATACTTTGTTCGGTGCTGCTGCGAATGGCTGCGATAGTCTCATTTCCCTCACCCTGAGCTTTCACCCGGATGCAGCACATAAAATCCGCCTGCCACTTTGTGTAGATCAAACCTTGATGGTCAACGGAGAAAAAATTGAAAAGCCGGGGATTTATCCACAAGTACTCGCAAAGAGTTCTGTCCTGGGCTGTGACAGCGCACTGGTCGTCGAAGCTTTTCTGGCCAGTCCCGATACGGCGCGCATAGGGGTGACTCTGTGTACGGAAGCGGCATACTTGTTTGCTGGCCAGCGATTTGAAAAAGAAGGAGAGTACCTGGTCAGCCTGCCGGAACCCACGCGGGACGGCTGCGACAGCCTGGTGCTTTTCTCGCTCAGACGCGCGAGACCAGATACAGCGTTCGCAGCGCGTTCGATTTGTGAGGGAGATTCCCTCCTCTTTGGAAACCGGGTGCTGAAAGAGAAGGGAATCTACTCTCAGTTGTTTTCCAACGCGGCTGGCTGTGATAGCCTGGTCACATTGACACTGGAGGTAGAACAATCGGTCCAAACGTCGCTGGATACGACTATTTGCCTGGGGCAGAAGTATAAAAACTGGAGCAAGTCCTTTACCAGTGCGGGGCAATACGACATCCTCCTCAAAAGTGCCCTGGGCTGCGATAGCCTCGTGCAATTGAACCTCCGCATGGAACCGGTAGATACCCTGTACTTGCGCCAAACCCTTTGTTCGGGTAACATACTCAGCTTGAACGGACAGCGGTTTTTCAATTCCGGCAGGTATCTGCAGGTGCTTCCTGCGGTCACCGAACGAGGGTGTGATTCTTTAATCCTGCTGGAATTGGTAGTCACCGACAGGATAGAGGAATCGCTTGCGGTAGAGATTTGCCCGGGAGAATCGTTTACCGCAAACGGGATTTCGTATTTCAAGTCGGGCGCGTTTAGCCAGGTCTTCCCGAAAGGGGCTGCCACAGGCTGCGACAGCCTGCTCAGCATTGAGGTGGAGATGTTGCCCCAGCCGGAATTTTCCCTGCAAAAAACACTATGCCAAGGGGACACCCTCACCGTGAACCGGCGAAAGATTACTCTGCCGGGCGACTATACCCAGGTGTTGTCCAAAGAAGCAGCCAATGGTTGTGACAGCATCGTGAAGCTGAACGTCGTGGAACTATCTCCCGGCCGAGGCCGATTATCGTTGCCCTTGTGTACTGGCGATTCCCTGGCATTGGCGGGCCAGTATTTCAGCCGACCGGGTTCCTACCCGCTGGTGCTGGACAATCAATCCGCCAACGGCTGTGATTCCATATTGCAACTGGATATCCAAGGGCTCCAACCGGCATCTAAATCCCTGGAGGCACAGATATGCGAAGGAACGACTTATACACTGGATACCGCATCTTATGATACAGCGGGTACGTACCGATACGTTTTCCCCAATCGGGCCCAAAGCGGGTGCGACTCGATTGTCAATCTGCGCCTCACCTTGATCCCCGCCCCCAAAAAGCAGTTCTTCGATACGCTTTGCTTCGGCGGCTCCCGCCGTTTCTATGGGATAACGGCGAATAGAACGGGCGTATTCCAGGCGGCAGTGCCCAGCCCCGCGGGCTGTGATTCTATCCTGAGTCTCTCTCTGTTCGTGCGCGAATTGCCGGCCGATACGCTCCACCTTACCTATTGTCCGGGCGAAAAAATTGATTTTGAGGGAAAAAGCTATGATAAGCCGGGATATTACGAACAATGGTATCCGGGCGCTGCGGCTACGGGCTGCGATAGCCTTCTGCGGCTCTCCGTGGTCGAGGCGCCGGTAGCAGATACGACGCTGCGCGTTTCTATCTGCAGCGGGCAAACGTATGCGATGAATGGCACTTCTTATCGGCAAACGGGCAGGTTCCTACAGACGCTCCCCGATGCGGCGCGTTTTGGTTGCGACTCCCTCATAGCACTGGAACTTTCGGTACTGGATACGAGCCGGGGCAGACTGACCTTTCAGTTGTGTCCCCGGGAAGCCGTGCAGGTGAATGGTCTTTCCTACCAGTTTCCTGGGATCTATTCGCAGTACTTTCAGCGACAGGCCAGCAATGGCTGCGATAGCTTGCTCCAAATTGAGGTCAAACCCCTGCTGTGGGGCGAACGCGTGGTTTTTGATACGCTCTGCGAAGGGGATACCGTGCGTTTTGTGGATTCCCTGATTACGACGACCGGCTCCTATGTTCGACGATTCCCCGCAGCGGCTGTCAACGGGTGCGACAGCGTGTTTACGGCAAATTATTTCTTCAAACCCAAACAAAGGGCCCGCCTGGATACCATTCTATACGAAAAGGATACGCTGATACTCAACGCCCGGAGATATCACCAGGCAGGCACTTACACCCAGGTTTTCCCGGGAAAAGCATCCAATGGTTGTGATTCGGTATTAGTTATTCAACTGATTTTTAATGGAATAGCTTGCCAGGATTCCTTGTTTCTAAGTCGGGAGCTCTGCTTTGGCGATACGGCGTCGCTTGCTTTGTACCCACTCTTCGATTTGGCTAAGCAAACTGAAAAATGGCAGTTCGCGCTGCCTCCCGGCTCAAAAGCCTCCTTCGATGCCCAAACGGGAGTACTCCGGGGTGCTGGCCTTTACCCCGGTGTATATTCTTTTGCGCTCCATCCTGCCCCCGGCGCACCGTGTCCTCGAACCTGGCGCTTTGTAACCCTGACGGTTCACCCTGCTCCCCCGGTCGCAGCGGGCAGGGATACCACGCTGACCTGCACCACCCCGGAAGTGACCCTCGTGGGAACATCCTGCCCGGGTTGTGCAATACAGTGGAAATCGCCCCAGACCACTCTGAATACCCAGTCGCAGACTTACAGGGCCCGGAAGCCGGGATGGTTCATTTTCCAGGCGCAAGACACGCTGACGGGTTGCATCGCAAGCGATACCGTCCTGGTCCTGGAGGATGTGGAATACCCTCGCATTGACGCAGGGCCTGACCAGGAATTTTCCTGCGCGGACCGAAAACTGACCCTGGCGGCAACGGCAGTAAGCACTCAGGGTATGCTGTCCTTGCAGTGGATTGCGCTCAAAGGCCAATTTCTGATGGATGAAACGACCCGCATGCCGACGGTTGCCACACCGGGGACTTATGTATTCCGCGTGTTAAACAATCAAAATGGCTGTGTGTCTTTGGATACGGTAGAGGTATTCCCCGATTCGGATGCCCTGACCAACGTACGGGTGGTCAATACCGGCCCCAATTGCGATTATTCCGTCCTCGGAAGCATCCGGGTAACACACGTAGAAGGAGGTATTCCTCCCTATCGCTATGGATTGGGCAAGGATTCTCTTCGTGCAGATTCCATCCTTCCCAACTTACAGCCCGGACTCTATCCGCTGCGCATACAGGATGTGCTGGGCTGCTATCTGGATACCCTCATCGCCATCTATCCACCCAATCGGGATATCGCCGTGGATTTAGGTCCGGATTTGAGTATTTTCCTGGGGGATACCATCACATTGACTCCCCGCATAAACTTTAGCCGGGATTCCTTGAAGACTATCACTTGGCAGCCTTTTGAAAACCCCTTACCTTGTACCCATTGCTGGACGCCTGCTTTTGCGCCTCTCCGGACAGCCAAGTACAAGGCGACGGTCCGCAACAGCAATGATTGCCAGGCAAGCGATCTGATTACCGTGATAGTGGACGAACGAGGACGGGTATATGCTCCCTCTGCGTTTTCCCCGAATGGCGATGGGGTAAACGATGTGTTCCGGCTGTATGCCGATCCTTCTGTCCAGGAAATAGAACTGCTCCAAATCTACAACCGATGGGGTACGCTCGTGTACTCCGCTCGCAAATTCCTCCCTAACGACCCTGGTATCGGATGGGACGGAACATTTCAGAACGCTATTCTGGATCCGGCGGTGTTTGTATTTTACGCCGAGATGCGCCTGGTAAACGGGGCGCAAAAGTTGATCAAAGGGGAAATTATACTGATGCGCTGAGTACTTCCGCTCACTCCTCCAGTGCCTGTATCAGGTCGCCGAGGATATCCTGTACGTTTTCGATGCCGACCGACACGCGCACCAAACCATCGGTGATACCATGTGCCAGGCGGACGTCGAGTGGTACTTTGGAATGCGACATGGTAGCGGGGTGCATGATCAGGGTATCCACATCCCCCATCGTGGGGGCGAGTTTGCAGAAACGCAGCTTGTTTATACATGCAATGGCCGCATCCCGTCCGTCTTTGAGCTCAAAGCTCAGCATCCCGCTGAAGCGCCGCATCTGCTTTTTCGCCAGGGCATGGTCGGGATGCGAGGGCAGCCCGCCGTAATTGACATGGGCTACTTTCGGATGGGTCTCCAGGTACTCGGCGATGGCCTGTGCGTTGTCGCTATGGCGCTCCATGCGAAGTTCGAGTGTTTTCAAGCCGTTGTTGATAAGCCATGCGTCGAAGGGGTTGCAGTTGGTGCCGAGCAGCTTCAAGGCGCGGAATACGCTATCTTCCATCAATGAACGATCAGCGCCTATGACGATACCCGCCGTGGAATTGCCGTGGCCGTTCAGGTACTTGGTCGTGGAATGTACGATGAAATCTATGCCAAAGCGGAAAGGCTGCTGCAAATACGGGGTGCAGAAGGTGTTGTCGGCAGCGCTGTAGCGCCCATAGGCTTTGCACAGGTGAGCGATGCCTTCCATATCTACACAGGCCAGGGTCGGGTTGGAAGGCGTTTCAAAGTACAGCATCCGGATATGGGGATCCGCGGCTAATTGGCGCTCGACGGACTCGAGGTTTCTGAAATCTCCATAGACGATTTCAAAGCCGAGGGGCTGTAACACGCGCGCGAAAAGTTCCGTAGTACCGCCGTATAAATTACCCTGGGTCAGTATTTTATCGCCGGGTCGCAACACGGCAATCACCAGGGTGGAAATCGCCGCCATACCCGAACTGACCAGATACCCTCTGGGCTGGATATCCAGCCCGTAGCCTTCCAGCATAGTGATTTTATCGGCGACCGCATCCACGGTAGGGTTGCCGAAACGGCTGTAGAGATGTCCTTTTTCCTGCCCCTGGAAAATGGCGATGCCCTGCTCTACCGACTCGAATTCAAACACGGTGGTGGCATAAATGGGCAACTGGTGTGGCCGGGTGGTCCTGGGGTCTTCCTGGTCGTGTACACAAAGCGATCCAAACCCTTGCATATGATTCATTGTTAATGATTTTGACAGACTCGTCGCGAGGGGCGCAGAGGGGTAAAAAAGCCCTTTTTGACCCCTCGGAACAAGGCCGATGTTATATCCCTTGGACAAAAAAAGAAAAAAAGCGCGGAATGCTCAAAATACTGTGCGTATTTTTGAAGCCCGGCGCCCCATATTTACGCCAAAAACCTTTGTGTGGGCGAAAAGCGGCGGTTTTCCCGCTTCGCTAGCCGCCCGCCAACCGTAAACTTGTTGCGAGGGGAATCATCGAGAGGTCAAAAAGGCCCTTTTCTTCCCACCTCGCTGACCCCTCGCAACAAGTCTAGTAAAAATATCTTGAAAAACTATGAACCTGGACTTAGAAGCACCCAACCATGAACATTCCGGCGATGATCTCTATGATTTTCAGCATATCAAGGTAGATCCGGGGCAGGAACCGATGCGCATTGATAAATTTTTGTTCGATCGCATGGCACAAGTGTCGCGGAATCGAATTCAGCAGGCAATCCGCGCAGGCGCTATCCTGGTGAACGATCAGGAAATCAAACCCAATTTCAGAGTGAAACCGGGGCACGAGATTACCATCATCCTGCCCCAGCACAGCGGAGACCCCAAAAAGCTGATTCCCCAGCAAATGCCGCTCGACATTCGCTATGAAGACGACGATATCATGGTCGTCCACAAACCGGCCGGGGTGGTGGTACACCCCGGGGTGGGCCACTCGCGCTACACCCTCGTCAACGGATTGGCCTATTACTTCAAAATGGGCCATCTGGACGTGCCGGACGGAAATTTTCAGGAGCGGGTGGGCCTGGTGCACCGCATTGACAAAAATACCTCCGGCTTGCTGGTGGTGGCGAAGAACGAGTACGCCATGAGCCACCTGGCCAAGCAGTTTTTCCGCCATACTATCGAGCGCACCTACTACGCACTCGTCTGGGGAGAACCTTCTCCTAACAAGGGCACTATTGATTGCAATGTGGGCAGGCACCCGCGCTTCCGCAACGAATTCACGACCTTCCCCGACGGCGACCAGGGCCGTTGGGCGGTGACGCATTATGAGGTGCTGGAGCGTTTGTACTATGTGAGCCTGATCAAATGCAACCTCGAAACGGGCCGTACCCACCAAATCCGCGTCCACATGCGGCACCTGGGCCATCCTTTGTTCAATGACGATAAATACGGAGGGAACGAAATTGTCAAAGGCACGGTCTTCAGCAAGTACAAAGCTTTCGTGGACCATGTCTTCTCCCTCCTGCCACGCCATGCCCTGCACGCCAAGTCGCTGGGGTTCATTCACCCGACTACAGGAGAATTCATGCAGTTTGACTCCGAACTGCCCGAGGATTTCCAAAATGCGCTTGAGGCGTGGCGCAACTATGTAGCGGGCAGAAAAGAACTTTTAAGCCGGGAGTAATCCTGTCATCCAAATGAATATGCACCCTATGGATTTGTCCTCCCGCCTGGATGCCCTCGTAAAGTTGGGCCAACGGCTGCAAGCCCCCTCTCTTGAACGAGAGGCCGCGATGCAAAAAGCACTGTACTACAACGCCTGGTTCACTCTCGAAAACCAACAGGCGGCTTTGTCGGCTCTCACGGGCCACTTCCTGGAGGAGACCCGCCTGCGAAACTGGTTGGCCCGCTACCACCTGCCGGAACATACCACGCCGAGGACGGTCGGGATGGTTTTAGCAGGGAACCTGCCGCTGGTCGGCTTCCACGATGTACTCTGTGTTTTCGCAGCGGGGCACCGCGCACAAATCAAACTTTCGGAAAAGGACGCCTACCTACTGCCCTATGTGTTGTCTGAACTGGCAGACATAGACGCCCGGAGCAGTACTTATTTCGAGAGGGTGGACCGCCTGGCCGGTTTTGATGCGGTAATCGCTACCGGCAGCAATAATTCTGCCCGCTACTTCGAAGCGTATTTTGGCAAATACCCCCATATCATCCGCAAAAACCGCAATGCAGTGGCCGTACTGCACGGACGGGAAAGCGAGGCTGACCTGGTCGCGCTGGGAGAGGATGTGTTTCGGTACTTCGGATTGGGCTGCCGCAGCGTGTCCAAATTGTACGTGCCCCAGGGATACGATTTTATGCCCCTCCTCGAGATCTGGCACGCCCACTTCGCGGAAATCGTACTCCACGACCGCTACCGCCATAATTACGACTACAACTACGCGCTCTACCTGATCAACAAAACGCCGTTCCAGATGAGCAGTTGCATCCTTCTGACGGAAAGCGAGTCCATCCCTTCGCGCATCGCAGGGTTGAACTACGCCTTTTATGAGACGATAGAAGCGGTGGAAAGCGAGCTGCGGGCAAAGCGCGATGAAATTCAGTGCATCGTGGCCGCACCGGGCTTGCTGCAGCTTCCGGCAGTGCCCTTTGGCACCGCTCAGATGCCCTCCTTGTCCGATTACCCCGACGGAATAGATGTTCTGGCGTTCCTGAAAAATCTCGGCGCATGACCGCACCGGGTTTGTCCATGCTCTTGCTGTGGGGGTGCGCACTGCTTCCCCTGCGCAGCTCGGAGCTCCATGCACTCTACATCGCCATGGTGGACGTATCGCATAGGGACGCATCGCGTACCCTGGATGTCCGCGTACGGGTCTTTGCAGACGATCTGCAGAGCTGCGTGCGCAGTGCATTTCCGGACCAGTACGTCGCCGATGGTAGCGAAACATGGCCGGCGAAGAACAGAGAGACCGTTTCTCGCTATTTCAGGCAGCACCTCTGGTTTACGACAGGAGGGAAAAGGGGAGCACTGCGCTTGAAAAGCATCCGCCTCGAGGGGGAAGTCTATTGGCTCTCCCTCGAGGCGGACTGTGCAGTGAAATGGACCACCTTAGAAGCCCATGCCGATTTCTTTATGGAAGTCTTTCCCCTGCAATCCAATATGTTGCAATTAAACAGGGGAGGGGAGACGCGCTATGGCCGCACTACGGCTGATTCCCGCAGCGCATCGTTCACCTTTACTTCCCGTTGAACAAATCCATGAGCGACTGGCTGGATACGAGGATGCCGGTCTCTAACGATTTGCTGGGGTCGGGGTAGTAAAAAGGGGAATGCAGCCCCGGCATATCTTTGTTCTTCAATCGTGCGTCGGGCACGGTTCCCAGCCAGTACAACACTGTGGGCACTTTGTGTTCGGTGCGGCCGTAGCGGGCGAAGTCTTCGCCGACCATCTGCATTTCCGCCTCTACCACGTTATCTTCCCCAATAGCCTTCCGGGCGGAGCTTTTCATGCGGTCCACCATCAGATGGTCGTTGAAGTTAGCGGGGGTATAGGTGACCCCGAAACTCACTTTTGGCATTTTATCTTCGGGCAAGCCGGCAGCAATCGCAACGCCCCGGCTGATTTCCTCAATGCGGCGGTGAACCATCTGGCGCGATTCTTCGGTGACGGTGCGCACGGAGAGTTGGAGCGTTACTTCATCGGGGATGATGTTGTGCTTAGTGCCGCCTTTTATCGCTCCTACGGTCACTACGGCGGGTTCGGTGGGTTTCATGTTGCGGCTGACGATGGTCTGGAGCTCCATCACCATCATGCTGGCGATGACCACGGGGTCAATCGACATCTGCGGAGTGGCCCCGTGTGCGCCTACCCCGAATACCCGTATGTCCACGCTCTCGGAGTTGGCCATAGAGAAGCCTTTTATAAAACCTACTTTGCCGGCTGGGATAGTGGGACTGCAGTGCAGCCCTATGCCGTAATCCGGCACGCCAAAGCGCTGGTAGAGGCCTGCGTCGAGCATGAGCATAGCCCCCGCGCCGATTTCTTCGGCGGGCTGCCCTATCATGAGCAGGGTTCCTTTCCAGAGTTTTTTATTGTTGGCCATGAGGCGGGCTGTGCCGAGCCAGGTCGTCATGTGCATGTCGTGCCCACAAGAATGCATGGCCCCGGTTTCTTGTCCGTTATACTGTATTTTGACCTGGCTCGAGTAATCGAGGTTGGTCTTTTCCCACATCGGCAGGGCGTCCATGTCGGTGCGGTATAAAATAGTGGGGCCTTCTCCGTTTTTCAGCACACCTACGATGCCGTAGCCACCGAAATTTTCCACCACCTCAAATCCCGCTTTGCGCAGCTCGCCCGCCAACTTTTTGGAGGTCTCTTTTTCCTCCAGGGAGATTTCCGGACTTTTGTGGAGCTGTTTATAAAACTCGACCAGATAGGGCATATCCTCCGCGAAAAGCTGTGGGTGGACGAGGGGCGGCTCCGAGGCCACCAAAGGGCGGCATACGGCGAAAAAAGTAAATAAAAGGATGGAAAAATGCTTCATCATGGTATTTTGTTTTGCTGTATGGCGAATATAAGGAAATCGCCAATCCCCGCAGTTAAAATTTGGGGCAGAGAATGGTCTCGTTGCTGTAATTGCCCAGGAAGGCGATGGAAATTTCAAAGGCGGCGTTCTGCCGCCCGCTGGTGTTCAGACTGCTCAGCCCGAGATCATAGCTCATGCCGATGAGGAAGTTGCTGTATTCTATGCCAAAGAGCGCTACGGCGGCATCGAGCGCGAAGTTCTGGTCGCTGTTTTTTACAGGTCTGAGCCAGCCCCCGAGATGCAGCGCATAGCCTTTGGTGTCGTTGACCAGTACCCGGAAGTTGGCTCCGGCATTCGCGGCGAGGTGGGGCCCCTGCATATAGACCAGCGCCCGCGGGGAAAATTGCAGAAAGTTGTTCAGCGGCAGCAAAAGCCCCGCATGGGCCGAATATTTCCGGTGGAGCTTTTCTTCGACTTCTCCGGTCGCTTCCCCCCTGTAAAAGCTGAAATTGGGCTCCAGCAGGTGGTAGGAGGAAACCCCTGCGTAGATGCCGGGCTGCCGCTTGGGGGCGTATGCGTAGTGGATACCGGTGGCCATATCTACAACGGCAAAGTTGTTTTCCGGCAGCACTTCCCGGGTGCCATAGACATACCCGTCGCGGATGTGGAACTGGTCGTTAAACGTGATGTTGTCGTAGTTGATGTTGCGCTGGGAAATACCCAACTGAAAGCCTGCAGAGAGGAAATGATCCCCTTTCCGGCTCAGAGACTTGTGGAATGCCCCTGCCAACGCGATTTGGTTGGTGTAAAAATTTATATCGGCGCTCCGGTCGCTGTAGAAAATGACCCCGGCGCCAAACGCATCCTTGCTGCTTTTCCCCGTGCCCTGCGCCGCAAAGCGCAGATCCACCGCGCCGCTGAACGTCGCATACGGCGCGCCCAGTATCGCACGCCCCTGGTCCCTGTAAATCGTCGAAAGTCGGTACCCACCGTCGAACGCACCGCTCAGGGCGGGATTAAGGGTCAGCGCAGAGGCGTAGAATTGGGAAAAATGCTGATCCTGGCCGCGTCCGACAAAGGGTGGCAGCAAAAGTATCAGGTAGATCCAAAAAGGCGTTATGCGCATGGCCGTTCGTGATTTCTTGTAAAAGTAGCGCTTTATTCAAACTAATACACAACGGAATGTGGGACTTTCTTATTACTTTTGACAAAGTTTGATGTAAGGAAACAGCACCGTTCACGAATCGTCTTTTTGCACATGCCATTTGGGATTTGCCCTCTCAGCGTTGTCCCCGTCCGCGGGTTCGCCTCTCACCACAGCGAACTGCACTCCCAATTGCTTTTTGGAGAAATGTTTGAAATTCAGGACTCCAAGGGTAAGCAATGGCTTCGCATCCGCACGGTCACAGATGGGGTGGAAGGCTGGATCGAACAGACGCAGTGCCAGCTCCTGTCGGAAGCGGAATTCCTGCAGTACCGCGAGCAGTACGCCTATTCCCTCGAACTGGTGCACGCGGTCATGGCCTCCGACCATTTTCTCCCGGTCACCATCGGTGCCCGCTTCCCGCGGTTTGACGGCCTGCACTTCCGAATAGGGGACACGGTCTATACGTTTAGCGGCCAAACGCTCACGCCGGGGGAGAACCGCTCCGGATCGGATTTTTTGCTGAAAATGGCCCGGCGCTATCTCGGTGCCCCCTATCTGATGGGGGGAAGATCTCCCTTTGGTATTGACGCGCCGGGGTTCACCCAGTTGGCTTTTCAATTTGTAGGAGTACCCTTGCCGCGGAGCTCCGCCGGCCAAATCGAAGCAGGGGAGGCCGTGGATTTCATCGAGAATGCCCGTCCGGGCGACCTGGCGTTTTTTGAAAATAAATTTGGAAAAATCAACCACGTCGGAATCGTAATGCCCGAAGGGCGCGTCATCCATGCGCTCGGCTCCGTCCGCATCGACCTACTGGACCACTTCGGGGTATTCGACGAATCGAGGGGCTACTACTCCCGGCGCCTCCGCTTGATAAAGCGCATCTTGCCGATAGAGGAGAAACTCCCTGCCCCTGGCCGCGAGGAACGCGAAGCGATGGCTACCCAGGTCGCCTTGTTCTGAATGGGCTGCTTCTGTAGTTTTTTACAACCGCAAAGGCCACTGGGCACTTCGTCCGGTTTCTGCCATGTATCAGGTACGTACGATTTATTCTTATTACACAACCTAATTTTGAATGAAAAACATCTCACTCCTTTTGGTATGCCTGTGCGCCGGCGCTTTTGCCCTCTCGGCACAAGCTCCTCTGCCCGAATTGGCCATTGAAAAAGAATTGGTGGAGAGCCAGTTGCGCTTCCTCGCCTCCGACGATTTGAAGGGACGTCGGACTGGTGAGGCGGGTAACAACATCGCCGCCCGTTTTATTGCGGAGCACCTAAAGGCTTATGGCTATACCCACGCACCCGGGCTGAATACCTTCTTTCAACCTATCCAGTTCGAGGCGGGTACGCCCCCTGCGTCGGCCAGTCTGATGCTGGGCAAAACGCAATACGCCTTCAAAGAAGATTTTGTCATCACGGGGGGCGATGCGGCCAACCTGGCGAAAGCAGAGGTCGTCTTCGCCGGCTACGGCTGGGCAGATGAAAAAACGGGGCACGACGACTATAAAGGAAAAGACGTAAAGGGAAAGGTAGTGCTCGTGCTCTCCGGCCGCCCGGATGTGTCCGACCCACGGGCTTCGTTTATGGCGGGGGATACCAAGCGCAGCCTCGCGGCGGCCAAAGGAGCCGCCGCTCTGTTTGAAATCTACCGCCTGCCCCTGCCCTGGGGCATGTTCTCCAATTATGTAGGGGGCGAAAGCCTCAAACCGGTAGATGCCAAAAGTGCAGCAGCGGGTACGCGCATGGTGACCGGGTGGATCAAAGAAAAAACAAATGCACCGGAAATCAAAGACCTGCAAGCGGGAAAAGCACTCAAAGCTTCCCTGGTGTCGAGCGGATACCAGCGCAAGCCGGTGCCTTCTCAAAACGTCATCGGCGTACTGGAAGGCTCAGACCCTGTGTTGAAAAATGAGTATATCCTCCTGACCGCCCACTACGACCACGTCGGGGTCGGCCGGCAGGGCGGTGGCAGGACTACGCCCGAAGACAGCATCTTCAACGGTGCCCGCGATAATGCGATGGGGGTCGTGGCCCTACTGACCGCGGCCAAGTCACTGGCCAAAGAACGGCCGCGCCGCTCCGTCATCGTGCTGGCGGTCACCGGGGAGGAACTGGGATTGCTGGGAAGCCAGTACTATGCGGAAAACCCGCTGGTCCCGCTCAAGAAGGTAGTCTATAACCTCAATACCGACGGGGCAGGCTACAACAACACCGACTATGTATCGGTTATCGGCTGGGGCAGGACGGGCACCAATGCTCATATTGAGCAGGCTGCTTCTACCTTCGGCCTGAAACCGTTCCCGGACCCCGCCCCGGAACAGGGCCTGTTCGACCGCTCCGACAACGTGGCCTTCGCGGCCAAAGGGATCCCCGGTGTGACCTTCAGCCCTGGCTTTACCGCTTTCGACGACGCCATCGGCACGTACTACCACCAGGTAGCCGATGAAGCCGACCACGTAGATATGAACTACTTGCTGCAATATGCCCGGGCCTACGCCCTGGCTGCCCGCCTGATTGCCAATGACTCCGCCAAACCAGCCTGGAAAGCAGGCGATAAATACGAACCAGCCGGCAAAGCACTGTACGGCAACGAATAATAAGGTAATGCCATACAAAGGGAGAAGCCCCCTGTGCCGCTCGCGGCACAGGGGGCTTCTCCCTTTGTATAGAGTGTTACTTCCCTTCTTGCGGCAGGATAAGTGCCGGTATTTGTTGGTTGCGGAACGCTTCGTTGTAGGCTGCGATGTGGGTGCTCTGCAGCTCCTTCATCGCGTTGCGGTGCTTGTCCCACTCGGCTTCGAGGTCCTTGAGTCGGTCGCGTGCGCCCTGCGTGACCCGGGGATCCTGGCTGTCCATACCGCTGCGCAAGTCGAAGAGGTCGGCGTTGAGGCGGTTGGGCCAGTTGATCACGTCCTGGCCGTTCTTGGAGCGGCCTTCGACCAGCATAGATTCCCAGGCGTCTATCTTTTTGATCAAATCCGCGCCCATCTGCACCAGGGAGGAGGCTTGGGGCATATTTTTCATAGATTCGGTATAGCCCTCGATCTGCTTTTTGACCATGCGCATTTTGTTCACACTTTCGTGAACGTCCTTGATATGTGTGCTGATGCGCGAGAGCATCGCCTGCTGTGCATCCCAGTCGGCCTTGGTGAAGGAGGTGCGGGGGTCTGGCAGCAGGCTAGCTTGTATCTCAGCAGTTTCTCCCTTGTAGCTCAGCCGGACGCGGTAGGTGCCGGGCGCTACCTGATAGCCGCGGTGGTCGCCATAGACGAATACGCCGGGCACACCGGGCGAGGTTTCCGTACGGAAATCCCAGGCAAACTGGTTGATGCCCGCATTGGCCGGCAGCACTTGCGGGGCGGGAGGCCCGCCGGGGTAGGACTTGAACGATTCGTCGCGCTGGTTGGTGTAGCTGCGCACGAGCTTGCCCGAGGCATCCAGTATGTCGAGCTTGAGCAGATTGGTATCCGCCTTTTCTTTGAGGTAGTAGCGGAAGACCATGCCGCTCACCGGGTTTTGGCCGATGCCGGGCACGGGGGTATCGGAAGCCGCCCACCAGGACCCGCCGCTCATACGCACGGTGGGTTTGGTAGAAAACAACTTCATCGCGCTGCCGCCGAAACCATTTTGCGATTCCTGAATCGGACTGATATCATCGAGAATCCAGAAAGAACGACCGGCGGTAGAAGCGACCAGGTCGTTGTCCTGTATTTTCAAATCTGTGACCGGCACCACGGGCAGGTTGAGCTGAAAGCGCTGCCAGCTCTCCCCACCGTTGAGGGACAGGTAGAAACCATGCTCAGCACCGCCGTAAAGCAGCCCTTTCGCTTTTTTATCTTCCCGGATGACCCGCAGGAAGTCGTCTGCGTCAATGCCGTTGGCTATTTTCGTCCAGGTCTTGCCGTAATCGGTCGTTTTGTATGACAAGGCCGACATATCGTTGAACTTGTAGCGGGTAGCGGCGATGTACGCGGTGCCCGGATCATGCGGAGATACCTCTATGCTGTGTATCAGGCACTCCGGTAACCCCTGGGGGGTGATATTTGTCCAGGTGGCGCCGCCGTCGCGGGTCAGTTGCACGAAGCCGCAGTCGCTGCCTGTATAAATGACTCCTTTTTCGAGGGGCGACTCGATGACGTAGGCCAGGGTGTTGTAGTTTTCCCCACCAGCCCCTTCATTGGTAAAGGGTCCTCCGCTGAGGCCCTGGCGGGACGTGTCGTTGCGGGTCAGATCGGGACTGATCACCGACCAGTTCAATCCGCCATCTGTGGACTTGAACAGTACGTTGCCGCCGTGGTACATGACCTTAGGATCGTGAGGAGACGTGAGGATAGGGGCGTTCCAGTTGAAGCGGTATTTCATTTGCCGCGGCTCAAACGCCAGGTTGAGCGCCGGGTACACCCGGATATCCTTGCTTTCGCGGGTGCGCACGTCGAGGGCGTCAATTTGCCCCTGGTAGCAGCCACCGAAAAGGACAACGGGGTTGTTGGGGTCAAACGCTACGAACGCGCTCTCGCAACCCGGGCCGACGAACCAGTCGGTTGCCGTGAGGCCCCCCCCGTTGTTGCGGCTGGCGATGACGACCGAGGTGTTGTCCTGCTGCCCGCCATACACTTTGTAAGGGAAAACGTTGTCCGTATTGACGCGGTAAAACTGCGCCGTGGGCTGATTGCCCTGTGGCGACCAGCTTCTGCCGGCGTTGAAGCTGATTTCACCGCCCCCGTCATCGCCGAGAATCATGTTCTGGTTGTTGGAAGGATTGATCCAAAGGTCATGGGTGTCGCCGTGCCCTACCCGGATGCTGCTGAACGTTTTCCCTCCGTCAATGGAGCGCATCATAGGGGCGTTGAGGACGTATACGATGTCGGCGTTCTGGGGGTCGGCAAAGACTTCCATGTAGTACCAGGAGCGCGAGATGATATCATTGTCGGTGGATACCAAAGACCACCTGGCCCCGGCATCGTCGGAGCGGTAAAGCCCCGCTTTACCCCGCTCGGCTTCCACCACGGCAAAGACGCGGTTGGGGTTGGCCCGGGAGACAGATACTCCGATTTTACCCATGGCTGTGGGTAGCCCCTCACTGAGCTTTTTCCAGGTTTCCCCGCCATCCGTGGACTTCCACAGCCCGCTGCCGGGCCCTCCGCTCTCCACCTTCCAGGGATAGCGGCGGTGCTGCCAGGTCGCGGCGTACAAGATACGCGGATTGGAGTTATCCATGGACAGACTGGATACGCCGGTATTTTCATCCACAAATAATGTGCGTTTCCAGGTCATGCCGCCATCCACCGACTTATAGACACCGCGCTCGTCGCTGGGCCCGTGTACGGCACCCTGCGCCGCGACGAACACAATATCCGGATGATGAGGGTCCACCACCACGTCCGAGATGTGTCGGGATTTTTGGAGGCCCACGTTTTTCCAGGTCCGCCCTGCGTCGGTGGATTTATACACCCCATCGCCGTAGGAGGTCATCACACCCCGTACAGCGTGCTCGCCCATGCCCACATACAAGACGTTGGGGTCGGATTCCGCTACGGCGATATCCCCGACGGAACTCGTCTTGAACTGCCCGTCGGAAATATTGCGCCAGTTCAGGCCCCCATCTTCCGTTTTCCAGAGTCCACCCCCGGTATACCCGACGAAGTAGGTCATGGGGCTATTGGGCACACCGCTCACGGCGTTGGAGCGCCCGCCCCGGAAGGGGCCGATGTTGCGCCATCGCATGGATTTATAGGCCGACAGATCCGGGGCAGGGATGCTGGCAGCAGGCGTCAGAGGAGTGGCTTTGACCACTTTCTTCTGGCCACTGGCAAGACCGGCGGATAAAACAAACAGTAAAAGGATGCCAATTTTTTTCATATAATATGGTTTAAGTGTTGACAATCAATAGACTTGTTGCGTGGGGTCGGCGAGTAGGGGAAAAAGAGTCATTTTTTGTTCACACGAAGGCTTTTTGAGGGAGTATAGCCTAGCTATATGACCGAAAAAAGGCATAGTGTGGGCGAAAAAGGGCCTTTTTGACCCCTTGATGATTCCCCGCGCAACAAGTCTAATAAACTTGTTGCGTGGGGTCAGCGAGGAGGGAAAAAAGAGTCATTTTTTGTCCACACGAAGGCTTTTTGAGGGAGTATAGCCTAGCTATATGACCGAAAAAAGGCACAGTGTGGGCGAAAAAGGGCCTTTTTTACCCCTCGATGATCCCCTCGCAACAAGTCTGATACGTATTATAAGAGAGTCTCGACTTCCTCGTACGGCAGGTTGAACGCGTCGGCGACTCCTTTATAGACTACTTTTCCATGGACCACGTTCAGTCCGAGTTTCAGCGGGGCGCTGTCGCGGCAGGCCTGCTGCCACCCTTTGCCCGCTAATTGGATGGCGTAGGGTAGGGTAGCGTTGGTCAGAGCAATGGTGGAAGTGGCTGGTACGGCCCCCGGCATGTTGGCCACGCAGTAATGGATGACATCGTCAATGATAAAGGTAGGGTTTTCGTGGGTAGTAGGACTGGTGGTTTCGAAGCAGCCGCCCTGGTCAACGGCTACATCCACTAACACCGTGCCCGGCTTCATGGTCTTGAGCATGTCGCGTGTGATGAGCTTGGGCGCTTTGGCACCTGGGATCAGTACCGCCCCTACGATAAGGTCGTGCTCGCGCACCAGTTGGCGAATCGTATATTCGTTGGAGTACAAAGTCGTCACATTGGCCGGCATGACGTCCGAGAGGTAGCGCAGGCGGTTGAGGCTCAGGTCGAGCAGCGTGACTTGTGCCCCTAATCCGGCTGCCATTTTCGCTGCTTGAGTACCCACAATGCCTCCTCCGAGTACCAGGACCTTGCCGGGGGCAACCCCTGGAACTCCGCCGAGCAATACCCCCCGGCCCTTGTAGGTTTTCTCCAGGTATTTCGCGCCTTCCTGGATGGCCATGCGGCCGGCTACTTCCGACATGGGCACGAGCAGCGGCAGGCTGCCATCCGATAATTCCACGGTTTCGTACGCCAGGCAGACCGCTTTGCTGGCAATCATCGCCCGGGTGAGCGGCTCGTAGGAGGCAAAATGGAAATAGGTGAACAACAACTGATTTTCGCGAATCAGGGCGTATTCTTTTTCAATAGGTTCTTTCACCTTGATAATCATCTCCGCTGTCGCATAGACCTCTTCAATGCTCGGCAGGATCCGGGCTCCTCCGCTGACGTAGTCCGAGTCTGAGAATCCGCTGTTTTCCCCGGCGCTGGACTGGATATAGACCGTATGCCCGCGGCGCGTGAGTTCAAGTGCTCCGGCCGGTGTCAAAGCTACCCGGTTTTCATTGGTTTTGATCTCTTTTGGTACTCCGATAATCATGATTGTGTTGGTATTTTCAGGTTAGGTATGACCGGCCCTCCGCAGTATGCGGAAGGATCCAAATCATGGAATCTGCAAAAATAACAATAGACTTGTTGCGAGGGGTCAGCGAGGTAGGAAAAAAGATTTATATATCTCTTGCTTCATCCTCTGTCAAATCGGTGGGTTCAGCAATGGTTGAGGCAGCGACGGACTTTTTTACAACCGTTGAGTAGGTATCGTTTTAATATAATAAAATAATACTCAGATAAAATTTTCTTTCAAAATTAAAATTAAAAAAAATTTCTACTAAAAATTAGACTTGTTGCGCGGAGCCCGCGAATAGGGGAAAAGTGCCTTTTTGACTTTGACTTTGACCCCTGGATGACCCCTTCGCAAAAAGTCTGGTATAAAAAATAAAACTCAGCCTGAAAAAAGGTACATTTGAGAAACTTGATTCGCTTATGAGGATTCACAGAACGGGTAGGGTAGTAGGGCTGCTTGGCCTTTGGGCCATCCCCACCTTTTTGCCGGGATATTTAGGGGCACAGGTGGTGCGGGCGGAGAAAATTGCGAAAATCGAAGCCCTTTTTTCCGATATACACCGTCCGGACCGGCCGGGCCTTGCGCTGGGCATTTCCGAAAGGGGGGAGCAGGTGTATTCCAAAGGCTTCGGCATGGCAAACCTTGAAACCGGAGCGGTATTCCGTCCGGAAACCGTTTCGGATATCGGGTCGGTGGCTAAGCAGATGACCTGTCTGGGCATCGTACTCCTCGCGCAGGAAGGGAAGCTGTCGCTCGACGACGACATCCGCAAGTATTTCCCTGCCGCGCCGGACGTCGTAGCCCCTGTCCGCATCCGGCACTTGATACACCATGTCAGCGGGTTACGGGAGGTGTATGCCATGCTCGAACTGAGCGGCTGGAAGTCGGGCGACGGCATCCGACAGGAACATGCGTACGACCTGCTCGAACACGCAGAAGGCCTGAATTTTGCCCCCGGGGAACGCTATTCCTACTGCAATACCGCCTACATGCTGCTCGGGGAAATCATCCGAAAGGTGAGTGGGGAGCGCTTTGAAACCTGGATGCGGGATCGCATCTTCAAACCCCTGGGCATGGATCATACGTACATCATGGACATCCAGGGCGAGATTTTTCCCAACTGCGCGGAATCCTACGGGCCGATATTGCCGAAGGGCTGGTCCAAAATCTACGACAACAGTACCGCGTATGGGCAGGGCGGGGTCTATTCCACTATCCCCGACATGCTGCGCTGGGCGGATAATTTCCGGACTGCCCGGGTCGGGGGGCCGCAGGGGATTGCCCAGATGCTGCAACGTGGGGTGCTCAACAATGGCGATACGCTGGAGTATGCGTTTGGCATAGAGGAACTCCGCTACAGGGGGTTGCGCATATTGCAACACACTGGCTCCAGCGCCGGCTACCGCGCCGTTATCACCCTGGTGCCCGGCTCGGAAATCGCAATCGTCCTGAAAAGCAACTACGCCGTGTTTAACAGCGTCAAAGCCACCGAGCAGATCCTGGATATCCTGTTCGAAGGGAGCCTGGAGGCGCCTGCGCCGGCCCGGCCGCCTGTGCCGCCGGCCCGCCCTGCGGTAATCCCGCTGGATACCCGCGCGGTGGCCGGCTACCTGGGCAGCTACCACGCGCCCGAACTGGAGACGACGTTTGACGTGTGGCAGGCGGAAGGGAAACTGGCGTTCGGAAGCCGCCGATGGGGCAGGGCGCTAATGGACCCCGTAGGCTCCGACCGCTTCGTATGCGACGGACTGCCGGAAATTCAATTTGAACGGGACAAGAAGGGCAATGTGCGCGCGCTCCGCTTTTCAAATGGCGAGTTGCAGGGAGTTCTCATGAAAAAAATATGAGCGCAGGGACACTGCTTGTTCTCTAATGACCCAAAAAACAAGCGGCACGCCTGCGCCCGCGTGCTCAGGAGGAAACTAAAAAGAGGATCAGAATCAGGAGAAGCGTAGCTGCCAGAATGACAATCAATACCTTTTTCCCTTCGGAACCTTGCCTGTTGTGTGCAGGGCTTTGCTTTTTCTTAGAATGCAACTTGTTGCTCATAGCGGTAGATTTTAAATTGGGTCAGGTGAAATAATTCCAGCCTTCAAATTAAAAAGAATAGCTTTGAGTCAATAGCTTTTTTCCAAAAAAATGCTGTTGAGAGGTCAAAAATTGCTTTGATAAAAAGCGACTACCCGCTCGTCGGTGATGATATCGGACTGCCGGAGGGGTTGTTTGAGCACCAGCCCATCCAGAGAGCGGCAGCGGCTGAGGGCCACGTAGGTCTGGCCATGTTCAAAAGCGCCCCTGCCCAGGTCTATCACCACTTTGTCGAACGTTTTGCCCTGGGACTTGTGGATGGTGATGGCCCAGGCCAATTTTACGGGAAACTGGTTAAAGGAGCCCACGGTTTCGGTCTCAATCAGGTTTGGGTTTTCCAGATTGGTCTTGTAGCGCAGCACCTCCCAGTCAGCGCGTTCTAACTCGACCACTTTTTCCTTTTCATGGCCTTCATGGATGAGCACGTGGAGGGTTTCCTCGCCCAGACGGATGATTTTACCAATGGTTCCATTTACGAAACGGCGTTCGGGGTCGTTTTTGAGGAGCATGACCTGTGCCTGGGGTTTGAGCCGCAGGATTTGGTCGGTGGGAAAGAGGGAGGGGTTGAAATCTCCTTTTAATGTGGCCGGATATCGCTTTTCGCTTTCTGCAATCTGTTCCAGTTTGCGCAGGTTGATCTGGTCTGCGGTGGCATTGCGGGCGGTAAGGGTGATGTAGTACGCTTCAGCTTCAAAGCTGGGGATATAGCGTTGGTTCAGGTCTTCCAGGTCTTCATCATCTGCCTGGTTGAGGCGGATGCCTTCAAGAAGGCGCAGGAAGTGGCGGTCTTCCTGCCGATAGACTTTTTTAAGCTCGTACATCTCCATGGGAAAATCTGCCCGGAACACCTCTGCTGAAAAGAAGTAGGGGGTGGAGTATTTGCTTTCGTAGATAGCGGCCTCCTCCTGGGAGGCGACGACGGGGGGTAGCTGGAACAAGTCGCCAAAAAAAACGACCTGTAAGCCGCCGAAAGGCATGGGGTTTTCGCGGTTGAGGCGGAGGAAGTAGTCTATGTGGTCCAGCAAATCGGCCCGAACCATGGAAATCTCATCAATGATGAGCAGCTCTAGATTTTTGAAGATTTTTTTGTCCCTACGCCGCTTGATTTCGGAGCGGGGGAACATTCGGGGGGGGAAGCCGAAGAAGGAATGGATGGTCTGTCCTTGCACGTTAAGCGCCGCGACGCCGGTAGGGGCTAAGACGACCGATTTTTTACGGGTGGTGTTGCGCAGCAAAGACAGCAGGGTGGATTTACCGGTGCCCGCCCTTCCGGTGATGAATAGGTTGCGCCCTTCTTTTTCCAGGAGTTCGAGGGCGAATTGAAAGTCTTTGGATAGTTCGAGCGGTTTTTTTTCCACGGTGTATAGTTCCGGTTCTGGAGATGGTTTGTTTCAAAATCGTGCGGGTCGTCGTAACCAAAACCCAGGGGCGAGTGTTATGTCCTGCAAAGATAGACGATGGAATCGGAAATGATAGAGAAGGAGTCGAATACCTTTTACTTCAAGCAGTTTCATATCCGCCAGGATCGCTGTGCGATGAAAGTGGGCACGGATGGCGTGCTCTTAGGGGCCTGGGCCAATGTAGAGGGCTGTTCACGCATGCTGGATATCGGCACAGGCGGCGGCGTCATTGCCCTGATGCTGGCCCAACGGGCCCCTGCCGCGCAAGTACATGCGGTGGAAGTCGAGCAGGAGGCGTTTGCACAGGCAAGAGAAAATGCGGCGGCATCTCCCTGGTCCGACCGGGTACAGGTAGTTCACCAGGCGATACAGGAGTATGCGCGCAGCGCCCCGCAGCACTACGATTTGCTGGTCAGCAACCCGCCGTTCTTCTCGGGTGGGGTGCTTTCGCACAACCAGGACCGGAACAGCGTGCGGCATACGGTAAAGCTACCCCACGGGGAACTATTGCAGGCCGTTCAGCGCCTGATTGCTCCTAAGGGGCGGTTTTGCGTAATCCTGCCGTATATAGAAGGGCTGCGCTTTAAAGAAATGGCCGCCAGCTACCACCTCTACTGTGTGGACCTGCTGCAGGTGCGCTCCAGGCCAGAGAAGCCCGTAGAGCGCTTGCTCATGCAATTTGAAGGGGAAGAAGGCGAGACCAGAATGAGGGATCTCATCCTGCAGGGAGATGGAACATCGGGATGGACGGCGGAGTACAGGGCGTTGACCGGGGAGTTTTACCTCAAAATGTAAGAGGGTTCTAAGAAAGCCATTTTCGC
>CAZSMU010000022.1:0-35494 GCA_964607915.1 uncultured Haliscomenobacter sp.
GGACAAAAAATGACTCTTTTTTCCCTCCTCGCTGACCCCGCGCAACAAGTCTACTTTTTATACGCAACCAAACCAAAAAAACACATGGAATACAGAAAGGAAAAAGACAGTTTGGGCTATGTGGACGTACCGGCCCATCGGTATTGGGGGGCCCAGACCCAGCGTTCTTTCGAAAACTTCAAAATTGGCGGGCACCGGATGCCGATAGAATTGATACGGGCCTTTGCCATCCTCAAGAAAGCCGCTGCGTTTGCCAACCTCGATGCGGGGATACTGTCCGGGGAAAAGGCAGCGATGATTGCCCAGGTCTGCGATGAGATATTGACCGGGATGCACGATGAAGAGTTCCCGCTGGTGGTATGGCAGACCGGCTCGGGCACCCAGAGCAATATGAACGTCAACGAAGTCATCGCCAACCGGGCGCATGTAATTCAGGGAGGCAAACTCGACGATGCCAAAAAAGTACTGCACCCGAACGACGACGTGAATAAGTCGCAGTCTTCCAACGACACCTTCCCCACCGCCATGCACATTGCAGCCTACCAGAAGCTGGTCGGCCATACCATTCCGGGCCTTGAGGTGCTGCGCGACACCCTGCGCGCAAAGGCGGAAGCCTACATGGGGGTTGTAAAGATTGGCAGGACGCACTTTATGGATGCGACGCCTATGACGCTGGGCCAGGAGTTGTCGGGGTATGCCGCGCAACTGGATTACGGCATCCGCGCCATTCGCAATACCCTGCCGCATCTGGCGGAGCTGGCCCTGGGCGGTACGGCTGTGGGCACCGGATTGAACACTCCTCCCGGTTATTCCGAGGGTGTGGCTGCGCACATTGCATCGCTATCGGGCTTGCCCTTTGTCACGGCACCCAACAAATTCGAGGCGTTGGCGACCCACGACGCCCTGGTGGAATCGCACGGGGCCCTCAAGACCGCTGCGGTCAGCCTGATCAAAATTGCCAACGACATACGCATGCTCGCCTCCGGGCCTCGTTCCGGGATCGGGGAAATCGTCATACCAGCCAATGAGCCGGGGTCTTCCATTATGCCCGGGAAGGTCAACCCTACGCAATCGGAAGCCCTTACGATGGCCATGGCACAGGTACTTGGCAACGATGTAGCCATCAATATAGGTGGTTTGAGCGGCCACTTCGAGTTGAACGTATTCAAACCCGTCATCATTTTCAACTTCCTGACTTCGGCCCAGCTCATCGGGGACGCCTGCCTCAGTTTCAACGAGCACTGCGCGCTGGGGATTGAGCCGAACTACTCCCGCATACGCGAACACCTCAACAACTCCCTGATGCTGGTCACTGCGCTCAATACCAGGATAGGGTACGACAATGCCGCCGCGATAGCCAAGAAGGCCTATGCAGAGAACACGACGCTGAAAGAAGCGGCCATTGCGCTTGGGCTGCTCACTGCCGAGCAGTTCGAGGAGTGGGTGCGTCCGGAAGATATGATTTCCGGTATGGAAGGGTAGCTGACCTGTGGCGAGGTATATCTGTGAGAGGGCAAAAAGGGCCTTTTTGTCCTCTCACAGATGTACCCTTGCCGCAAGTATAGTCTATAGAGGCAAAAAAGAGAGGGGCAACGGTACAAGCCGCTGCCCCTCTTTATTTTTTGGCAGGAATAAAAGTCCCCTGCTGCCTCAGGAAATCATCCGATTAGAATTTGTCCCGGCGGTTGAAGTTCCGGTTTCCGCCGCCGTAGCCGCCACCGCCACCACCACTGCGGTTGTTGTCGCGGTATTCGCGTGGGCGATAATCGCCACCGCCGCCGCCCTGACGCGGGCCGCGGTTGAACCCGCCACCTCCACCACCGCCCGGCTTGCGTGGCTCAGCTTTTTTGACCACGATCGTCGCGCCGTCCAGTTGGGTTTCGTTCAGGCCATCAATAGCGGCCAGTGCTTCGTCGTCATTGGGCATTTCGACGAATGCGAAACCTCTGGAGCGACCGGTTTCATGATCCATAATGACTTTCGCCGAATCCACCGTGCCGAATGCTTCGAAGGCTTCTTTCAGGTCTTCGCTCTCTGTCCTGAAATCGAGTTTTGCTACAAAAATGTTCATCACAAAAAAAATTGATTATAAAAAAAACAAAAAGAAAAAAACAATGCGTTGACCGGTAAAACCGGTACATTCACCTCAACAGAGTAGCAAGATTCATTAAGGGGATCCAACCGGAGCAATAAGAAAAACCTGCTAAACAGAACAAGGCTGTAAAACGCTACAATATTGCTTTATTTTTAGCACATTATCAAGGGGGTAAAGAAAAAAAGATACATGAGGCCTGTTTTGGTATCCTACATAGAAAAAATAACTGCCCTTTCGGGTACGCGCAAATGGGGGTTGGGTGGGTTGACCGCGTTGCTGTTGGCCTATGGGTACTGCCTTCCCGAGCCTTTATTTCGGGTGCCCTACAGCGTCGTCCTGGAAGACCGCGACGGGGGTTTGCTATCTGCCCGCATTGCCTCTGACGGGCAGTGGCGCTTTCCGGTCTCCGACAGCTTACCTTCCTATTACGTAGAAGCACTTCTTGCCTTTGAGGACAAGCGCTTCTTTTACCACCCGGGCATAGACCCCATCGCGTTTTCGCGGGCTGTATGGCAGAACCTGCGCGCCGGGCGCATCGTCAGCGGGGGGAGCACCCTCAGTATGCAGGTCGTACGGTTGGCGCGTGGACAAAAGCCGAGGACGCTCCCCCAGAAGCTCATTGAAATCGTATTGGCCACCCGTTTGGAACTGCGCTATTCCAAGCGGGAAATCTTGCGGTTGTATGCAGCCCATGCCCCTTGTGGCGGGAACGTAGTCGGTATAGACGCTGCTGCCTGGCGCTATTTCGGCAAAGCCCCTGGTCTTTTGTCCAAAGCGGAGTGTGCGCTTTTAGCGGTACTTCCCAACAGTCCGTCTCTGCTGCACCCCGGCCGAAACCGCCGCCCCCTGCTGGAAAAAAGAAACCGGCTCCTGCGCACTTTAGCCCGGAAAGGCCTTCTTGACGCCCCTGCCCTCGAGCTGGCCCTTGCCGAGCCGTTGCCCGAGGCCCCCCTCCCTTTGCCCAGCCTGGCCCCGCACCTGATTGAGAAATCTGTCCGGGACGGGGGGCCGCCGCGCATCCGCACCACACTTGACGCAGCGCTCCAAACCCGAGCGCTTGAAGTGGCCCAACGCCGGCAAGCTACTTTGAAGCACAACGGCATTTTCAACCTGGCCGCCCTTATTGCGGACGTGGAAAGCGGGAGCGTGCTCGCGTATGTCGGGAACGCTCCCAACGCAGGCGCGGCACACGGGGTATCTGTAGATATCATCTCTGCGTCCAGAAGTTCGGGAAGTATCTTCAAACCCTTTCTCTATACCATGGCCCTTCAGGAAGGTCTTATACTGCCCAAGAGTTTGCTCCACGATGTGCCTACCAACATACATGGCTACCGCCCCGAAAATTTCCACCGCGACCACGACGGGCTAGTAGCTGCCGACGAAGCGCTGTCGCGATCTCTGAATATACCTTTTGTACGGCTGCTGCGCGATTATGACATCGCACGCTTCCACAGGCAACTACAACAGATAGGCCTGCGCACCATTACCCGCCCGCCAGAGGACTACGGGCTGACCCTTATCCTGGGGGGGGCTGAAGCCTCTTTATGGGACGTAGCCGGCGTGTATGCCTCTATGGCGCGTACGCTCAACCATTTCCCAGGGAACCACAGCCGCTATACCCCATCCGATTTCCGGCCTTTGGAGTACTATACCCGGAATGAAAGGCGCCGTGTTCGAGCTACGCCTCTACAGCGACCAGCCCCTTTTATGGATGCCGGAGCACTGTGGTTTGCCATAGAAGCTATGAAAGAAGTACAACGACCCGATTCTGAAGGAAACTGGGAAGTATTTCAATCCAGTAGGCGCATAGCCTGGAAAACCGGCACCAGCTTTGGCTATCGCGACGCTTGGTCTATCGGCATTACCCCTGATTACCTCGTTGCTGTCTGGGTCGGCAATGCCGATGGGGAAGGGCGGCCCGGCCTGGTCGGCACACAGGTTGCGGCCCCGTTCATGTTTGAACTCTTTGGGTTGCTCCCCGGCGGCAATGCCTGGTTTCCCAAGCCCTTCGATGCACTCGTTAAAACCGCCGTTTGCCGGGATTCCGGTTGGCCTGCAGGGCCGTATTGCCGCCGCGATACCGCATGGGCACCCTCGGGCAGCACCAAAACCCCTGCCTGCACCTACTGCCAGCGGCTACACCTCGATGCCGGAGGCAACTGGCAGGTGCATTCCGGCTGTGAGTCCCCGAGCCGAATGACACACCGCAATCAAATGGTATTGCCCGCCCTCGAGGCGTTTTATTACATGAAAAAACACCCTAATTATACCTTTCCCCCCTCTTTTCGGCCTGATTGCAGCAGTATTGTCGGTTCTGATAGGCCCATGCAATTGATTTATCCCCTGCGGCAAACGCGCATTTTCGTGCCCACCGATCTCGACGGGGAAAGCTCTATGACGGTTTTTAAACTCGCCCACATCCTGCCGGACGCCACCGTGTATTGGCATCTCGGCGATACTTATCTCGGCTTTACGAAAACTTTTCACCAGATGGCCTTGCGGCCCCCGCCCGGAAAACACAAACTCACCCTGGTGGATGACCGGGGCAACCGCCTGGAGCAATGGTTTGAAGTGGTCGTTCGACAGGAGAATTGATACAAGCCCTGGCCCACAAAAAACCCCTGCATTTTGGGAGGACAAATGCAGGGGTTAAAAATTATAATACTATGAGAAAACTACATGCACAATGATACGCCTGTTTTGGGGCAACTTTACCTACTGTTTACGGAAGCGCGCGCAATGAAAAAGGAGCGTACATTTTCCTTTAGGAAAAGGAAAAAAAATGCACCTCTAGATGCTAGAGGTGCGGGAAGATCAAACAAACTTACTACGAGAAAACAGTGCAAATATACTATTTTTTTTTAATATGTCAATATTTTTTGGCGCGAAAAAAGGGAATTGAGCGGGTCAGGATTCCAGAGGGATATCCATGATGGGAATTTTGATTTCGACGCGGGTACCGCAGGGTTGGCCCGAGGGGTCTTTCAGGTCAATGGTTTGTACAAAAGCACTGCCTTTGTTGCTGCTGGCCAGGAGTTGCAGGCGCTGTTCCGTAATGCTGGTGCCGCGGGAGAGGTGTTTTTTGAACCGCTTGTCGGACTGTTGGTTTTTAAGGGCATTTTCGCGGCCTACACCGTTATCCTGCACGATACAGAGAAGGGTATCTTTATCGAACAATTCGAAGCGAAGGATGATGGTACCTTCGTTTTTCGTGCGCAAGCCATGTTCGATAGCATTTTCCACATACGGTTGCACAATCATGGTCGGCACGCCGATGATATCCTCGTCCAGTTCCTCATCGAGTTGGACGTCGAAACGCAGTCCGTTGTTAAAGCGCAGTTTTTGGTTGATCAGCAAGTAATCCTGAAGGAAGGCGACCTCTTTATCGAGGGAGATGATTTCAAGCTCCGAGTAATCCAGGCTTTGCCGCATGAGGCGGGCAAACATAGCCAAGTACTTTGAGGCGGATTCGGTTTCGTAAGAAGTGATATAGTGCTGTATGGAGTTGAGTGCGTTGAAGATGAAGTGGGGATTCATCTGGGCGCGCAGCGCTTTCATTTGAAGGCGGGTAGCTTGCAAGCGGAGCATTTCCGCTTCCTGCTGCTTTTGTTCGGCCTCGTATTTGTATTCCAGCTCCATGCGTTTGCGGTGGTTCACCTCCTCGGTGTAGCGGTTGGCGTATTTGCTGTGCATGAGTTGGTAGTCGTAGGCGCGTTTAAAATCGTCCTGTTGGGCGTAAGAAGAGGCCAAATCCTGAAAAATACCGGACAGTCGTTTGTAGTCGTCTTCCAGTCTTGCCCATTCGATAGCTTTAAAGAAGTGCTGTTCCGCCTGGTGGAACTCGCCGAGTTTGGCGAACACCAGTCCGCGCCACGATTCAATTTGGGCGTAGTTTTTAATAGCGGTATCTTCTACCTCGTCAAAAATCTGCTCTGCCTCGTCCAGCAGGGAAAGAGCCCGTTTGTACTGTTTTTTTTCCAGGCTACAAAAGCCGAGGTTGGCGTATGCACTCGCTTTAGATACCGGGTGGGCGTCCTGGTCCAATTGGATGACTTTAGAAAAAAAGGAAGCAGCCTGGGCAATTTTGCCCATGGACAGATAGCCGTTCCCGATATTGAGATAAATCCAGGACATACGGCTCAGCATGCCGAAGCGTTCTGCGGTTTGGGCGGCTCGGCGGTATGCCTTTACGCTGCTGTCCGGGTCGTCGTTCCGTTCGTGGATATTCCCCAGGCCGCTGTTGATCAGCACCAGGAAGTAGTAATCTTTCACTTCCAGATGCGACTCGCGCTGGGCCATGATTTCCTTGTCGGCTTCGAGGAGCAGTTCTATTGCCCTGGAATAGTTGGAATAATGCAGTTGTATGAACCCTTCGCGGCAGATAATCCGCGCTTCGAGGATGGGATCGGGATAGATGCGCAGCAGGCGCCGGGCTTTTTCCAGATAGGCAGATGCCTCGTCCATACGCCGGTTATTGATACAGGTTCCGGTGTAATCTATATAGGTTTCCGCCTGCATCCGGGCGTCTCCGACTTCATCTACCAGTCGTATGGCTTCCTGGAAATACTTTTCGGCCAGGTCGTAGCGGTATGCCTGATTTTCCAGCAGTGCCCGATGGATGTAGTAATTGGGGGACCGGGGCGCAGATTCGCTTCCGCTCAGGATGGAATCTTCCTCTTGCAGCAGGCGGCGGGTGCGTTCTATATTTGTGAACACATAGTAAGAAGAGAGCTGGTTGATGAGGGCCAAACGCCGGTTTGGTTCACGTTCCTGCTCCAGGTTACTTTCGACAATGGATATATATGTAAGATCGCTGCCTGCCAGAGCCATGATTTGACGGTACAATTTTAGTTTGTTATCCCGGGAGGGGTGGACCCGGCCTGGCGGTATAAAGCGACGGGGCTGTTTTGGACGAGGACATGCCGACCCTTCTCGACGAAGGCTGGTCGGGAAGTGTTGAAACCCTTATTGAGGGATGATATCGGTACAGCCATTGTACCAGTTTTTCCCTTTACCGCCTTTGATTTTTTTCATATCTTCTTTTTTGACGGGTTTCAGGTTTTTCTTGACTTCTTCGAGTTTATTGCCTTTTGTGTTTTTTTCCATGATATATACATTTAATCGGTTTGTGGGTAAAAAAGCAGACCTGAAGCTCTCGGAAATATACGCAATTATAAGACTTCTAGTACAGTATCAGGTATGAGCGGAGGCTATTCTGTCTGGCGCCCCCCCTGCAAACGGCGCAGTAACTCTATGAACGGTGCCCGACGGCGGCGGGACACCTCGATTTCGGTGCTGTCCTCCATGATAACGTACCCTCCGTCGCCGCGGATATACTTTCTCATGTAGTTCAAGTTGATCATGTAGCGCTTGTGCACCCTGAAAAAATTCATGGGGCCCAAAAGGTCCTCGTACGACTTGATCGTTTTACAAGCAGTAATCCGCTCGTTGTTGTTCAAGAAAATATGCGTGTAGTTGTCTTCCGCTTCAAAGCGGACGATATCGCGGATATTGACGAAATAAATCCCATCCACGGCAGAAACGCTCATTTTGGAAAAAGCGTTCGGGTTATGGTAGAAACTATTGAAAATATCCAGTCTTTTTTCAATTTGGTTGGCAGCGCGGGAGCGAACCCTGGCTACCGCCTCTTTCAAGGCATCGGGGTCAATCGGTTTTAGAATATACCCGATCGAGCTGTACTCGCAGGCTTTGATGGCAAATTCTTGCCATGCGGTGACGAACACCACTTCAAAGTCTATAGCAGCGATTTGGTTCAGCAGTTTGAACACGAGGCCGTCCGGCAGTTTGATATCCAGAAATGCAATGTCCGGTCGGTCCTGGATATTTTTTAGAAGTTCCAAGCCTTCTGCATTGCTGCCTGCTTCCCCAATCACGTCCACATCCGGACAGTACTGGCGAATCATGCTTTTGAGGTTGGTACGCCCCAGCGGTTCATCTTCTACAATGATGGCTTTAAGCACTGCTGTTTTTATTTTTTAGAAACAATATTCCCGCGCAAGGTAAGCATTTCGGCTTATTTTTCAATACTTTTTTAAACAAACCCAATTTTTCACATTAAGATTTAAAACAATGTTTTGTGCGCATATTGTTAAATGCGTTGGGAAGGTTAGCGGGGGTTCAGCGCGGAAAAAGAGCGCTTCCCAAGGTTGCGTAAAACGTCCCCTTGCTGCCCGTCGAAACCACTCTGTTCTAAACTTTTACGGTTGAAAATAAACGTTTTACGGAGAACCTCCCCGAACCATTGACCAAGACGAGGAGCAGTCCGCCACAAATAGCGAGGTTCTTCATCAGTTGTTCGAACTGTTCGCGCTGCTCTGCGTCCGGGTAGCTCCAAAAGGCATGGACGATAAGGCTGACCGGTAGCCAATAGGTCAGGAGCAGGAATGCCCCGAAACTGGACCGATAGCCGATCAGAACCAGTACACTTCCCAGGAGCATACAGAGGATGGCGCCGTTCAGCAGCAGGTCCTGCCGCCAGGTGAGGCCATACAGGGTCATCTTTTCCTGTATGGCATCGGCATAGAAAATAAAATCCACCACCTCGTAGAGGAACAGGGCCCCCAGGAAGAGGCGGCCAAACAAATCGAGTATATCTTTCATAGTTGAATCAAGTTGCTGTAGAGTGTACGTTAAAAAAAGCCGATACGGCCCTGGCTACATTTTGGCCGTCCATTGCGGCAGAAAGAATACCCCCTGCGAAACCCGCGCCTTCTCCGGAGGGGAACAGCCCTTCTATATCCGGGTGCATGAGGGTTACGGGGTTACGAGGTACCCGTACCGGGGCGCTGGTTCTGCTTTCCGTACCGACGGCCACTGCTTCGCTGGTCAGGTAGCCGGGCATTTTTTTATCAAAATCCCGCAGTCCCAACTGCAAACGTTTATAGACGGATGGCGGTAACAACTGGTGCAGAGGCGCTTCGAATAGTCCGGGAATGTACGAACATTTTGGCAAATGCGCAGAAACTTTTCCCGATACGAAGTCGGTCAGCCGTTGGGCGGGGGCTTTCTGGCTACCGTCGCCGGCCTGAAACATCCGCTGTTCCACCTCCTTTTGGAAGGCGAGGCCGGCAAAAACCCCAAAGCGGGCGTAGGGAGCCAGGTCTTCTACCTCTATGGCCACGACGATTCCGGAATTGGCATACGGGGAATCCCGTCGCGACATGGACATGCCGTTGACGACGATTTCCCCGGGTGAGGTGGCGGCGGGCACTACCAATCCGCCGGGGCACATACAAAACGAAAACACCCCGCGCCCCTCTACCTGGGCCACCAATTTATAGCTGGCGGCCGGCAAGTCCCTTTCCCGGGGCGACTGTCGGTACTGGATTTCGTCAATCAACCCTTGGGGGTGTTCCGCGCGCACGCCCAAGGCGAACGGCTTGGCTTCCAGCCGGATGCCCCGGCGATGGAGCAGTTCATACACATCCCGGGCGGAATGGCCCGTCGCCAGGACAACGGCCTCGGCGAGGTATTCCTCCCGTGCATTCACCTGTACTCCTTTTACATGGCCTTTGTGCAGGATCAGGTCGGTCACGGTACTGCCAAAATAGATTTCCCCGCCGTGGTGCAGGATGGTTTCGCGGATATTGGCTACAATTTGGGGCAATTTATTGGAGCCGATGTGCGGATGTGCATCCACCAGGATGTCCGGGTTGGCGCCGTGTTCAACGAGCAAGCGCATGGCTTTATCCAATGCACCGCGCTTGTGGGAGCGGGTATAGAGTTTCCCGTCGGAGTAGGTGCCTGCACCGCCTTCTCCGAAGCAGTAGTTGGAATCGGGCGGGACGGTACCGAACTGTTGGATGGCGCGCAGGTCGCGCCGGCGGGCGCGCACGTCTTTGCCCCGATCAAACAGGATGGGTTTGATGCCCTGTGCAATCAGTTCCAGGGCAGCGAAGTAGCCAGCGGGGCCTGTGCCTATGACAATAGCTTTCCGCTTGTCGTCCACGGAGTGTAGATCCTTGAGCAGGGCGGGTTCCGGTGCGAAGGGGGCTTCCAGCGATACGGTTACGCGCAGGCGCACCACGGGTCGGCTTCCCCGTGCGTCCACCGATCTTTTATCCACGCGCAAGCCTTTGATATCTTCCGGTAAAACCTGCAGGGCGGCGGCGGTTTTTTCTAAAACCATCCTTTCGTCGTGCGCTTCGGCAGGTAGCAGAGCGACTTCGATTTGGGTCGAATGGGACATGCCTTTCGAGTTAGGGCTTGATTATTTTTGTCCAGAGATGATCCCCGGCCTTTTCAAAATTTTCCGGTATAAAAATCCGAACGCTCAGCTTTTCCTGAATAACGCCCTGTGAAGTTCGGGCTGACGACAGCGATCGGTTAGGGAAGCTGAGTAGGCATTCCAGTCCGTCGCACTGCAGTTTCCAGGCATAGCGGCCTCTTTTCAGGAATTCCAGAAAAACGCCCTCCGGTGCGTTGTCCACTTCCAGTACAGCCTCTACCAGTACGGCATTTGAGGGCCAGTTCTCGACGGTATAAGGTCCGGGAAAGCCTATGCTAAGCAGGCAGATAGAGTCCGGTAGCGGGTGTGCCTCATTCAGGATGCGTTTCCACTGTGACTTTTCCTGAGCGGAGGAAGTACAGGGCAACAGCGCGATAAGGCAAGTGGACAAAACGACAAAACAATATTTCATATAGCAGTTTATTGAGTCCGCGGGCAAGTCTATCCATTAAGCGCCTGGCGGATGCGGAGCAGGCGTTCCAGCATGGGTTCCAAGCGATGCAGCGGAAGCATATTGGCTCCATCGGATTTTGCCGTTTCAGGCGTGGGGTGCGTTTCTATAAAGAGCCCATCGGCCCCTACCGCGATACCTGCTTTGGCAACGGTTTCGATAAGAGCCGGGCGCCCGCCGGTCACGCCGCTCGCCTGATTGGGTTGTTGCAGCGAGTGCGTACAGTCCAGCACTACCGGCACCTGGAAGGAGCGCATGAGCGGGATACCCCGAAAATCAATGACCAGGTCCTGATACCCAAACGTAGTTCCCCGCTCTGTTAGCATAACGCGCGGGTTGCCCGCCTGGCGTATTTTTTCCACGGCAAACTGCATAGCTTCGGGGCTCATAAACTGTCCTTTTTTCACATTGACGATTTTGCCTGTCTTTGCCGCTGCGGTCAGCAAGCTGGTCTGGCGGCACAGGAAAGCCGGGATTTGGAGTATATCCACGTAGCGGGCGGCCAGGGCCGCTTCTTCATCGGCGTGAATATCTGTCGTCACGGGGATGCCGAAATGTGCGCGGACCTTCGCCAGTATCTCGAGCGCCTCTTCGTCGCCGATACCGGTAGAGGAATCCGCCCGGGAGCGGTTGGCCTTTCGATAAGAGCCTTTAAAGATGTAGGGGATCCCCATACGTCGGCAAGATTCGGAGACGTGGCCGGCAATGTCCATCGCCATCGTTTCGCCTTCGATGAGACAGGGGCCGGCGATCAGGAAGAAAGCGCCGCTGTAGGCAGTAGTAGGCCAATGAGGGATATCTGGAAGCATGGTCGGAATATTTTTTCCCCCAAAGGTAGGAAGACTGAACCGTAAACCCTGCATCTTGTTAAGAAACAAGAAAATTGCACGTACTTATGATGCGACTATTTATTATGATGGGGTTTTTGCTGGTCATTGACCTGTACAGCTTCCAGGCACTTCGGATTCTGGGGCAGACCTGGGGGGCACCGGCAAGAACGGCAGCGTACGCGCTGTTCTGGTCTATACCCCTGGTTGTACTGGCTTATTTTTTTGCATACAACTACCTGGATGGCGACAGCTGGAACCGGAATGCCCACACTTACTTGCGCACGTTCATTTTCATTGCCTATATGTCCAAAATGCTCGTCTTGCCCTTTTTGGCTATTGACGATGTGCGGCGGGCGGTGCAGTGGACTCTGGAGCGCGTGGGTGCGCGAACCAATTTCAGCAGTTCCCGTTCGCGCTTCCTGACGCAATTTGGAGTGCTCATAGGGAGCATCCCGTTTTTCTCCCTCACCTACGGGATGATACGGAATGCCTATCGGTACAAACTATTCTATACTCCCCTCGAATTCGACGATTTGCCCGATGCGTTGCACGGACTAAAAATCGTACAGATATCCGATATCCACTCTGGAAGCTTCACCTTTAAAGAGCCGGTAAAAACAGCCATTGACCTCATCAATGCCCAAAAGCCGGACCTCGTCTTTTTCACAGGCGACCTGGTCAACGAGCGCGCCGACGAGATGCTGCCTTTCCTCGACGTTTTCGACAAAATTGAATCCCGCCACGGTGTTTATTCTATTGTGGGCAACCACGATTACGGCGACTACGTCGAGTGGCCTACCCCTGAAGCCAAAACGGCCAATTTTGAGTCGCTCAAGGACATGCACCGCCGTTTGGGCTGGGATTTGCTCCTGAACGAAAACAGGGTACTCGACATCCGCGATACCCGCCTGGCGGTCATTGGTGTGGAAAACTACTCCGCTCATTTGCGTTTTCCCCGCCACGGCGACTTGAAAAAGGCCAGCATAGGTACAGAAACCGCTGATTTTAAAGTGCTTTTATCACACGATCCCTCTCACTGGGACGTACAGGTCAACAAAGATCACCCCGATATCCGGCTCATGCTTTCCGGCCATACCCACGGGATGCAATTCGGCGTCGAAATCCCCGGCTGGCTCAAGTGGAGCCCAATCAAGTACCTCTACAAGCAGTGGGCCGGATTGTATCAGAAAGATCAACAATACCTTTACGTGAACCGGGGGCTAGGGTTCCTGGGCTACCCCGGCCGGGTGGGGATACTGCCTGAAATTGCGTGCCTGGAACTCCGCAAAAAGGGAGCTACCCCGCTGGGATAACGGAGCAAATCTCCGATTTATAGAACACAAGTACCTGGTTGACAATAGACTTGTTGTAAGGAGAACATCGAGGGTCAAAAACACTTTTCCCTCTCGCCCAGCCCATTAGAACAAGTTTTTCAAAAGGCTTCTATTTTTTTTGAATTTTTTTTCAAAAAAATAGAGGCCTTTTGATTACAGGATGATTTTTTTTCTAATTTCGTACTTGATCTGAGGAAAAGCCGGATTCAACAATGAACATATCGCGCCGACGAGGCGTACCAAACACATCCCACGTCGAACCTGACTTCGTGCTGCCCTTCTGTGCAGCCAAAACCCAATCCTGAACGATCGACATACAGCCCCCAGGGTTTTGTTCGAATGCCATTACATTTTTATATTCTTTTAAATCGTCGGTCATGCTAGTACTTTACATTGTTTTAGGCTCCTTTGTAATTGGCGGTGGGATCATTTTTGCTTTAGACAACATGGCTCCCCGCGGGCGCAGGATTTAGCCTTTTTGGTTTCCCCCCTCCGTGTGGCAAATTGCCACCCTCCTCCTATGTAATCGGGAGGTCTTGCTCAAAAAAAACACTTAAAACAAGAACGCCTCTGCAGGGAATCCTGCCGAGGCGTTTCTGATATATGGCATATACTCGGTTGGCGAGGGGGAAGTAGGTGTTGCCCTGACCTCTCGCAACAACCCTCTTTTAGTTTTTGAGTTTAAGCACTTCGAGGAATGCCTTTTGGGGGACCTCTACGCTGCCGATTTGGCGCATGCGCTTTTTGCCTTCTTTTTGTTTTTCCAGAAGTTTCCGCTTGCGGGTAATATCGCCGCCGTAACATTTGGCGGTCACGTCTTTGCGCAGGGCGGAAATAGTTTCCCGGGCGATGATTTTCGCTCCGACGGCAGCCTGGATGGCGATCATGAACTGCTGTCGGGGCAGTAAGTCGCGGAGGCGCTTGCAGATCTGTCGTCCGAAGGCCTCTGCCTTATCGCGGTGGACGAGTGCTGACAGTGCATCTACATTTTCCCCGTTTAACTTGATATCCATTTTCACCAAGTCTGACTGGCGGTAGTCGATCATGTAATAATCGAAAGAAGCATAGCCCCGGGAGATAGATTTCAAGCGGTCGTAGAAATCGAAGACAATTTCAGCCAGGGGCAATTCGAAGGTCAGCTCGACCCGGTCGGTGGTCAGATAATGTTGTCGGATGAGCAGGCCCCGCTTTTCCATAGCCAGGGTCATAATCGTACCGATGTATTCCGGTTTGGTGATGATTTGAGCGCGGATATAGGGCTCCTCTACGTATTCGAGACGAGAAGGATCGGGCAGGTCGGAAGGTGTGCGCACGACCATGTGCTCCCCTTTTGTGGTAGCTGCGTTGTACGATACGTTCGGTACGGTGGTGATTACCTCCATGTTGAATTCACGGGAGAGCCGTTCCTGCACGATTTCGAGGTGGAGCATCCCCAGGAAGCCACAGCGGAAGCCGAACCCCAGGGCGACGGAAGTTTCCGGTTCAAACACCAGGGACGCATCATTGAGTTGTAGTTTTTCCAGGCTGTCGCGCAGATCTTCGAAGTCATCATTATCCACGGGAAAAATACCGGCGAAGACCATGGGCTTCACATCTTCGAAGCCTTTGATAGCCTGTTTGCAGGGATTGTCCAGCAGGGTTATGGTATCGCCCACTTTTATTTCCTTGGATATTTTGATACCGGTGATGATATAGCCCACGTCGCCGGCGCGCAGTTCTTGTTTGGGCACCTGGTTTATCTGCAGGATGCCTACCTCATCGGCAAGGTAGTCTTTGCCCGTATGGAAAAAGCGGACCTTATCCCCTTTGCGCAGCGTTCCGTTGAGGATTCGGAAATAGACGACCACCCCGCGGAAGGAGTTGAATACAGAGTCGAAGATCAGTGCTTCCAGCGGTGCTTCGGGCTCGCCGACCGGCGGCGGGATGCGATCTACGATGGCGCGCATGATATCGTCTACTCCCTGGCCGGTGCGGCCGCTGGCGAGGACGATATCTTCTTTTTTGCAGCCGATAAGATCTATGATTTGCTCCGACACTTCGTCGATCATGGCATTTTCCATATCGATTTTATTCAGTACCGGTATAATTTCGAGGTTGTGGTCGATGGCCAGATAGAGGTTGGAGATGGTCTGGGCCTGGATACCCTGAGTAGCATCTACGAGGAGGAGGGCCCCCTCGCATGCGGCGATAGAGCGAGAGACCTCGTACGAGAAGTCCACATGGCCGGGGGTGTCGATCAGGTTGAAGGTGTACGTCTGGCCGTCGGAGTGTTTGTAGTACAGCTGGATGGCGTGGCTCTTGATGGTGATCCCGCGTTCGCGTTCGAGGTCCATGTTATCCAGGGCTTGGTCCACCATTTGACGCTTGTCAATAGTTTGGGTATATTCGAGCAGGCGGTCGGACAGGGTGCTTTTCCCGTGGTCGATGTGCGCGATGACGCAGAAATTGCGGATGTTTTTCATGATTTTGCTTAGTCTTGTCCCTTCGTTTAACGAATACAGGCCAAAATAGTTAAGAGCGGCAGGCCGGATAAACGGCTGCAAAGGTACAAAAAAGACTTGAAGTATGGGAGGAAAAGGCTAGATGTGCTCAGAGGGCTTTTTCCTGTTTTTTGAGTGGCTCTTTTTTGCGTGTTTCTTTTAATTCAAAGGAGAACCCCTCCTCTAAAAGTTCCTGATAGCGGCGTTCGTCGAACATATACAGGCGGGCTGGGCGGTGGGCCACGCCTTCCTGGGTTTCCCCCAGGTCAATCAGGAAGCCCATAGACAGGATTTTTTTTCTGAAATTGCGCTTGTCGAGTTCCGTCTCCAGGATAGCCTCGTAGAGATGTTGCAGCTCCGTCAGGGTGAATTTGGGGGGCAGCAATTCGAAGCCGACCGGGCGGGAGCGCACCAGCCACTTCAGCCGGTTGAAACACGCTTGTAGGATTTCCCGGTGGTCGAAACCGAGAGCAGGAATTTGCGAAATCGAGTGCCACTTGGCCTTCAGCGCAATAGAAGCCACTTGCAGAGAATAATTGCTGATTTTGATGAGAGAAAAATAGGCCACGGTGATGACCCGTCCGAAGGCATGGCGGTCAACCTCTCCGAACGTATGCACCTGCTCGAGATATACGTTGCGCAGCCCCGTGAGTTCGAACAGGACCCGCTGCGCAGCCGTGTCGAGGTCTTCATCGGGATAGACAAAGTAGCCTGGCAGAGCCCAATATCCGAGATAGGGCTCCTCCCCGCGCTTGATGAGCAGGACTTTGAGGTCGCCCTCATCAAAACCGAAGATTACGTTGTCAACCGTGAAGGCCGACTTAAAAAAAGTATCAAAATGACTCATCGTATCTGCTCAAGTGTGCGGCAGGTGGCATCCTCGCTGCTTGCGCCAGCCTTGCGGGAGGGGGTCGACGAGGATGAAGCTCCCTTCCTCTTTTGCACGGTAGGGGCGGCAACCAGCGAAATAATGACTTATGGCGAGGGCTCAGGGAGGAGGGAAAAGAGTTATTTTTTATCCACCCAAAATCTTTTTGAGAGAGTCTAACCTGGTTAGATGAATCAAAAAGGCAAAGTGTGGGCAAAAAAGAGTCTTTTTGACCCCGTGATGATTCCCCTCGCAACAAGTCCCCTGTTTAGTGTACTTGTTACACTTAGGCGAAGGAACGGAATTAAACCTTTTTTTCCAAATAAAAAGCCCTTTTTTGGTTTTTTTGCATTGGTTTTCGAAATTTTAACATTCAAATACATCTCGAAGCCTCTTTTCATTTTGTATCCCGCTCCTATTAGACTTATTGGGAAGGCTCTAGGAAGTTAGAGTGGCGTTAGTTCACCTCGAGGTAGGGCGCCCATTGCGGGATTTTTTCGGCGGGGATAGCAGGGATGGCCAGTAAATCCTCGACTGTGCGGAAAGGGCCGTGTTGTGTCCTGTAGGCTATCATTGCCCGGGCCAGTTTATATCCGATGTAAGGGTGAGCCCCCAGTTCTTCCAGTCCGGCCCTATTGAGGGGCAGCTTCCGGACAGGCCCGGAGAGTTCCAGACAAGGCGACAGCACCTGAAACACGGAGTCCCGCAACCCATATACTTCCCCCACTTGGGCGATCTGTACGAATCCGCCCAGCCGCTCCCGAAACCGGACGATACGGCCCGCCAAGGTAGGGCCGATACCCGGCAGCCGTTCCCACTCTGCCGAATCGGCGGCATTGATGGCCAGCGGGCGGCAAGGGCGTTTTTCCTGCGGCAGCGAAGTAGTCCGGGCAGGAGACGGCAAAGTATCTACGTGCTGGGGCAGACGGATGAAAGGTTTCAGGCGTTCAAACCAGACCTCTGTCATGCCGTATAGTTTTCGGATATCCTCTGTTTTTCGGAAGCGCCCCCCTTTTTCCACATAGCGGCCCCAATTTTTGGCTAATCCGGGGGGCAGCCCCATCTGTCGCAAGCCCTGTTCCTCTACTTGGTTGGGGTTAAAGGGGCGGAGCATAGCTTTGGAGGACCCTACAGGGGTCTTTTTATTTTCTGCGAACCGAAGCGTATCCAACTTTTGGTTTAGCCAGGCCTCCTCCTCCGCACCCCATGGCCCTGGGTCGGGATTTGGGGCAAGCCATGCGTCGGGCCATGCGAAGAGCAGGATGCTTATGCCCAGCAGCAGCAGGGCGGCCCGGCGTTCGCCTGGGGAAAAATAAGGCGTGGGATCAAGGTTGTATTTCATGGCAAAAGAGAGTTAATGCGCATCTGAAAATAGCGCTGGTGCCTGCAAGCGCCAGGCACCCTGTTCCAGGGTATAATGCGCCCTGATATCTTGCGATTTGCACCAGCGCAGGTAAAAGCTGGCGCGGGACGGGGCATTGCTGCCGTCTATGACGACGCCCTTTTTGGGCAGCCGGGCCTCCAGGCCTTTGGGGGGCAAGTAAGGATTCCCGCGTAGGATCCAGTAGTCGGTACCCGGAGGCGGCAGGGTCCGGGCCCGGCCGTCCCAGATAAAGAAGCGCAGGCCGCGAAAGGCGATGAGAGTCCCTGTGAAAGCCAGGCCGTGCAGGGACTGTGGTCTCACCGGAGGCGCAAAGGAAAGGTTCCCGTATTGGATGTGCAAGTTGGTGCATTGGTCCAGGATTTTACCCTCCGGGCCTTCGTACCAGGCAGCGACCTTTCTGCCCTGCCAAAACTCCAGCGCGGATGCTCCCTGTATGCCATAGCAGATCACTTCAGCGCGGCGATTGGCGCGATGAGCCTGCACGGTACGCCCGGCAGCCCCGGCCAGGAGCAGCACCAGGCATATCCACGCCCATCGTTTGCTAAAAGCCAGGCTTAGCCTGACGGCAGAGGCGAGCAATGCGTAGCCCCAACAAAGCCCCGCAAGCGATAGCCACAGCCCTTCCACGCACTGTCCCGGTAGCCCCGCGATCCACTCCAGCGCGCCATACATCGCGGCTATACTAAGTCCCAACAGCACCCCCAACCCCTCCGGGATAAACGGAATCCCCCCAAAAAGACCTACGGCCATGCCCAGGGCCTGTATCACAGCCCCCAACGGTACCGCCACCCAGCCCGACAACAAAAACCCCAGAGGGAATTGATGAAAATAATACACGCTCAAAGGACCTGTGGCGAGTTGAGCCGCAAGTCCGACCGAAGTGAGCTTCCAGAAATATTCCACCACCCGCTGGGAAGGATTCATACCCCTGGAAATCAAAGGCTCCAAGAGTACGATGCCCCCTACAGCCAGATAGGAAAGCTGAAAACCTATATCGAAAAGCCATTGGGGTTCGTACAACAGGAGCAGGAAAGCCGAACCAAACCAGGCATTCCAGATATTGCTGGGCCTGCCCAGGGTTTTTCCTGCCAGGTACCAACTAAACATAAGCCCGGCCCGTACTACCGAGGGACCTGCCCCACAAATCAGCACATACGCCCACACCCCTGCAAATTGAGCGAGTACGCGTACCATCGTCCAGCTCTGGCCTTTGCCCGGTATTTTCAGTAGCACCCAGGTCAGGCACCAGGCTACCATGCCCACGTGCAGGCCAGACACGGCCAGTACATGCATAGCACCTGTTTTGCTGAATACATCCCGCACCTCTACCTGCAGGGATTCCCGATTGCCGATCACCAATGCAGCTGCAATGCTGTAATGCACAGAGTCCGGAAGTGCTTCTCGGAGGCGGTCCAGGCAATACTGCCGGCTGAAAAACAGAAAAGACTGCCCTTCCGGCGACGGTTGCGAGGTATGCCGCCAGTACCCTTTCCTGCTATAGACCTCGTGCGTAATCCCGCGCCGCCTCAAAAAACCGGCATAGTTGAACGCCTCCGGGTTTGGGTTGTCGCGAACAGGACGCAGCTTACCTACTGTCCACAAGACATCCCCACCCCGAATAGACGAAGCGCTGTCTTTTTCGACGTACGCCATCACCTGCGGCAGGAAAGGCATGGTTTCACCCCCGTGTACCGCGAGTAAGCGCCCTTGTATTTGGAGGCCCCGCGGCCTTTCCCTGCATTCTTCCACCAGGATTCGAAGCGCGTGCGCAGAAGAAGAAAGGCTGTCGAGCTGTGCTTCCTGCCTTTGCAGATCCATCTGACCCGCGATATAGCGCCATTGACCCAATAAGGCGAACGAAAGGCAGCACCAGATCAGGAATACCGAGCGGAACCGGTAGGCGGAACGATGCAGGCCCGCACAGACACTTACCGTAAACGAAAGTATCAGGAAGACAAGGGCAACACCTTCGGGGAGTTTGCTCCCGGTGTAGATTTCTCCGGCAGCGATACCGACGACGCAGGCGATGGAGAGGGGTAAAAATGGGATTTCCCGCCAATACAGCATACTTTTTCATTTGGCGGGTGTTTACGGGGTAAGGGGGGCAGGTGTTTACCACGATGCCACTATGGAATAACGAATTTAGGAAGGGGTTAGTTCCGTTCAAAGGGGCTCCCGTGCATAAATCTACGGGTACTCGGTCTATGAGGATGAGGGGTGTCTCTTCGAAGCCTTCGAGGGGCTCGCCCAAGAAATAGATGGGCGATTCGGATGGCGCAAAGACAAAAAAATGTGTTTTGTTATTCTTGAAATCATGGGCGCACTTTGAATCATACCCTGTACTTTTGTAAGGAGAACCCAAGCTGTGTATGAAAGAAAGCCTTTTTGATGTAGAAACCGCATTGATTACGCGCCGGACTGTAGTCAGGAGGTTTCGGGAGCGCGAGGGGGCGGCATTTTTTGACTTATACCATGCCAATGCCCCCGTGCTGAGTAGTTTGCTGCCCGAGGTCGTACCTACACCCGGCACTGCCCTGGAAGCCGAATACTTTGTACGCGGCCAACTCGCTGCTTGGCTACGCCAGGAAGGCCTCCCGTTTGCGATATGGGACAAAGAAAATGCGCGTATGATTGGTTATGTGTCCCTGACCCCATGCGCGGCCAACTGGCGCAAGGCGCAAATCACCGGGTTCATAGATAAAGACATGAATCGCCAGGGCTTGATGACGGAAGTGCTGCAAAGCCTGCTCCAGGTCGCTTTCCGGCAGATTTCGATAGAAAAAATAGCCTTGATTATGAGTGCGGAAAACACTGCCGGGCAGCGCCTTGCAAAAAAATGTGGCTTTTTGCGCGAAGGGGAATTACGGGAGGAGTTTCAGCGGACCAGCGGCGAACCTATAGATGCCGTATTGTTTGGCCTATCGCGCAGCCAGTACGAATCTTGCTGACCAATCGCTTCAATGCAGCCCCGGAAAAAAAGCATCCCGGATCAAGGTCACATGAAAATCCTTGTCGGAAAACAGGACAGCCGCCACATCGAAGCGCAGTTCGCCCGCATAGTTTGATTCGTCGCAGAAAGCAGCGGCAGCAGAGGCCAGCATGCGCTGCTTGCGCGAGGATACAAAAGCCTCCGGGGGTCCGAACCCCTCTGTTTTCCGTGCTTTGACTTCAATAAAAACCAGGACTTCGCCCTCCATTGCGATGATATCTACTTCTGCGCGCTTGTATCTCCAGTTGCGTTTCAGGATGCGGAATCCCTGCTCGATTAAATAAGCACAAGCGGCCGTCTCCCCGCGGCTACCTTTTTTGACCTGATTTTCCATGCCTGAGGTATATACGGACTAAGATAGCGATACCCGGGTCAACGACGAGATTTTTTGCCCAAAACCCCATAAAAAAAAAGCAGGGCACCTGTATGGTCCCTGCCTCATTCCGTCCATAAACAACTATGAAAAGCTAATCTTGATTCGGTTTGTGGTTGTTGAGCGGCAGCTACGGACGGGTCAACCGCCGCCGGTCAAAGTCATTTTGCGCGTAGCGGTATATTCCGCTGTGGACAGCTGGTAGATGAATACCCCGGTACCGCGCAGTATATGCCGATTGATAGGCACCTGGTTATATCCCTTGGCAAATTTTGCCCGATGCTGAAAGACTCGTCGTCCGGCAAGATCGAATATGCTGAGCTCTGCGTCCATTTCCTTGGGCAGGGTAAATCCGATAATCGTTTCGTTGCCGAAGGGGTTCGGGAAGTTCTGAAACAGATCGTAACTACCTTCGGTAAGGATTTTGCCCTGTTCGTCTTCTACGTGGAGCAGTATCTGCATCAGTTCCCCGGCCTGGTTGTATGCTTCCGAGAGCGTTGGTTGGTCCGTTACTTTGAGGGCCGTGACGAGGTTTGAACTTTGTTTTGCTTTAAAAGTCAGGCGGAACAAGACGATATCCCCTTCTGGTATCGCCGGCGCGATGCGCATCCAAATCGTGGGCAACATCCCTTTGTCCACGAGGGTAAACCCAAAGTTTTCGAGGCTCACATCGGGCAAGGTACCCGTCTTTGTATCTACGAGTTCCAACAGTCGTTCATCGAAATCGAGGGTAAACTGGTATCCAATCACATTTGGGAGGTCGTTGGATACAAAATCCAGGGTAAACGTCTCTCCTGCTTTAAATTTCAGGTCCTTCACGCGAACGACCATATCGCCCCCTGAGCTACGCGACTCGCTCTTCATCAAGCTATTGGAAAGTGCCGATCCGTTGATATCGCCGATTTTTACAGCTACGAAGTTGGCTTCTGCCCCGCGGAGCTTGAAGTTCTGGAATCTTTTCACTTCCGGGAAGGCTGCCTGCAAGGGATCGTTCCCCTTGGGGAACTGAAAAGAGGCATCTACGAAGCGCCAGGATGTATTTCCATTAGGCAGCTCGGCATCTTTTCCCAGGATCAACCTCCGGAGTTTAACCATATCGAGGGTAGAGATGGTGCCAGACTTATCCATATCAGCGGCAATCCATTGATAAGGGGAAGTGAACGGTTGGATTCCGAGCACGTGCTTGGACAACCGTACGAGGTCGGCGGTACTGACGCCATTCATTACGTCGTCGTTGCGCCTTGGGGTTACGGTATAATCATATCCGAAGGGTACATTTTTGAGTTGGAAAGCTCCGTTTATACCGGTTGAGGTCAGTAATGGTTTGTCTGCCACGATAGAAATACTCACGTTTTCCACATCATTGCCATTTTCGGTGACAATGGCTCCTGCTACGGCGCCTGTGCCGATATCTGGTGGGCAAAGGCCGAAGTTATCGGTCAGGCGGAGGGTAGTCTGGCAGTTGCTGCTGTTGCCTGCCTGGTCGGTAGCCCATATTTCGACAGGCACCTCACCGAGGTCGGAACAATCCAGGGTCAACTGGGTAGTAGAGGGAGGGGTGAGGACTGTTCCTATGGCCCGGCGGATAGTCAGGCGGATATCCCCTTTCTCCGTACAGTTATCCGTTGTTCCGGCATCAAAGGTTTTCGCATCCACCATCGCCATAACGCCCCCCGGCATTTGCGACAAGGCCGTTGAGAGTCCTTTGATACAAACGACACTAGGGGGTTTGGTATCTTCTACGATTACCTTGACCTGGCAACTGGTTGAGTTGCCACAGCCGTCTGTGATGCGGTAGGTGACCACTGTCGTACCAATGGGATACGTGCCACTGATGTTCGCCCCCGGCGACGCGGAGAACGGAGAGTTGTTGGAAACATACACGGTAGGGCTACAATCGGAGGCGGTGAGGGCCGGCATAAGCACCTGGGCCGACTGGCAGCCCACCGATGCGGATACTACGATATCCGCAGGGCACTGAAACGTTGGAGCGGTGCGATCTTCTACATCAATGATTTGCGAAAACTGAAAACGTCCTGCCGATTGCGGGTTAGAAGGATCATAGACGCACCAGTCAATGACCGACCAGGTGCGCACTACTTTGAAGCAGGCCGGCTGGGCGGCATCGTAGAGCTTATCTTCGTACATTACCCCGCTCAAGCCACAAGCCGGCTGGCGCAAGATCGTAGGCTGCTGGAATCCCAGAGGAAGGTTCTGTGGGTCTGTCGAGGCCCCACAAACATCCAGTTTGATGCTCTTGGGCCACAAGATATCGGCAGCGCGCAAGTTCTGGTTGTTTTGTACGGTAATCGTTTGTGTACAACTGGAGGAAGAAATCCCGTCTGCTTTGGTTGCTTTGAACGTACGCGTAATCGTACCGCGACCACAATCGTTCAGGTTGCGCTGAACGAGGGTATCCAGCGTATATCCACACAAGGCGATTACCACCGGGTTGCCGTACCTTGCTAGACTGGAGAGGTCGCTGTTGCATTCGACTGTTACATTGTCCGGGCAGAATACCTGGGGTAGGATAGGGTCTTTTAGGCGCACCATGGACATACACTCGTTGTATTTGCCGAACAAATCTCCTCCCGGCTGCTCCCGCGCCGGATTGACGGGGCCGACCCCCGGGTTGACGGTATAAACCCGGAGTACGACCGGGATGGTTACGGGACCTACATCACTGCAACAGAACACTACATTGTCGTCAAACCATTCCTGGATACCCGATGTAGTCGGGGAATCATCGCCATTGATATTGTTGCAGGCACCCGTGGTCATACGCCGGACTTTGTAGTACAGGTTCACCACGCAGTTGTCGCGGCTGCCCTCATTAAAGGTACGGGCGGGAACCATAGCCGTTCCGGATTCATTGACCGATACCACCAGTTCGTCGTCACAAATAGCGATAGGGCGCTCATTATCTCCCACCGTAACGGTTGTCGTACAGGAACGGGAGTTGCCGCAAGCATCCCAGGCAGTATAGACCACGCTATGTGTGCCAAGAGGTACGGAGGGATGAGGACCCGTCCCCACCGCGCCATAAGAAGTCCTGACCGTGAAATATGGGTCTGGATCGCAATTATCCGATAAAACAGGGATATCGAGCGTAACGGTCCCTGTACAAACCCCTACGCTCGTACTTAGGGATTTAGGGGCTGGGCAAAGGAGAGTAGGAGCCACATTGTCCACGACGGCTATGGTCTGTACCGGCGATACCCGGGTTTCCAGCGTACAGGAGTTGACGACGGTCCAGGTGCGCCGGATGGTCCGGCAGATACCATTGGTACCGGGTTCGGAAATCACTGCATCCACATACGATACGTTATACGCGCAGACTGCCGCAGTAGTCGGGAAGGGTAGCCCTCTCCAAAGAGGTGCGCCCGTTACCTCCGGCAAGGTACTGAGGGCAGAGCAACTCAGTACCGTATCGCGAGGAAAAACAATTTCGGACATGAGCGGGCGGAGGAAGCGGATGGTCTGTACCGCGGTCCGCACATTGTCAAAGGCATCTCGCGCAGTCCAGGTGCGTGTGATGACAGCCGTGTAAAAGCTATCGCAGGGATTGATTCGAATCTGGTCTGCATACGTAAGGCTGTAGTTTGGATCACAGTTTTCCAAAATAGAGGGAAAACCGATTACCTGCGGCCGGGGATCCACGGTACAAGGCAGGATAGTGTCGCGCACGGAGAGGACAGGCGCCGTGACGTCGGTCACCCGAACGAAAATGGTACAAAACAGCAAGGTCCCATAGCGGATTTCCACTTCCAGGATGTCGCCGATGTGCGAGGTCATGTTCACGGTAGCCGAATCATTGCCCTGCCCCAGCGCTACTCCGTCCTTGAGCACCGTAATCCCCACCGGGTCAGGGCAATCGTTGACACTGATTCCCAGGTTGCTCCTGCGGAACACTACGGAACAAGAACTCCCTGCGAAGACATTGAGGGGGCTGGCAATACTGGTGGTAGGGCAGGTGATGCTACAGGGAGCTTGCGCCTGACCCATGGCCGTGGTGTTGAGTACAAAGCCAAAAAGCAAGAAGAGCACAAACCGGCAAGGATACCTCCATCTGGCACCCCTGTGCCCAGGCAGATTGCCCCGGGCGACCTGCCGCGCCTGATCCATTCGGAAAAATACTCCTTTCATAGTACAGAATTTGACGGTTAAAAAATGGGCGTTCCCTGTGCCGTACGCACAAAGGCCGGAAAATGGCAAATATGGTTCAAGCAAAAGTCACGCCCGGTTAAGACCGGTACAATAGACTTGTTGCGCAGGGGGTCATCGAGGGTCAAAAAGGCCCTTTTTGACCCCTATCTGACCCCACGCAACAAGTCTAATGCGCATACGCACTGCCCGGATACGGGTTTCTCAAGTAGTTGGTTTGATCATTCCTGCACACAGTAAGTCAAATCGAGCATCTCAGTTGATTTGTTTTCTTAATATGTACTAAAACCGTGCCAAACCTGAAAGGAGAGAATGTTTTTTGACAAAAGGTAGGAAAAGAGAAAATAAGCGGTTGCCAGCGGGATGGGGAAAGGGCCTTTTTGACCCCTCGCTGACCCCCTTCCATACGTCCAATAGACTTGTTGCGAGGGGTCCGCAAGGAGCAAAAAAAAAGCCCCCCTCCAACGTCTGGAGAGAGGCCATCCCAAAAACCGATTTATTCTTAAACCCGGAACGGGCTAATCTGCTATTAAGATACTGGAGCGCACTGGTGCCATACCAGCTTGCGCAAGGACGTAACGAGGAGGAATATGCCAGTTCAGGGGGGGATTTCGAACCGACGATACAAAAGTAACCTTTACATTTGTTTTCGCAAACTCCTTCTCCTTAAATATAGCCCTTGTTTACATTTTAATGTAGAAACGGTCGGTATTAACGTTTAACCGGACTTTTGCGTTTATCCGACGTATTCAGCCCCAGGCCGATGGTCACCTCATGTGTGCCCGTACTGAATTGTTGGATATCCTGGAGGGTCATATCGTACGTGTAATACGCGCGCAGAGAATTGCCGATTTCCGACCCAAACAAAAAGCCGATAGACTTGAGGGAGCGGTACGACAGGCCTGTAATCAGGCGATCGTTCAAAAAACCGAGTTTGAGGTTTACATCTGCCTGGAAGGGCGCGTCTTTGGCCTGCCGGAGCATAATGGATGGTTCCAGGGTCGCCACACCGTCGCTCAGACGGATGCGGTGGCCAGCATAAATGGTATAGTGGCGCAGGAAAGAGCTCTGATCGCTGTTGGTGACGATGTCGTTCAACCGGGCGCTGATCAGGTTGACAAAAGAGAGGCCCACAAAGGTATTGTCGTTGAACAATCCGCACACACCCAGGGAAGCATCAAAAAGCTGGCGTCCGTCCACCACCCCGTTCAGGATGTCGTCATAATCGTAAATAGCCTGGGTGAGGATACTGTTTCCGATGCGCATTTGCTGGTACTCGGTCGAAAATCCAATGGAGAGCTTAAAAGCATCTTCCAGTTTAATGCGGAAGGCATAATTCAGGCGTACTTTGAGTTCGTTCAGCCGGGCGGCGCTTTGGGTCGTCACGCCGACTCCGAATCCAAAGCTATTGCCCACCGCTCCGTTGTACAGTACGCTGACCGATTTAGGGGCATCGGCAAAAGACGACCATTGAGTACGGGCATTGAATAGCACCTGACGGGTTCCCCTGAAGCCTGCAAAGGCGGGATTTACAAGGATGGGAGCTACCTGGTAGTGGGATACAGTAGCCTCATTTTGGGCGAACACTCCCTGTACAAGGCACAGGAATGCCATTGAAAAAAAGAGATTTTTCATTTTTTTGGATCGGTTGATGGTAACAAATAGGGCTTTTAGCCCCGCTTTTGGGATATCAGACTTGTTGCGAGGCGATGATTTTCCCCGCAACAAGTTATATTTCTGTTAAACGCTTGCTATTCCCGTAATAGTGTGATAGAACCTTTTACCTGCTGTCTATTTCCGTCAATATCGGTATATTCCAGCACAAAGAAGTAGGCGCCCTCCGGTAACTCTTCCCCGCTGCTCGTCCTGCCGTTCCAGTTATTGGAATAATTTTCTGCTTCGAATACCTTTTGCCCCCACTCATTGAAAATAATGACGCGGTTCTCTTTCAGGTCTTCTATACAGCGTATCTCGAGCGTCTCGTTGGCACCGTCACCGTCGGGGGTCAGTACGGTACGGGTATCCATGCACGGAAGGGTGCGGTCCAGGATGGTAAAGGTGATGCGGTTCGGCGTTGTACGGCACCCTCTGGAATCCACTACTTCTAACGCGTAGTCGCCTGGGCAAAGTTTCAGGAACACCGAATCGGTCGGCTTGGCATTGGGCACATTTACCATATACGCGTAGGGTCTGGTACCGCCGGTAACCGTGATGCGTGCCGCTCCATTGCAATCCGGTGCTGCAGTCGTGGCTGGCGTGCTTTCGACGCTTACTTTCATCTCTGCCGGCTCCAGTACCGTAAAGAGAGCCGAAACCGTACAGTTGTTCGCATCCGTGACCGATGCGGTATAATTTCCTTTGGTCAGGAAGCTGATGCGGGGGCCAGTGGCGCCTGTGCTCCAGCGATAGGTATAGATAGAGCCCGGCACCCCGCCGCTGGCGGAAATCAGGATGTCGCCATCGCGGGCACCTACACAGGAGATATGGTTTACAGAGCCGCTGATTCCCAATGACGGCGGTGCGGAGACCTGCACCTGCGTTTCCGCCATACAACCGGCTGCATCCGTGATTTGCAGTTTATACGTTCCTGCTTTGGCGGCGCTCAGGCGTTGCTGGGAACCTACCAACTGATCGTTGAAAAGCCAGGCGTAGATATAATTTGTGCCGATGCCATTGGTGGCACTGGCTTCGATGATACCATCGGAAGCATCTTCGCAGCTCACGCCGTACGTGCGGTAGTTGGAGGTGACCAAAGCACGGGCGGAAAGGCTTGAGCGGGTCCCGATCGCATATTCTTTCAACAGCGAGTTGCCCGAACTCTCCGTTACGATAACCCGATAGGTACCCGATACCACGTTGGACAAGTCTTTGGTGCGGGCTATGGTGTCGCCCTTGCTGTTGAGCCAGAAGTACGCATAAGGCTGGGCACCTCCGCTAAGGGTAAGATTTACGTCCCCACCTGCATCGCCAGGGCAGACGTTGTCAATGATCTGGCCGAGGAAAGTGAACGTATTTACCGGGATGGGTTCGAACGTCGTCGAACAGCCACTGGCGTCTTCAACCGTGGCCACGTACTGGCCTTCACACAGGTTGGTGATCAACGAACCCGCATTGTTGCTGTTCCAGCGAACGTTGTAAGAGCCTGCACCGCCACTGGCCATGATAGAAATAGAGCCTGTGCAACCCGGCAAATCGCTGTCGTGGCGCACCGTCGTCTTGACGAGGGTAATCGCAGTGGCCTGCTTGATTTCGGCGCTGCCCGATACCAGGCTGCCTTCCTTGTCTTTCACTACGTAGGTGAAAACCCCGGCGGGCAGGTTGCTCCGCTCAATGAGCCCCATCGGATCTGCGTCTATTTTCACTCCGTCGTCAAACGTCGCGGAATAGGGCTGCAACCCTCCGGTCACCTGAATCTTGATTTTTCCCTGCGACTGCCCGAAGCACTTGTTATCCACTACTTCCCGGCTCTGGGCCAGCGGAAGAGGCTGATAGTCCACTACAAAGCAGCGGCTGCTGGAACAGCCCGCCCCGTCGGTCACTGTGATACAGTACTCGCCCTGGGAGAGTCCCATGATGGACGCAGTCGTAGCGCTGTTGCTCCATCGGTACGTATAGGCACCTTTTCCGCCTACTACGCTCAAGGAGATAGAACCATTGGCCACCCCGGCAGAACCGCGGGCTGCCGTCACGCTGCCAGTGATGGTCAGGGCGGTGAGCCCGGGCACTTCGAACTTAGCATTGATAGTAGTCCCCACAGAGTCCGTCACCGTCAAGTTGTAGGAGCCTGCTTTTACAGAGTCAATTGCGCTACTGGTTCCCCCGTTGCTCCAAAGGTACCGATAGGGTGCTTTCCCTCCTATGACGGTGACCTGAACGCGGCCATTGGAAGCTTCAAAGCAAGCCTCCCGCACGGCTACCGAGTCGAACTTCAAGCGTCTGAGTACCATCACACAAGCAGTATCCATACACCCTTTTGCATCGGTAACCTTAAAGCAGTAGGTACCCGCGTTGCTCAGGTTGGCAATATCTTTTGAAGAAGCGGAGAAGCCCTGAGGGCCTGTCCAGCTATAGGTATAAGGCGCCGTACCGCCCGTGACCGCCATGCTGACCGCACCGTCGGCCCCCGCATCAATGGGCGTAGGTTGTACCGAGGTAATGGACACACCGGCGCTCTGGGTCACCTGGCCCTGTGCATTGGCCGTACAGCCATTGCCATCCGTTACCGTGATGGAATATGCCCCGGGGCCCAGGTTTTGATGGGTATTCACTCCTGCCGGAAGGCCGTTGCTCCAGGCGTAGCTGTACGGCCTGATACCGCCTGCCACGATTGCATTGATGCTGCCATTGTTGATGCCGATACAGGTTGCCGGTGCGGCGATGAGCTGCACGGCGAGCACGCTGTCCGGTTGCGTCACCGAGAAACTGCGGGATGCCGTCAGTCGGGTGAGCGCATCGGTCACGGTCACGGTATAGCTGCCGGCCGGAATATTGCTCAAATCCTGCGTCGTGCTGTTTTGAAAACTCCAGGAGTAGGTGTAGTTGCCGCTTCCGCCCTGGACGCTGATGTCAATGGCACCTGTATTCCCTCCGCGGCATGCTACCTGGGTAATTTGCGCCTGGCTGCCAATCGTCAGCGGCTGTGCATTCTGCTGAATCATAATAACCCCATTGTCAAAATCATGGGGGATCAACTGGTCTTTCGTATCCGTGATTTCGACAATTTGTGAACGGTCCACCTGAACCTGCGTAGTGCCGAGCAGGGCTTTTGAAGTAAAACAAAGCCGGAAGATGGGCACCGTACCCGAGAGGGTAACCCCCGTTATCTGGGGATCTACCCAGGAGAGTTTGATGAAACCGAGGTTATTGGTATTAAAATTGCTCGCCTCCAAGCCGGACAAATTCAGGTTCTGGATAGACTTGAAGGTCAGTGAGTCCGCGCTGTAGCGGAGCGTGAACTCCATACCTACCACCGACGCAAAATTCTGTACGCTCAAGCCCACACACACATCGGTGTTCGGAGTTACCATAGTGTCGGAGAGGATGAGCTGCAAACGGCCTGTATTGCCGCCGCCGCCACCGCCGCTGGTACCGCTGATGCTAATGGTGCCGGAGACCTGGTTTGTGGAAACGGTTTGACCGTTTAAGTTCGTTAGTTCAATCGGTTGTGCAAAAGAAAGGGATGTAGTTGTACCCGCCGCCCCTATGGCCGTGAAACATACCCGGAACAGCGATACGCTATCGGCCAGGGTAACACCGCTTACTTCGGGATCTACCCAGGCAACTTTGATAGCGCCTTTTTTATTCAATCCAACCCCCGGCAGACCAAATACACTGCCGTCGAGCCCCCGCAGCGCACCAAAGCCGGTCACCTGCTTAAATGCCAGCCGGGTAGAATCGTAGTTGATCGTGAATTCCATCCCCACCAGATTGGAAAACTTGGCGACCCGCATGTCCACGCAGGCGTCTTCGCCCGGATTTACCGTGGCGTTGCCCAGGATCAGCGAAGGGTTGGAATTGCCGGGACCTGCCCCGCTTATCGTGATGGTTCCCGGGCTGGAGGTCAGCGCAACCGTCGAACCATCGCCTTTTATCACTTCGGAAGTGCTGCCAAAACCGACTACCGCCGTCGTATTCGAACCGATAGCCGTGAAACAAGCTCGGAAAAGCGTGGTTCCGTCGGCCACGTTGATGCCGTTCACTTCCGGATCGTTCCAGGAAACCTTCAGCGTGCCGCTGTTGGACGGGTTAAAGAAGTTGCTTTCGTTGAGCTGGTTCAGGTTGAAACCCGTTACGTTTTTGAACTGAATCTTCGCAGGGTCAAAGGTCAACGAGAACTCAAGGCTGAGTATATTCGAGAAATTAGTGGCAATTACCGGTACGCATACCTCCGAACCGCCCTGTGCCGAGGCATCTGTAACATCCAGGGTAAAGGCACCTGTACCCGTACCGCCACCGCCGCCGCCGCTTCCACCGGCACCAATGGTCACCGTGCCCGCAACCCCCGTCATCTGAACGGTATTGACGTTCGCATCGAGAAATTCCGACATAGCGCCAAAGCCCACCGTCGTCGTAGCGTCTCTATTGGCCGCTGTAAAGCACACTTCAAATATCGTCGTATTCAGAGGCACGGTCACACCGGTCACATTGTTGTCCAACCAGGAGACCTTGATTGCACCTGGCCTGTTTACCCCGGTACCCGGAAGACCAAAAGAGCTGCTCTCTGTCAAACCAGCCAGGTTGAGGTTTTTGACAGACTTATAGGTAAGTAGCGTCGAATCGTACGTGATCGTGAACTCGGCGCCGACCAGGTTCGTGAAGTTCGCAGCTCTGACCGGAAGGCATACCTCTGCGGCTTTTGCCACCGTAGCACTGCCCACACTAATCTGCAAACCAGTGGGAGTGCCACCTCCACCACCCGTGCCACCTCCGCCCGTGCCGCCGCCGCTTCCCCCAGCACCAATCGTGATGGTGCCTGCCGTGCTCGTCACGGCTACGGTATTTACATTTGCATCCAAAAATTCTGTCGTGCTGCCGAAGCCCACTGTCGTGGTGGCGTCCACATTGGCCGCCGTGAAGCACACTTCGAATATTGCCGTATTGGCAGGGACCGTTACCCCCGTCACGTTGTTGTCCAGCCAGGATACTTTCAACACCCCTCTGGGGTTAATCCCTACCCCGGGGAAACCAAAAGAACTGCTCTCCGTAAGGCCCGCCAGGTTCAGGTTCTTTACCATCTTGTACGTCAGGCGCGTCGTGTCGTAGGTGACCGTGAATTCCGCACCGACCAGACCCGTGAAGTTGCTCACCCGGATCGGCGTACAGACTTCCGCGCCCTTCGCCACGCTCGCGCTCCCCGCACTCAACTGCACTCCCGTGGTAGTGCCGCCGCCCGTGCCACCTGTGCCACCCGTGCCGCCGGTACCACCGGTACCGCCACCCGTGCCACCCGTGCCGCCCGTGCCGCCGCCGGTACCGCCGGTACCGCCACCTGTGCCGCTTCCTCCCGTACCGATCGTAACCGTTCCGGGAGTAGTTGCCACGGCAACCGTATTGACATCCCCGTCGAGGAATTCTGTGGTTGCTCCGAAACTTACGGTGGTGGTGGCATCCAGGTTGACTGCAGTGAAGCACACTTCGAATATCGTCGTGTTGGCCGGCACAGTCACGCCGGAGACGTTATTGTCCAGCCAGGACACTTTCAGCACACCCTTGGGGTTTACTCCGACACCGGGGAAACCGAAAGAACTGCTTTGCGACAAGCCGACCAGGTTGAGGTTTTTCACGGAGTTGTAGGTAAGCCGGGTCGTATCGTAGGCAATCGTGAACTCGGCGCCGACTAAATTCGTGAAATTGCTGACTTTAACAGGAAGACAAACCTCAGCACCTTTTGCCACTGAGGCACTACCGACGCTGAGTTGAACGGTGACAAGAGAACCCGACGGGCTCCCAAGGTTGTCTCGGCTTTCGCCAAAGAGGAGAGGGCTGCCCAGCAGGAATACAAACAGGGAGAAGCCCGTGACGAGACGGTTGGTAAATCGGTCCATTTTGTAAATCGGTATTTGGGATAAAAAATATTCTGCCTGGTTCCGGAAACTATATTCTTACCGGAACAAGATTTTTTGCGTGCTGTGGCGGCCGCCCTGTACCAGGCGAATCAGGTAAATCCCGGGAGCGGGAAAGCTGGAAGCAGGGATTTCAAGTCGGTTCAGCCCTGTAGCGAACTCTTGTTCCTGTTCTGATACCACTTTGCCCTGTACATCTATCAGACGCACCAGGACTGGTTGCGTGGACTTTGAGAAGAACTCTACCTGAAGAGCAGCCTGTGCGTGGAGCGGGTTGGGGAAAGCCGAACGGATATCCAGCCACTCCGGCTCACTGGATTGGACTGAGGTAGCTACCTGAGGCGCAATCGTCACAGACCCGTTCCGGAATTCCGCTTTGATGGCGGAAAAACTGATGTCCACTACTTCTATTGGCGTGGGCACATCGCTGAAGCGGATGGGCGAGGTCGTATTAGTAGCCCCGACCGGCCGGAAAAAAACCGAGAATAACGTAGCCCCATCTTTCATATCTGTTCCTTTCAGTCCCTCGTCGCTCCATGCGAAGCGCAAAGTACCAGATGAAACGGATTGGAGCCCGAAATTATTGGATACAGAAAGGGGAAGGCCAAATTGACCTACGCTGTCAAAGGTCAGGACGGTAGAATCCCAAGACAGGGAGAACTGCATACCGACAATCTTGTTGAACTTTGAAACGCGGATGTTGGCGACGTAGCGCGAAGAATGGAATGCCGTATCTACCGGCGCAGAAAAAACAGGTGCTAACTGCTGAGCCATTCCTGTATTTGCTGACATAACGAGGCAGAAGAGCGCCGCGAAGAGCACTAATCTATTTTTTTTCATGGTTTCATGGGATTGAAACAAAAAAATTGCTTTCAGTTGCGAAGATAAGTATGTTTATTAAAAAAACGAAAAATGTGTAAAAAAATGATAATTTCGTTAGGCTTGGTTGCGAAGGGGATTATCAAATCGCATAGCATACATGGTATATAAAAGTGGTGGGTATCAGGCGGCATACACCCTTGCTTTTATTCCCCGAAGGCATAGCGGGTTGGCCACTATATGTATGTGTTTATGCATTACCTGTTTGAAAGCCCAGGTCGTCCCCTTGCCCGGCCTTGCTCAGTGGCGCATTGACAAGGGCAGCCCACCCTGGAACATACCGGAATCCTGTTTGGTACCCGGATCGGTCACGATAACACACGCAGCGACCCATCAACCTGTTTCGCCCGAACACTATGCGGTTTCCGGAAGCGCCATTTTATGGTTGGGCGATACCGCCCGCATCCCTTTTCCATTGGTAGTCCGGTATCGGGTATGCCCTGAATGGCTGTACCAACCGGTCGTGCTGGACAAGCGCCCCGCACCGGCTGATATAGCGTCCGACAGCGGGGGGCATTTCCTCTACAAGCCCTATTCCGAACAAGCCCCCTTGGTCAATTTTCAAAAACTGGATTACAGCGGCCGGTTTTCGAGGGGTATTGCCATAGGCAACCGGCAGGACCTTTCCCTGCAATCCGGTTTCAATCTTCAGCTTTCGGGCGACCTTGGCGACGGCGTTGCGCTCCAGGCCGCTATTTCCGATGAACACCTTCCCCTGCAGCCGGAAGGGAGTTCGCTGCAACTCAGGGATTTTGATCGAGTCTATGTGCATCTGAAGCGGCGAGGTGACGAATTTACCGCTGGCGATTTTGACCTCCAAAACGGAGAAAGCTATTTTCTGCGTTTTGTCAACCGCCTGCAAGGGGTACAAATCGGACATAAAAGCGACCACGGGCAGCAGCAGGCAGCGCTGGCGGTCAACCGGGGGCGCTTCGCCCGCTATGTGCTCTCCGTGCAAGAGGGCAATCAAGGGCCCTATCCCCTCCAGGGTGCCGCAGGAGAGCGTTTCATCGTCCTCTTGGCCGGAACGGAACGGGTTTGGCTGAATGGAGAGCTCTTACAGCGGGGTTTTGACCACGATTACACCATAGATTACAACCGAGGCGAATTGACCTTCACCCCCCGAAGGCGTATGTCGCGGGAAACCCGGGTCACCGTGGAATATGAGTATGCCGACCAGAATTTTTTGCGCAGCATCTACACCTTCCGAACCGAACATTCCTGGAAGCGCATGCGGTTTTATGCACAGGCGTACAGCCGGCAGGACAGTCGCAGCCCTACTTCCAGCCTACTGCTGAGCGAAAAAGACCGGGAAGCGCTCTACCAGGCCGGCGACGACCCGGCTAAAGCCCTTATTTCCGGACTGCAGGCCCAGGGTCAATTCACGCCCTCCAGAGCGTACTATTTTGTAAAAGATACCCTCACCCCGTGCGGAAAAACGGACTCAGTACTTTTTTTCACCCACGACCCGGAGCGCGCCCGCTTTACCGCCCGCTTTACATACCTGGGCCCGGGAAAAGGCAACTACAAACTGTATGAACAACCCCTGGCCAACGAAAGGGTCTTTTACTGGGTCGCCCCAGACCCCTCGAACTGCCAGCCCAGGGGCGAGTATGAACCCGTCCTGCAACTCACGCCCCCGCAACAACAACAAATGGTAGTCGCCGGCCAGGAATGGGCCATAGGCTCTCAAACCAGCCTGCGGTCAGAGTTCGCTCTCAGCCGCATGGACCCAAATCGCTTATCCCCCCTGGAAAAAAAAGACGACCTCGGCGCCGCAGCCTTCCTGGAGATAAAACAGCAAGCGCAACTGGGGAAAGATTCCTCCGCCTGGAAA
>CAZSMU010000023.1:0-35251 GCA_964607915.1 uncultured Haliscomenobacter sp.
GTGCCTTTTTTCGGTCATATAGCGAGGCTATACTCCCTCAAAAAGCCTTCGTATGGACAAAAAATGACTCTTTTTTCCCTCCTCGCTGACCCCGCGCAGCAAGTCTAATGAAAAAGCAAGACAAACCCTCCGATTATTCCTCAAAATTTTGTGAATTCTGGCTTATCTTTGCCGCCAATTTGAAATCACGCGATCATGCCAAAGGATTCCTCCATAAAGTCTGTACTAATCATCGGCAGCGGGCCCATTATTATCGGGCAAGCCTGCGAATTCGATTACTCCGGTTCTCAGGCGTCCCGCTCACTTCGGGAAGAAGGGATTGAGGTCAGCCTCATCAACTCCAACCCGGCGACTATCATGACCGACCCGGTAACCGCCGACCATATCTACCTCCTTCCGCTGACGGTAGAGAGCATCATTCAAATCCTGGAGGAACGGCATATAGATGCTGTACTGCCCACCATGGGCGGCCAAACTGCCCTTAACCTGGCCATAGAAGCCGGGAAAATGGGCGTTTGGGATAAATACAACGTGCGTCTCATCGGGGTAGACCTCGCGGCCATCGAACTGACGGAAAACCGCGAGGCCTTCCGCCAGCATATGATTCACATAGGCCTCAAGGTAGCCCCCTCCCAAATCGCCAACTCCTTTCTGGAGGGGAAAGAGGCCGCCCAAAACATTGGTTTCCCTTTAGTCATCCGGCCTTCCTATACCCTGGGCGGCACCGGCGGAGGGTTTGTGCACCAGGAGGAAGAGTTTGACGCTGCTCTGCGCCGTGGCCTGGCCGCCTCCCCTACCCACGAGGTATTGGTCGAAAAAGCAGTTTTGGGCTGGAAGGAGTACGAACTAGAGCTGCTGCGCGATGCCAACGACAACGTCGTCATTATCTGCGTAGTCGAAAACCTGGACCCCATGGGCATCCACACGGGCGACAGCATCACGGTAGCCCCTGCTATGACCCTTTCCGATACGGCCTACCAGCGCATGCGCAACGAGGCCATCCTGGCCATGCGCTCCCTGGGCAACTTCTCGGGCGGTTGCAACATCCAGTTTGCCCAACAGCCCGAAACAGAAGAACTGATTGTCATCGAAATCAATCCCCGCGTTTCGCGCTCTTCGGCCTTGGCCAGCAAGGCAACCGGATACCCGATAGCCAAAATCGCCGCAAAATTATCCATAGGCTTTAGCCTGGACGAGCTCAAAAACCAAATCACCAAAACTACCTCTGCCTATTTCGAGCCTACACTTGACTACGTCATCGTGAAAATGCCCCGTTGGAACTTCGATAAGTTCCCCGGTGCCGAACATACGCTTGGCCTCCAAATGAAGTCCGTGGGCGAAGTCATGGCCATCGGGCGCAACTTCCTGGAAGCCCTCCAGAAAGCCTGCCAGTCCCAGGAGAATGGACGGAAAGGTCTGGGCGCCGATTCCAAAGACTGGGTAAATACAGAAAATGTACTGAGCCGCCTCGAAAAAGCAGAAGACGACCGCATTTTCCGCGTAAAGGATGCCATCCGCCTGGGCGTACCTATGCAGACTATCCAGAAACTCACGCATATTGACCCCTGGTTCCTCAAACAAATGCGCCGACTGGTGGAGATGGAAAAGCGGATATCTGAATACACTTCCCCCCGCGATATTCCAGCCGGATTCTTCCGCGAACTCAAAGAAGTAGGCTACTCCGATGGCCAAATTGCTTTCCTCATCCGGGGCAAAGAAGAAGAGGTGACCCAGCGCAGAAAAGAACTCGGAATCCGCAGAACCTATAAAATGGTGGACACCTGCGCTGCTGAATTCGAAGCGAAAACACCCTATTTCTACTCCACCTTTGATACGGAGAATGAAAGCCGGGTCACGGATAAAAAGAAGGTCGTCGTGTTGGGCTCCGGCCCCAACCGGATTGGCCAGGGAATAGAATTCGACTACTGCTGCGTCCATGGCTTGTTGGCCCTCAAGGAAATGGGCTATGAAGCCATCATGGTCAACTGCAACCCGGAAACGGTATCTACCGATTTTGATATAGCCGACAAACTATACTTCGAGCCGGTATTCTGGGAACACCTCGAAGAAATCCTGGAACTCGAGCAGCCGGAAGGGGTCATCGTCCAGCTCGGAGGCCAGACCGCCCTCAAATTAGCGGAAACCCTGCATAAAAAGGGAGTGCGCATCATCGGAACCTCGTTCGAACATATGAACCTGGCAGAAGACCGCGGTGCTTTCTCCGATCTGCTCAAAAGCCTCGATATCCCCTATCCCGACTATGGCGTAGCCGACGATGTGGACGAAGCCATCCGCATCGCCAACAGAGTAGGCTATCCTGTACTGGTGCGGCCTTCTTATGTGCTCGGCGGACAGGGCATGCGCATCGTCATAAACGACAAGGAACTCGAGCGCCATGTGCTCAGCCTTTTCAAGCACCTGCCCGATAACCGAGTTCTCATAGACCACTTCCTCGACCGGGCCAAAGAAGCGGAAATAGACGCTATTTTCGACGGCGAACAAATCCACATCATGGGCATCATGGAACACATAGAGCCGGCTGGTATCCACTCCGGCGATAGCTCTGCCGTGTTGCCTACCTATAGCTTGTCGGTCGAGGCCGTCGCTACGATGGCGGAATACGCTGAAAAACTGGCCCGCGCCCTCGATATCCGCGGACTGCTAAACGTACAGTTTGCCATCAAAGGCAATAAGGTCTATGTCATCGAAGCCAACCCCCGCGCTTCCCGTACTACGCCTTTCATCGCAAAAGCCTACAAAGTACCCTACCTGCAGATCGCTACCAAGGTCATGTTGGGCACACATAAGCTCAAGGATTTCGACATCAAGCCACAGCCTTCCGGGTTTGCTATCAAAGTGCCGGTATTTTCTTTTGAAAAATTCCCGAACGTGGACAAAAACCTGGGGCCCGAAATGAAGTCCACCGGGGAGGAAATCCGCTTTATCCGGGATTTGAGCGATCCCTTCTTCCGGGAATTAGATCGTCAGCGGAATATGTATTTGTCGAGGTAATCCCTCTGCCCCCCTTACTTCCGGGGGCCTGTTTCGTAGATGTGCAGCCCTATGCTACGGATACCCGGCAGCGAATCGCTGCGCATATACTGTTCCAGGACGAACCTGTGCGTTCCGGTTGCGTTGAAAAAAGCGTTTTCCTGAATAGGGATGACTATTTTGCACCCTTCGCCGCGGCATTTTCCCAGCCAGTTGCCTGCTTTTCCCGCCAATTCCAGTGAAATGGGTTGCGAAAGGCGTTCTCCACCGGGGAACTGGGTGTGGATGCGCAGGTATAGGTTTTGGAACGCGTAGTCGGTCGTGTGTTGCAATGCTATGGCAATGGCATATAGCTTCGACGTATCCGTCAAATCCATTTCAAAAACGGCGCTGTCTGCATACGTCCATACTCCTTCTATATCTTTGCTTTCCTGTAAAGCATACCGCGGGCCGCAACTGCTGGCCATAGCCCCGATGCAAAGGGTTACAGCTAAAAACAAGGAGTACTTCATACGATTTATACCCGTGTGGGCGAATTTATTTGGAGGCCATTCAGAAGACTTGTTGCGCGGGAAATCATCGGAGGATCAAAAAGGCTCTTTTTTTCCTCCTCGCGACCCCGCGCAACAAGTCTGAAATACCGCGATTCCATCTGGAAACCGGGCTCCCTATGGATACGATTTTTGGAATGACCCCTGTTTATCGTCCCTGGAAGTAATCTTTCATTTTTTCGAAAAAAGTCTTCTCGGAGTGCCCTGCCTGTGGCTGGAAATTGGGCGATGATTTGATTTTTTCGAGCAGTTCCCGCTCTTCGTTGCTCACTTTTTTCGGAGTCCAGATATTGACGTGAATCAACTGGTCGCCCCGGTCGTAGCTTTGCACAGAAGGAAGTCCTTTGTCTCGTAAACGCAGAATTTTTCCTGCTTGTGTACCTGCGGGGATTTTTATTTTGACTTTTCCATCGAGGGTAGGGATATCATAGGATACCCCTAATGCTGCATCGGCAAAGTTGAGATACAGCTCATAGATGACATTTTGTCCGTCGCGCTGAAGATGCTCGTGTGGTTTTTCCTCTACCGTGATGAGCAGGTCGCCGGGTTGTCCTCCCCGCTGGCCGGCATTTCCCTTGTTGCGGAGGGACAACTGCATCCCCTCCTCGACTCCTGCCGGGATTTCGATATCCAGGGTTTCTTCTCCCGGTATATTGCCCTCCCCGCGGCATTTAGCGCAATTGGAAGTGATGGTCTGCCCATTTCCGTCGCAAGTCGGGCAGGCTACAGTAGTCTGCATCTGCCCCAGGAAGGTATTGCGCACCTGGCGCACAAAGCCGGCCCCATTGCACGTATTGCAGGTTTTGACCGCACTTTTGTCTTTCGCCCCGCTACCGGCGCATTCATGGCAGGATACTTGTTTTTTGACTTTGATTTTCTTGGATACCCCTGTGGCTATCTCTTCGAGGGTAAGCGCGACCTTGATGCGGAGGTTGGTTCCTTTCCGCCCGCGGCCCCGGGTGCGTTGTCCACCGGAATTGGTGAAGAACGTATGGAAGCCCGAATCGTTGAAAATATCGCCAAACTGGGAGAAGATGTCGTCCATCGTCATGCCATGGCCGGAGAAGCCACCGCCCCCCATGCCCTGGTCGTGGCCAAAGCGGTCGTAGCGAGCGCGCTTGTCCGGGTCGCTGAGTACCTCATACGCTTCTGCTGCCTCCTTGAACTTATCTTCAGCCTCTTTATTACCTGGGTTTTTATCCGGGTGGAACTGGACAGCTTTCTCGCGATAGGCTTTTTTTATCGCGGCTTGGTCGGCGTCGCGGCCGATACCCAGCACTTCATAAAAATCTCTCTTTGCCATAGACCCGTTTATTTACCTACGACCACTTTGGCGTAGCGGATTATTTTGTCACTTAGCTTATAGCCTTTTTCCACGGTATCTACAATTTTTCCTTTGAGGGCTTCATCGGGGACGGGCACTTCGGTAATCGCTTCATGGAATTCCGGATCGAAGGGTTGGTTATGGGTATCCATTGCCTCCAGCCCCATGTTGCGCAGGGTACTGAACAACTTGTTATAGACCAACTGTATGCCCTCCGTCATTACTTCAGAACTGCCTTCTTTTTCCGAATTGGCCTTAGCCCGGTCGAAATCGTCAAGCACTGGTAAAAGAGCCGATAAGGTATCCTGCGCAGCTGTGCGAATTAAATCGGCCTTCTCCTTCAATGCGCGCTTGCGGAAATTGTCGAAATCGGCATAGATGCGCATATACTTGTCGCGCAATTCTTCGTGTTCCCTCAAAAGTTGTGCGTAGGCATCGGGGTGCTCCGGGGATTCGGAGCCGGGCTCTTCCTGAATTGCTTCTCTGCCTTGCTGTTCGTCCATCTGCAGGGGTTGTTCTTGCTCCGTCACGATCATTGAAATTTAAGCGGTAAACATATTATTTTTCGCACTGCAATTTCTTTGCCAGACCCTTTTTTGCGCCACTTTGTCATAAAAAAGCGATACATCTGCCATAGTTGCGAGGGCTGCTATCGGTTGGAGAGCTGCTCGTCCACCTCCTCCGGAGAAAGGTTGATCCCCATGATATCCCCATCGGGATTGATGAGAAAGGTCGTGGGTACCTGCCGTATCTTGTACATAGACGCGATGGGTCCATTGAAAAACCGCAGGCTGGCGCTTTGATCCAGGATATGAAAAGGCCAGGAAAGGCCGTCTTGAGCAATTGCTCTTTCCCAGCTACCGGCATCCCGTTCCACCCCGATGCTCAGGATTTGAAACCCTGCCCCATCGCCGAGTTTTTTGCCCTCGTATTTGCGATGCAGCTCTACTAAAGCAGGCGATTGGGCGCGGCAGGGGCCGCACCAGCTCCCCCAAAAGTCGAGCAACACATAGTTCCCTCGCAGGTCTGAAAGCCGGACGGATTGCCCATCCTTGCGTACGGCTGAAAAATCGGGAGCCCGCTCCCCTTGTACGAAGCGGGGTTTGAAGTACACATACCTGCCGGCAACCAATACCGCCAGGGCAATCAACAAGATAGCGGAGAAAGTTGGAAAGGTGATTTTCATACCTACGTGTATGCTTAGCCCGGTAAACTGAAATCTATTTCTGTGTTATCGCCAATATTGAGGCTTTGGCGGAGCCCCGTAATGGAAGCATCGTTGCCCACTACCGATTTTTGGAGTATGATTTCCCGAATAGCGGTATAGTTCCCGATGATGGAGTTTCGGATGATGGAATGCGAGATCTTCACATGGTCGCCGATGGTCACGTGAGGTCCGATAATCGAATTTGCAATATCGCAGTTTTTGCCAATGCTCACCGGGTGGATGATGATGGAATTGTCAAAAGGGGGTAAGTTGGAAGAGGCGTACCCTTCGCGGTCCAGGAAGGTAGCGTTGGTTTCCAGCAAGACTTCTTTTTTGCCGCAGTTGAACCAGTTGTCCACTTCCAGGGCACTAAATTTCACTCCTTTTTCAATCATCCGCATCAGGGCATCGGTCAGTGGGAATTCCCCGCTCTCGCTGTGAATGTTGTGCGCGATATTAAAATCCAGGGCTTCCAGCAAAATATCCACTTCTTTGATGCGGTAAAGCCCCACCATAGCCAGGTTGGACATAGGGATACGGGGTTTCTCTGTGACCCGCCCCACCCAGCCATCGCTTGCAAACTCAACGACCCCATACTCGCGGGGGTCCTGTACTTTTTTGACGCAGAGGCAGGAGGTAGGCGCCTGTATCAAGCGTTTGAAATCCATGTCGATGATGGCATCCCCAAAGAAGATGAGGAGTTCGTCTGCCGGGCGCAGGGCTTCCCTGGCCATCCACAAGGCATGTGCGGAGCCGATATGCTCTTCCTGGGATATAAACTCTTTCTGGATTCCGGGGTAGTTTTCCTCCACGTAGCCCCTGATTTTTTCCCCCAGATAGCCGATGATGAATACGAATTCCCGTACCCCCAGCTCGATGAGCTGGTCTATAATAAACGAAAGAATGGGCTTTCCAGCGACCGGAATGAGCGGTTTGGGCTGGGTGTACGTCAGGGGCCTAAGGCGAGCCCCGGCACCCGCGACGGGGATGACAGCTTTCATACCTGCAAGTTAAAGATAGGCGGAAAGATATACCAGAATACTCAGAGTTTCGCCGATAATTCGATGTGCCAAGCTATAGATTGTGGAGAAAGCCCATTTTTCCCCCTGAGGAGAAACCGTTTAGGGTTGCATGGCTGACCCCTGGAAACTTTTTGCATATAAACCGAAGGCCAACTTTCACAAAATGAAAGTTGGCCCCCGATGTATGTGCAAACAATGCGATTTCTTTCACCAACACCACCTCCGCAGCATATCCACTGCTGTACGCGGAGGGCAATTAATCCCCGCCGGAAAGCGCGGCGGCACCGCCGACGATTTCGAGGATTTCCTTGGTGATAGACTCCTGGCGCGCTTTATTGTAAGAGACGCGCAAGTCGCGCAACAACTCGCTGGCATTTTCAGTCGCTTTGTCCATGGCCGTCATACGGGCACCGTGTTCAGAAGCATGCGTATCGAGGTTGTATTTGAAGAACTGCGCTTTCAGGATACTTGGAATCAGATACTCCAGCAGCGCGTTTTTGTCTGGTTCAAAAACATAATCGGCCCGCAGGTTGCTCTTTTTGTCTTTAGCCATTTTGGGTACGGGCAGGAATTGCTCCGTTTCGGCAAACTGCATCGCTGCGTTTTTGAAGCGCCCGTAGGCTACCTCGACGTGGTCATACTCTTTGTTGGCGAAAGCCCGCATGAGCGACTCGGCGACCAGGGAGACTGATTCGAACGAAAGGTCGCTAAACAGCGACACATGGTCGGAGACGATCCGGCAATCCGGGTAACGCTTGCGGAAGAACTCGTAGCCGCGTTTGCCTATGCAGAGTATATCGAGTTGGCCTTTGGCACGCACAGCGGCATACTTGCCCTGGATAAGCGCTATGGCAGCCTTTTGAACGTTGGAATTGAACGCCCCACAAAGGCCCCGATTGGACGTAATCACCACCAGGCAGGCGCGCTCGACGGGGCGCTCCACGCTGTACACAGAGGAGGAATCGCCGTCCAGGTTGGACAGGATATTTGCGAGCATGCCTTGTTGCTTCTCTGCATAGGGGCGCATCTGCTGAATAGCCTGTTGGGCCCTGCGCAATTTTGCAGCAGACACCATTTTCATAGCTTTGGTAATCTGCTGTGTGTTTACGACAGAACGTATGCGTTCGCGTACCTCTTTTAGGTTTGCTGCCATTGCTGTGCGGTATAAAAATTATTTGTATTGAAGCGCAATTTCAGAGGAGATTACCTTTAAGCGATCGGTATCTTCCTTTTCGAATTTGCCCTTCTTGAAGTTTTCCAGAATTTCCGGGTGGCGCATCTCGAGCGTAGTGAGGAACAAGTTCTCGAACTCGTAGATTTTATTGACCGGCACATTGCGGAGCAGGCCACTGGTGCCGAGGAAGATGATAGCCACCTGTTTTTCCACCGATACCGGCGAGTACTGTGGCTGCTTCAGGATTTCCACGTTGCGCTTCCCTTTTTCGAGGACGGCCATGGTAGCGGCATCCAGGTCGGAGCCAAACTTGGAGAAGGCCTCGAGTTCGCGATACTGCGCCTGGTCGAGTTTAAGGGTACCGGCGACCTTCTTCATGGACTTGATCTGGGCAGAACCCCCTACGCGGGAAACCGAAATACCCACGTTGATGGCGGGGCGGATACCGGCGTTGAACAGGTTGGATTCCAGGAATATCTGCCCGTCCGTAATGGAGATTACGTTGGTGGGGATATATGCGGAGACGTCGCCGGCCTGGGTTTCGATGATTGGGAGGGCGGTCAGTGAGCCCCCTCCTTTTACCAGGGGCTGGCCGTTTGCGTCCTTGGCATTGGCCAGGGAGGGCGGAAGGTCGTTCATGTTGCGGGCAATCTCATTGTTGGAGATTACCTTAGCTGCGCGCTCGAGCAGGCGGGAGTGCAGGTAGAACACGTCGCCGGGATAAGCTTCGCGGCCGGGAGGGCGACGCAGAAGGAGAGATACCTCGCGATAGGCAACCGCCTGTTTGGAGAGATCATCGTACACGATCAGGGCGGGGCGGCCTGTGTCCCGGAAAAATTCACCGACGGCAGCACCTGCGAAGGGGGCGAAGAACTGGAGCGGTGCCGGGTCAGAAGCCGATGCGGAAACGATGACCGTATAGCTCATTGCGCCGTGTTCTTCGAGGGTTTTGGCAACCTGCGCCACCGTAGAAGCTTTTTGGCCACACGCCACATAGATACAGAACACGGGGTTACCCGCTTCGAAGAATTCGCGCTGGTTGATGATGGTATCGAGGGCGATGGCAGTCTTACCCGTTTGGCGGTCACCGATGATCAACTCACGCTGGCCACGGCCGACAGGAATCATCGCATCAATAGCCTTGATACCGGTTTGCAGCGGCTCGGATACCGGCTGGCGGAAGATTACACCAGGAGCTTTGCGCTCCAGGGGCATTTCGTATTTAGCGCCCTGGATGGGACCACGCCCGTCAATCGGCTGGCCCAACGGGTTCACGACGCGGCCCACAAAACCCTCACCGACCTCGATAGAGGCGATGCGGCCCGTGCGATGCACCCGGGAGCCTTCGCGAATATTATCCCCGGAGCCCATGAGTACGACGCCGACGTTATCCTCTTCCAGGTTAAGGACGATTGCTTGCACGCCTGTCTCGAATTCCACCAATTCGCCCGACTGAGCGTTATTGAGGCCATACACGCGCGCGATACCGTCGCCCACCTGAAGGACGGTACCGTACTCTTCCAATTCTGCAGTATTGCTGAAACCGGAGATCTGCTGCTTGAGTATTTGCGATATCTCTTCAGGTCTTACATCAATCATAGCGCGAAAATTTGATTTCCCCCGGAGGGGCAGGTTTAAACTATGAAATTAAATCGTATTTATCTTGCGGCCTATCGTTAGCGGGCCATGATTTTCGATTCGTACAAATTGGTTTTGAACCCTTTGCGCAATCCTTCCAAGTGGTGCCGGACACTGGCGTCGAGCACCTTGTCGTCCAGTTCTACTACGAAGCCTCCTATTAAGGAAGGATCTATCCTGGTGTGGATTTCGACATTTTCGAACCCGACGGGGCTCGATTCTATCTTGCTCTTGAGCATCTGGATTTGCTCTGCGCTCAACTCGGAGGCGGAGACTACATGCACCACGGAAATATGTTTCAACGCGCGGTACTGATCCATAAACTGGATGACGATTTCCGGGAGCAGCGATTCGCGCTGCTTACCGGCCAACAACAGGATGAACTTCAAGGTCAGCTCATCTATCTTACCTGCGAACAGACCCTGCAGGATAGCCTGTTTGCGGGCAAACTGGATGACCGGGCTCTTTAAGAAAGCAGCGAGGTCTTTGCTGTTCCCGATCAGGGTCTGGAGCGACTGCATATCGTCTTTGACCTTTTCCAGCCGGTTGCTTTCTATAGCGAGATCCAGCACGGATTTCGCATATCTGGAGGCGACTCTCTTTACGGACATAGCGCGTTGGTTTTATCGGATAGCGGAGTTCCGAGGGCTTAATTCAGCTTGAAATCGTCCACCAGTTTTTGAGCGAGGGCTTGCTGGCCTGCCTTGTCCTGGAGTTCGCGGTGTATCAATTTTTCGGCAATGGCGATGGCCATAGAGCCGACTTCGTTCTTGATATTGGTCGTGACCTCGAGCTTCATATGCTCAATGTCCGCTTTAGCCGCCAGGACGATATTGCGGGCTTCCTCCTTCGCCTTCTCGCGGGCTTCCTTGATGATGGATTCTTTGGCCTCTTTGGCCTCTTTCAGGATTTGGGCGCGCTCTTCCTGAGCCTGCTTGAGCAGTTGTTCGTTGTTGGACTGGAGGCGGGAGATTTCTTCCCGGGCGCGCTTGGCTTCATCTAAGGAATCCTGAATACCCTGCTCGCGTTTTTTGAGCGCTTCCTGGATAGGTTTGAAAGCAATTTTCCCCAAACCGAGCCAGACGATCAGGAAAATCAGGGTCGTCCAGAAGAATATACCGAATTCCGGTTGGATGGGCGAGAACTCAGAGACCAGAAAAATCATGGTGGCTTTCTGTTTTATGGGCAGTGATGAAATTTATTCTTGTGGGCTCGCCTGGCCAACCGCCAGGCGATTCCCACTTCGGTTCTTGCTGTGCAGGCGTTTTTAGAAGAAGAACGCACCGACGATAGCGAACAGGGCTGCACCCTCGATGAGGGCCGCAGCGATGATCATCGTCGTACGGATATCGCCAATCACTTCTGGCTGGCGTGCGATGGCTTCCATAGCGCGGCCGCCAATCTGGCCGATGCCGATGCCTGCGCCCAGTACGGCGAGGCCTGCGCCTACAGCTGCTAATGTTCCGGTCATGATACGTATATTATATAAGTAAGAAAATACTCGTTTCTGAAGCACTTCCCATTAATGGTGTGCCTCTTCGTGGTGGTGCTCTTCTATGGCCGAGCCGATATACAGCGAGGTCAGAAGCGCAAAAATAAACGCCTGAAGGAAGGCCACGAACAGTTCCAGCAGGTTCATCACGACTACGAAAAGTACGGCCAGCACACCCCCACTGGCCGCCCCCACCAGGTTGCGGCCGTTGTCGCCGAGAATAAATACCAGACCGACCAGGCAGAGGATAATCACGTGGCCGGCCGCCACGTTGGCGAACAATCGGATGAATAAAGTGAATGGCTTGATGAATACACTGGCAAACTCAATCGGTGCCAGAATGAAGCGAATGGGAACCGGAATGCCCGGCATCCAGAAAATATGCTGCCAGTAATGGCGGTTTCCATTCAGGTTCACTACCAGCATCGTGAAGACGGCCAGAGCCATAGAGGTGGCCAGGTTGCCTGTGATATTGGCGCTTCCGGGGAAGAAAGGAATCAACCCCAGCAGGTTGCAGAACAAGACGAAGAAAAACAACGACATCACAAAGGGCATGTAGCGCTCGTACTTCGGGCCGATATTTGGCTTGACCACCTCATCGCGCATGAATGTGAATATCGGCTCCATAAACGATTGCAGACCGCTGGGCGCCATCCCCTCCCGGCGCTCATAGGAGCGGCGGATGCTGATGAAAAGCACAAACAGCAGCACTACTGCCAACCACATGGAAAAGACGTTCTTCGAAATAGAGAAATCAATCCACGAAGTCGAGCTCAACAGAGTAGAGGGCTTTTCCAAAGGATATTTCTCCCCATGGCTCCACGCGAAGTACAACACTCCGGCATCCGTTTTTTCAGCGGTCGTAGAGTCGATATGCTCAATATGCATCGAATGGTTCCAGCCTTTTATCCGCTTGACGTCGCCGTGGTCGAGTACATACCCGTTGACCGATTTATGCCCATGCTCAAACGCACTGGACATGAACAGGTCGAGCCCCTTGTCCTTGGCATACAAAATACAAGGAAGAGGAATGTGGACGCTCCCAAAGACGTGGAATTCGTTGGCGTCCGCAATATGCTCCATGACGTAATCTACGTATTCTTTTTCCTTTTCAGGCCCGCTGGCAAGCGCTTTCCACGGCAAACAAGCCAAAATCAAGGCTGAAAAAACATAAAGCAGACGTCTCATAATGCGATGCGGTATTAGTCCTGAAAAACCGCGGCAAAGGTAAACACTTTCGCGCGTTAAAAAAAATGAAAATTATTTTTTTAGATCCCTGGCTGATGTATTGAAGCTATTGTAAATCATTTTATTGTAAAAAAGCGACAAAACACGTGTTTGGCAATTGGGTTTAAAATACATTTTTTTTCAAATAACAGAGTGACCTGCGGCTATATGGCCAGAAGAATCACAAGGGGTTTGTACCAAGTCTGGTAAAATTTTATTTTGAGGCTTTTTACAAACCAGTCTCTTTTGTTGTATGTTATATAGGCTTATCGCAAGAGGTCGGCACGGTGGGAAAAACTCTTTTTCCCCTCGATGGTTCCCCTCGCAGCAAGTCTTCTGTGCATCCAAACGACGACATGATACAAACAGACATCCTCATCATAGGTTCCGGTATTGGTGGGTTGACCACAGCCATTAAGATTGCCGAAGCGCGCCCCGACCTGGAGGTAACCGTTTTGACGAAAACAATCGAGGGAGAAAGCAATACCCGGTATGCCCAGGGGGGCGTAGCTGCCGTTTGGAATGCCCAATCGGATTCCTATACCAAACACCGGGAAGATACCCTCGATGCCGGCGACGGCCTGTGCAATACCGATATCGTAGATATTGTCGTAACAGAAGGTCCTGAACGCGTGCGGGATATCATAGATTGGGGCGCGCGCTTTGACAAAAAAGACGACAACGCATACGACCTGGGCAGAGAGGGCGGGCATTCCGAGAACCGCATTCTGCACTACAAAGACCTTACGGGTTGGGAAATCCAGCGCACCCTCATCGAAAGAGCAGCCCGCGTGCCCAACATCAAGGTCCATGAACACTATTTTGCCGTTGACCTCATCACCCAGCACCATCTCGGCTATGCCGTCACCCGCTTGATGCCCGACATCGCCTGCTTTGGTGCGTATGTGCTCAACAAGCGCAGCGGGGCTATCGAGGCCTATCTGGCGCGCAATACCATCCTGGCAACGGGTGGTGCAGGGCAGGTATATCGCAATACGACCAACCCCGTCATCGCCTCCGGAGACGGCATCGCCATGGTATATCGAGCCAAGGGCTGGACGGAAAACATGGAGTTCGTACAGTTCCATCCGACCGCCTTATTCAACCCCGCCGGGGAAAACCCCGTCTTCCTGGTTTCGGAAGCAGTCAGGGGGTACGGAGGAATCCTCAAGACGCGCGACGGCCAGGAATTTATGGGCAAATACGACCGGCGCGAATCCCTGGCACCCCGCGATATCGTGGCACGCGCCATTGATAACGAAATGAAACTGCGCGGCGAGGAGTGCATGTTCCTGGACTGCCGGCACATCAACGCCGACGATTTTATACGGCACTTCCCCACCATACACGAGAAATGCCTGAGCATCGGCGTAAACCCGGCACACGATATGATTCCCGTCGTGCCCGCCTGTCACTACCAGTGTGGCGGCATCCGCTCCGATGTATACGGGCGTACCTCTATCCGTAGGCTGTACGCGGTGGGAGAATGCACCAGCACAGGGCTTCACGGTGCCAACCGATTGGCCTCCAATTCTTTGCTCGAGGCCCTCGTCTTTGCCAAGCGGATTGCAGACCACTGCCTGCAACACATAGACCAGTTTTCCATCCAGGAAGGCATACCCGAATGGAATGCCAGTGGGACCACCGACCCCAAAGAAATGGTGCTCATCACGCAGAGCATGAAAGAGCTCAAGGAAATCATGAGCAGCTACGTGGGTATCGTGCGCTCCAACGTGCGCCTCAAACGCGCACTCGACCGGCTCTCACTGCTCTATCGGGAGACGGAAGAGCTCTACAACACGACCACCATCAGCCCACAGCTCTGCGAGTTGCGCAACCTACTCACCATCGCCTACCTCATAACGCGCTCTGCCCGCATGCGCAAGGAGAGCCGAGGCCTGCACTACACGACTGATTATCCTCAAAAACAAAGCTTCATCCAGACCATCATCCTTTGACCTCCGCTTTTTTATACATCGCATACCGCGCAAGCCCCATGCGCTGTAGAAAATGCATGGCAGAGACGCGCAATACCCCCATCCCATACGTCACGCTGCGGCGGAAATTGATAGACGACGCTTCTTCAAAGTACTTCGTGGGGCAGGTCACCTCCGCGATATGGAAACCGGCGTAGATGATCTGCGACAGCATTTCGTTATCGAACACAAAATCATCCGAGTTGTCCTCGAAGCGGATAGCCTCCAACACCTCACGGCCAAATGCCCGGTATCCTGTGTGGTATTCGGATAATTTGTAGTTTATGAGCAGGTTTTGAACCAGTGTAAGCAATCGGTTCGACACATATTTGTAAATCGGCATACCTCCCGAAAGGGCGCCTTTCCCCAAGATGCGGGAGCCCAACACTACCGGGTACAACCCTTCAGCGATGATATGCGCCATGGGCAGGATAAGTTTGGGGGTGTACTGGTAATCGGGATGCAGCATGATGACAATGTCTGCTCCCATATCCAGTGCCTTTTGATAGAGAGACTTTTGATTCCCTCCATAGCCCTTGTTTTGCACATGGGTGATGACGTGACGGATACCGATTTGCCGGGCCAGCTCGCTGGTGTTATCCTTGCTGGCATCGTCGCATAAGACTACCTCGTCCACAACATCGAAGGGAATTTCCCGATAGGTTTTTTCGAGGGTGAGCGATGCATTATAGGCGGGCAGCACGACGACTACCTTTTTACCGTTAATCATACTTTTTTTTGCAAAAGTACGACATTAGGCCTTTTGTACAGGTTGTATTTGCTCCATCAGGTTGCGTATTTCCCGCCGGACAAAACCGGCGAGTTCGCTGATATACGCCTGGTCGAATCGGAACTCGATACCTGCTGCACGGTATATCTCGCCGATTTTACGGGTATTGCCAAGCCGAAGGGCGCGCATATAATCCTCTATCGTGCCTTGCGGGTTTTCGCAGTAGCGCTTCCAGATGGCAATCGCGCCCAACTGGGCGATGCCGTATTCAATATAGTAAAATGGTATTTCAAAAATATGCAACTGCTTGTGCCACAAATACTCTGAATATCGTTCTAACCCTGAATAGTCCACTACCTCCGAGGAGAAGTACCGCATAATGCGGAGCCACTCTGCTTTGCGGGCTTCCCGGCTGTGGCCCGGATGGGTATAGACCCAGTGTTGGAACTGGTCAATAGTGGCAATCCAGGGCAGCACTTTGAGCACGTTTTCCAACTGATTGACCTTGGCCCGGATCAGTTCTTCCCGTTTCGGGAAAAATAGTTCCCAGTGTTCCATCGAGAGGAGCTCCATCGTCATCGCTGCCAGCTCAGACACTTCGGAGGGAAAGCGCCGCGCTGAAACCAGGGGCAGCTCCCGCGTGAGGTAGAAGTGGATGGCGTGACCACATTCATGCATCAGGGTACGCACGTCGCTGATCGAACACGTAGCGTTCATAAAAATGAAAGGCAGGCGTGACTTTTGCAAGGGCATGTTATAGCCCCCCGGCTTTTTGCCCGGGCGCGACTCCAAATCCAGCAAGTTTCTACTGCGAATGAGGCGGATTACCTCGCCGAAGGTAGGGTTTATCCGAGCCAGGCAGGCAGTACCCTTTTCCAGGAGATCTTCGGCATTGGAGAACGGCAGCAGGGCACCCCGACCACAGAACTCCATATTCATATCCCAGGGCCTCAGTTGCTCCAGTTCGAGTTGCGAACGACGCACGATGTTCAGTTCGTCGAGAATAGGGAGGACTTCGAGAGCGATAGATTCATGTAGCTCCTGGCAATCCTCCGGCGTATAGTCGAAGCGGTTCAGGTTGCGGAAAGAGTAGTCCCTGAAATTCTCGAAGCCTGCGTTTTGTGCAATTTTCAGCCGGCGGGACAGAAGTTGGTCAAAAAGAGCTTCTATGGCTTCCGTATCCTGGAGGATGCGCTCGTTGATTTTTTGATATACCTGTCGGCGGCGTTCCCGGTCCGTTTCTTCCAGTAGCGTATAGGCTTTTTGCAACGTCATCTGCTTGCCGTCCACCCCAATGGTCATTTGGGAAAAAATGCGGCCATACTCTTTGGTCTGCAACTGGATATCCGTAGTGACCGGCACGTTGGAGTCCCGAAAGAGCGCCACAGCGTTTTCTGCCATGCGGAGGTGTACCTCATACCGGTCTGGATTCATTTGATGGATAAACGGGGAACCTACCAGTTTTTGGTTCAACTTCTGCTCAAAAGAAGATACCCGGGGGAAAATATGGGCCACCGCGTAGTGATACCTTTCCTCTGCCGATTTATCCGAACTGTTCTGGGAAAGACGGATGTAATACCAGGAGAACGTTTCACTGATGAACGCATCCAATTCGCTCTTATCCGACACCCACTGTTCCAATTCCGCAAGGTTTGAAACAGGTCGCTCGTAGAGGCTCTGAAAATAGGGGGACACGTCCTCCCATACCTGTAGCTGAAGGTTTTCAGGGAGGAATGACAGCCTTCCCGTAGGCACTACGTCTTCGATAGTCATAGCACTGGTTATGTTATCTATACCCTTGTTGCGAGGGGTCAGCGAGGAGGCCTAAAGAGCGATTTTTAGTTGCACAGAGGCTTTTGAGGGGTAAACGGGCCCTGTATAGCTAAAGAAAAAGATAGTGCACGCAGGATCGTCTTTTTTGACCCTTGATGATTCCCATCGCAACAAATCTTATATACGCAGGGCTATTTCATCAAGTTACGCATAAAGCCCTGGAAAAAATGGTTTTCTAGGGCAGTGCTTCTTTTGAGACGGCCCGGCTATCGGCAACCGTCAAAAGACGAGGGCTATTCTTCTTCTCCGCCCTTTTCTACAGGTTGCAGAAGGTTATGACTGTGTAAAAACCCAAACCACTTAATCACCTTTTTTATATCCCCTGTGCTTACGCGGTCGCGGTCGTATTCCGGCAGTACCGATGCAAAGTACTCATGGAGTTCTTCCACGGGAACTCCCGGTTCTACAGGGGGCATGGTCTCCAATTTATCCAGCATACTCTGGAATACGTTTTTCAACTCTGTGGAGTCCCCATCATTGGTGTAGATGCCGATGGAAGCCAATGGCGTGAACTGATGGCCACGCGCAGCAACGAAGCGGCGCTTTCCCGTGGTAAGGTCTTCGACGATCAACCCGTTGTTCCGGTTGGCGACGAGCTTGAGGAGCCCGGAAACGCCACTCACCGCGACGTACTTTTCTAAATCCATGTGTAAAGAGGTGTATATTTTGCCGCAAATGTAGCAACAAATATGTATTTGAGTACTATTCCGAACCCAGGAACGCATTGTTCCGGTGCCTGGCGCTATCAGACTTGTTGCGAGGGGTCCCAAAGGCCCTTTCTGTGCGTCTAATACTGCATCAGGTATTGGATTTTACTTTTCAACCGGTGCGGAGGAAGAAACTGTTCTTCCAGTGCTTTGGAGAACGGCACGGGCGTATCCAGCGAAGCCACGCGGACTACCGGTGCGTCGAGGTATTCAAACAAATGCTCGGATATGTACGCGGCGATATCGGCACCGATACCACCCGTGAGGGTATCTTCGTGCAATACCAATGCCCGGTTTGTTTTTCGCACGGTTGCCGATATGGCCTCATAGTCCAAAGGCAGCAGGGAGCGCAGATCCAGGATTTCGATATCCACCCCGAGTTCGTCGGCTGCCTTTGACGCCCAGTGCACCCCCATTCCATACGTGATAATGGATAGCGCCTCGCCCTCCCGGACGACCTTTGCCTTGCCAATTTCCACCGTATAGTACGCATCGGGGACCCATGCAGACACGCTTCGGTACAGGGCTTTGTGCTCGAAGAACATCACGGGGTTGGGGTCTTCGAAAGCAGCCGCAATCATGCCTTTGGCATCAATGGGGTTAGAGGGGTAGAGCACTTTCAATCCCGGTGTATGGAAAAACCACGCCTCATTGCTCTGGGAGTGGAAAGGACCGGCACCTGTACCCGCCCCCGTTGGCATCCGCACGACGACATCGGCATTAGCACCCCAGCGGTAGTGCAGTTTCGCCAGGTTATTGATAATTTGGTTGAAACCGCTGCTCACAAAATCTGCAAACTGCATCTCCATCATAGCCTTGAAGCCTTTCAAACTGAGGCCCAGGGCGGTACCTACGATGGCACTTTCGCAAAGAGGGGTGTTGCGGACCCGCTCCTTGCCAAAGAGGGAGACAAACCCATCGGTCACTTTGAATACCCCTCCGTAATCCCCAATATCCTGCCCCATCAGGATGAGGTTGTCGTGCTTTTCCATCGCCTGGCGCAACCCGTCTGACAGAGCATCCACAAACCGCTTTTCCGTAGTGCTTCCCCCAGGGGGAGCCGCTATCACTTCCTGCTTCCAGGGAGCATATACATCTCCCAGCTCTGCCTCCACAGAACTTTCCGGCTCAGGGTAAGCCGAGCCCTGTGCTACCCCTGCATCAATCGTCTTTTTCAGAGCTTTGCGGATATCTGATATTTTAGCTGCATCCAGCACACCGGCTTCGAGCAGGTAGCGCTCAAAATTTGCAATCGGATCCCGAAGAGCCCAGGTTTCCAGCAGTTCCTTGGGCACATATTTGGTCCCGGAGGCCTCTTCGTGCCCCCGCATGCGGAAGGTCATACACTCCAGGAGGACCGGATGCGGGTTTTCCCGCATCTCCGCGACCAGGCTGGAAATCGTTTGATATACCTCGAGGATATTATTCCCGTCAATCGTCAGGGCGCGCATCCCATAACCGATGCCGCGATCGGCCAGCCGGGCACAACGATATTGTTCCCCTACGGGCGTGGACAGCCCATACCCATTGTTTTCTATCAGGAAGATGACCGGCAAATCCCATACGGCTGCGACATTGAGGGCCTCGTGAAAATCGCCTTCGCTCGTACCACCATCTCCGGTGAATGCCAGGGCTACCTTTTTTTCCTTTTTCAAAGCATGTGCCAGGGCTACGCCATCCGCCAGGGCCAGTTGCGGGCCGAGATGTGAGATCATTCCGACGATGTGGTGCTCCAATGCGCCGAAATGGAAGGAACGCTCCCGCCCTTTGGAATACCCGTTCGCTTTGCCCTGCCATTGGGCGAACAAACGGTCGAACGGCATTTTCCGCGCCGTAAACACCCCCAGGTTGCGATGCAGGGTGAACACCATCTCGTCGGGATCCAGCGCCAGGGTAGCCCCTACAGAGATCGCCTCCTGGCCGATACCGGAAAACCATTTGCTGACCTTGCCCTGGCGGAGCAAAATCAACATTTTCTCCTCAATCATGCGCGGATAGAGCATCTCGCGGTATAATTCGAGCAAACGATCGTCGGAAAGAGTGCCCCGGTCGTAATCTATGGGAGCGAGCGCAATAGCAGGCATGTAGTTTATGTTTTGGTCTGATGGCGCGAAAAATAGAGGATTTTGGCCATACAAATCTAATTTCCCTCTTTTTCCTTTCCAAACAAAATCCGGCTCCACTTTGCTTTTAACTCTTCGCGGTTTTGCGCCTTTTCATTATAGCGGATCATGCGGTTGATGTAACTGCTGTCCGGTTCATTAGCCCTTTGCGGACGTACGCGCACCGGGGCTTTTTCTCCATTTTCACCCAGTTCCTCCTGTAGTTTTTGAAAGAAAGTAACGTCGCCCACATCTTGTAAAATCGGTTCAAAGCCGGTAGAATCGGGGTGTACAAAGGGCGGGCAGTCCATCATCGCCAGTACGCTGTCCGGCAGCGGGTTGAAGTGTGCGTTGCGCAATTTGGAAAACTGGCGGTTGCGGTATGCACGCCGGAGGAAATCGCCAAAGATGGGGAGTGCGGTATTCGCCCCCTGCCCCATTGCCAGCGAGCGGAAATGTACGGAAGGGCTTTCCGCCCCTACCCAGGCCCCCGCCACCAGTCGGGGAGTTATTCCAATAAACCAGCCGTCGGACTGGTTCTGGGTGGTTCCTGTTTTACCGGCCAGATCCACATCGCTTAAGCCATAGCGCCAGCGCAGGCGGCTGGCCGTACCATCGTTGACGACACTGCGCAGCATCTGCACCATCTGGTCTGCACTTTCTGGAGAGAGTGCGCGCATATATGCCCGCGGTGGCTGGAAACGAACCAGCACTTCGCCTTCTGCGGTTTCGATGCGATCCAGGTAGTGCAGCTCCGGGCGTACTCCGCCATTGGCAAGGGTCGCAAACACCTGGACCATCTCTTGCAGGCTTGCCTCCGCTGTGCCAAGGGCCAGGGAAGGCACATTGGGCAGGCGGTTATCTATACCCATATTCCGCGCCAGGTCGCGCACTGCGTCCGTACCCGTTTCCATGATCAGCTGTACAGAAACCGTGTTCACGGATTTCGTCAAAGCCCCCTCCATGGAGTAATATCCACCGTATTCCCCATCGGAATTTTCGGGGGTCCAGTCCTCATACTCCGGGTAGGTGCGCAGTTCATTAGGGAACAACTGGCAAGGGTCTATACCGGATTCCAGCGCCGCGGCATATACGATTGGCTTGAAGGTAGAACCCACCTGCCGCCTTGATTTGACATGGTCGTACTGTATGTGGCGAAAATCAATGCCTCCCACCCAGGTTTTGACGGCACCTGTACGCGGGTCAATCGCCAGGAAGCCCATATTCAACAAGCGCAGATAATGTTTGACTGAATCCAGCGGGCTGATGGTTACTTCCTCTGGGTCTGCCTCTTGCCAACTGAACAATTTCATGGGCACAGGCTCCCGGAACTCTTCCAGGATCTCCTTTTCAGAGTACCCTTCCTCCCTTCTGTTCTTGTACCTCGGCGTATTCCGCACTGCGGCAAGCAGTACCTGCTCGTTCCCCCAGGGATTGCCGCGACGCCATTCGCGGTCAAAAGCCGCCTGAAGTTGCGGCATGTGGCCCTGCATAGCCTGTTCGGCATAGCGCTGAAGGCGGGAGTCTATCGTCGTATAAATGCGAAGGCCGTCCTGATAGAGGTTGTAAGGCGTTCCGTCCGGTTTGCGATATTTGGCCACAATTTCTACCAACTCCTGGCGCAGGTGCTCGCGGAAATAGGTAGCGAGGCCCTCCGACTGACTATCTACCGAGTAGTTCAGCCGGACCGGACGTTTGCTGAGGATATCCGCTTCCTCTTGAGAGAGGTATCCGTATTTTTGCATCTGGCGCAATACCACGTTGCGGCGCTCCAATGCCCGTTCAGGGTGTTTGACCGGATGGTAGAGGCCAGGACCCTTCAAGGTCCCGATCAACAACGCCGCTTCTTCGACTTTGAGCTGGTCGGGCTTTTTGCCAAAAAAGCGATGGGCAGCTACTTTCACCCCATATATATTGTCGCTAAACGGCACTGTGTTCAGGTATAAGCTCAGCAGTTCCTCTTTGCTGTACAGCTTTTCCAGGCGCCGGGCGATAAACATCTCTTTGAATTTATTGACAATCATCGAGAAGCGCCCATAATTTTTCCGGGGGAACAAATTTTTGGACAGTTGCTGGCTCAAGGTACTTCCCCCACCAGACGACGCATCCGACAACAGAATAGACTTGAACACCACCCGCAGCAGCGCCCGTACATCTATGCCCCGATGCTGCGCAAAGCGGGCATCCTCCGTGGCAATCAGCGCGTTGATCATGCTTTGGGGAATCTCCTCCAGGCTCGCATTTACCCGGTTTTCGATGAAATAACGGCCCAGTACAGCACCGTCCGCAGAATACACTTCGGAAGCCGTGCTGTTGCGGATATCGCGCAATTCCTCGTAGCTCGGCAACGCCCCGAACGCCCCGCGATAGATGAGCAGAGCGAACACGTAGAGGAATAAGGCTGCGCCTCCCGCACCGATAATGCCGAAAACACTCACTCGAGGCCAATCCAACGGCCACACCAATAGCCTGGACAACTCAACTCTGATGTCGGACAAAAGCCTACCCGTGTGTGCAAGGATGCGGCCTGCCCTACCTTCGCGATACCTGTTTCCCATAAAGAAGTTTTATTGGACTGATCAGACTTGTTGCAACCTTTTCTCTAACAAAACCGGGAAGTAGTATGGTTTTCCTTTCGCCCCGGTTTATAAAGGTCTATTTATTTTGCAATATTAATTTATTTTTAAACAAATTGTTTAAAAATAAATATATTTTGGGATGATAGTACCCGATACAAACAAGAAGGGCGCTTCTTGAACGCCCCCGTGCGGTGGGGATTGTTCAAAAAGCGCCCTTGGTCCTCTTATGAGCGAAAAAATTACATCATATCGTCGTAGTCGCCGTGGCTATGTGCAGGTGCGGCTTTCTTCTTTTCCGGTTTGTCGCTGATGGCACAAGCAGTGGTCAGTACCATGCCAGCGATCGAAGCAGCATTTTCGAGCGCGATACGCGTCACCTTAGCAGGGTCAATGACACCGGATACTTTGAGGTCCTCGTATTTATCGGTACGGGCGTTGTAGCCGAAGCTGTCTTTGCCGTTGAGTACGCGCTGGAGTACTACCGAGCCCTCTACACCTGCGTTTTCAGCGATGGTGCGCAGGGGGGACTCGAGTGCTTTGCGCACGATATCCATACCGATTGTCTCGTCTTCGTTTTGCCCTTTTGCGTTGGCCAGGGCTTTGATAGCCCGCACCAGGGCTACTCCGCCACCGGTGACGATACCTTCCTCGATAGCTGCGCGAGTTGCGTGCAGGGCGTCGTCCACGCGGTCTTTTTTCTCCTTCATTTCCACCTCTGTGGCAGCACCGACATAGAGAACAGCTACTCCACCCGCCAGTTTGGCCAGGCGTTCCTGGAGTTTCTCGCGGTCATAATCGGAGGTTGTGCTTTCGATTTGCGCACGGATTTGCGCGGTGCGCGCCGCTACCTGCTCCGGATCGCCTGCACCGTTGACGATTGTCGTGTTGTCTTTGTCCACCGAGATTTTCTCGGCCTGGCCGAGCATATCCACGCTTACATTTTCCAGTTTGTACCCTTGTTCTTCGCTGACTACTATGCCGCCGGTCAGGATGGCGATATCCTCCAGCATAGCCTTGCGGCGGTCGCCAAAGCCGGGGGCCTTGACGGCGACCACGTTGAGCACGGAGCGCAGGCGGTTCACGACGAGCGTACTCAGCGCGGAACCATCCACATCTTCGGCGATAATGAGCAGCGGGCGGTTCATTTGGGCCGTCTTCTCCAGGATGGGCAGCAGTTCCTTGATATTGGAGATTTTTTTATCATGGATGAGGATGAACGGATGGTCGTACTCCGTAATCATCTGCTCTGTATTCGTGACGAAGTAGGGCGACAGGTATCCGCGGTCGAACTGCATCCCGCTCACTTCTTCGATATACGTTTCCGTGCCTTTTGCCTCTTCGATGGTAATGACACCATCTTTGGAGACGCGCTTCATGGCATCGGCGATGAATTCGCCGATTTCGTCGTCGTTGTTGGCGGAGACGCTGGCCACCTGGCGGATTTTCTCATAATCATCGCTGACCACTTCGGCCTGCTCGCGCAAGTTGGCGATGGCGAGGTCAACGGCCTTATCTATACCGCGCTTGAGATCCATCGGGTTGGCCCCAGCGGTGAGATTTTTGATGCCGGCGTGAATCATGGCCTGCGCCAGTACGGTAGCCGTCGTAGTGCCATCGCCTGCCAGATCGGAGGTTTTGGAAGCCACCTGCTTGACGAGTTGTGCGCCCATATTCTCCAGCGTATCTTGCAGTTCGATTTCCTTGGCCACGGTCACGCCGTCTTTCGTCACCTGGGGTGCGCCGAACTTCTTCTCTATTACCACATTGCGGCCTTTTGGGCCGAGGGTTACGCGGACTGCGTTTGCCAATTTATCTATACCGCGCTTTAGTTTTTCCTGTGCCTGACCGGACAGGGTGATTTCTTTAGCTGCCATTGTTTTGTTTTTTTAAAATGTCTTGAAAAATAGCCTCATATCCCATTTACAGGATGACCAGTACGTCGTCTTCGCGCATAATCAGATACTCCTCCCCTTCGAATTCGACTTTTTGCCCGGCGTATTTGCCGTACAGCACGATATCCCCTACCTTAACCGTCATGAGGTTGCCGTCTTTGCCCGGGCCAACCGCTACGACCTCGCCGCGTTGGGGCTGCTCCTTGGCCGTGTCCGGGATAATGATCCCACCCTTGGTTTTTTCTTCAGCTTCTGCCGGTTTGATGACCACGCGATCGCTGATTGGACGCAATGAAATCTCAGCCATTTTTTTAGGTTTTGTTTGGATATAAAAAATTTTATTTTGACGCTTCCTGAGAAGCGCGCCAATTCGCCCTTATCAGAGCAATTGCAGTGCCAAACTGTTTTTTCAAACAAAATGACAGGGGAGCCTGACAAAATGACAATACCGGATTGATGGAAATTTGCTTACCTTCCCTGTAGGATAGTTGACCCCTTGCTGACCCCTCGCAACAAGTCTAATACACATACATGGCAAATCTTGTCTTTAGCTCCAGACTGCCTGTGGCGGTTTTTTTCGCGCTGTTCACCTTGGCGGCAGCCTGTCCGCGCGCGCCAAAAGAATCCTGGCTCATCGAAGCGCCTGCTGGCCAGCGCTATACCGTCGTGGATACGCAGGAGACCAGTATTCTGCCCAACGGCAGACTGGTCAAGCCGTATGGTACCACCTGGCGCGTCGCCCCTCACCCGTTCGGATTGGCGTTAAGCCCCGACGGATTGACGGCGGTGACGGCCAATTCAGGCATATCTCCTATTTCCATATCCATACTCCAGGGGATTGGACGTCCGGAACCCCGGATTCTACAGGTGCCGGAAGGTGCGAGCAGCGACGCCGGCGTGTTGGAATCGGTATTCATGGGGCTTGCCATCCCATCTTCCAACGATCGCGTGTATGTGGCCGGCGGAAAAGCCGATTGTGTGTATGTGTTTGACCTGAAAACAGGGCAACGCCTGGACTCTATCCCCTGCAAAGCCAGGGGTGAGGAGTCCGGCTATATCGGCGACATGGCCTGGGATGAGCGGAGCGGGCTGCTGTACGCAGTAGATCAGATTAACTTCCAGCTGCTCTGCATAGATCCCTCTGCGCGGAGCGTGCGGTATCAAGTCCCCACGGGCCGCTACCCGTTTGGAGTGGCGCTGTCGCCCGACGGGCGGGAGGCTTACGTAGCCAATGTCGGGATGTATGCCTATTCCTGGCTTCCCGGATTTGACCCCAAACGACCTGCAGAAACAGCCGACCAGGAACTCCCTTTTGCTTACCTGAGTCCGGAGTCCGAAGTAGGGATGCAAGATGGCAAGCGCAAGCTTCCCGGACTGGGCCCCTCCAACGCGCCCGAATCCTTTTCCGTATGGACTATTGACCTCAAAAAAAGAGAAGTACGCGCCAAAACGAAGACCGGCATACCCGTCGGAGCCCTGCTCGAAGGCATTCCCGCTGTGGGGGGGTCCAGTCCGAATTCACTGGCCGCCAGCGAGCGCTTCGTCTTCGTCAGCAATGGCAACAACGATAACATCTCGGTAATAGATGTCCGAAAAGACAGCGTAGTGGCCAGCATCTCTTTACAGCCCGACCCCAGGTTGAAGAACTGGCGGGGCGTCATCCCCTTTGGCGTAGCCCTTTCCCCGGACAGAAAGCGATTGTACGTAGCTGAAGCGGGAATCAACGCCGTTGCAGTGATAGATGCGGAAAAGCTGAACGTACTCGGCCACATCCCGGTAGGTTGGTTTCCCTCCAAACTCCAAGTCAGTCCGGACGGAAAGCGATTGGTCGTGGCCAATGCAAAAGGGTATGGAAGCGGGCCGAACGGCGGGGCTGCCTTCCGTCCTGGTAAAGAAGGCAGTTATATCGGCAACCTCATGAAGGGCTCCGTAACCATCCTGGATATCCCCTCTGACGAACAGTTGGCAGATCTGACCCGGGAGGTCATCTCCAACAATTTCCGCTTTACGAGACCTGAGCGATCGCTGTTGTTCGCCCGAAAAGGGCACCCGATACCCCTTTTGAATGAAGCAGAAGAGAAAAGCCCTATCCGATACATCGTTTTTGTGTCGAAGGAAAACCGCACCTACGACGAGGTCTTTGGCCAATTGCCAGCCGGGCGGGGCGACGCGACCCTCGCCCGCTTTGGGGCAGCGCGCAGCTTCCGCAGCCGCGATGGGAAACGCGCCCTCGAAGGGGTGGACGTCATGCCCAACCACCTGGCACTGGCGAAACGCTACGCTATCTCCGACAACTTTTACGTGGACTCCGATGTATCGGCCGACGGGCACCGCTGGTTGGCCTGTACCTATCCCAACGAATGGGTAGAGACGAGCGTCAGCGCCAGCTATGGAGGCAACCAAACGGGGATATATACCTCCAGGGCACCGGGGATACTGGCATTCACAGGTGCTTCCGGTGCCATCTATCCCGAAGACTACAATGAAGCCGGTTCGATGTGGGACCACCTCGACCGGCACGGGAAAAAATTCTGGAATTTCGGCTTCGGCACCATGTTTTCCCCCCACCTCAGCGACAACCTCGCCTATCCCAAGGGGTACGCATACGCCATCAACTACCCCGTCACCCCCGCGCTGTTGCGGCAGACCTCGCGGGAATATCCCACGTACAACACCGCTATCCCCGAGCAGTACCGCATAGACCGATTCATCGCAGAGTTCAACCGCCGCTGGGGAAAAGGCAAGGAAAGCCTGCCCTCCGTTCTCACCGTATTCCTCGGCAACGACCACGGCGCAGGGGATCGCCCCGAAGCAGGGTATCCTTTCCTGGAGAGCTATATGGCCGATAACGACCTGGCCCTGGGCCGCCTGGTCGAATTTTTATCCCATACCCCTTTTTGGAAAAATATGGCCATCGTCGTCACAGAAGACGATGCCCAGGGAGGGGTGGACCACGTGGATGCCCACCGGAGCATCCTCATGGTCATTTCGCCCTATGCCAAAAGCGGACACATCAGCAAGGTACACGCCAGTTTTGGCAGTATTTTCAAAACCTTCTGGAGTATCCTCGGCATTCCCTGCCTCAATCAGTACGACGCCGGTGCCACCGACCTCTCAGACCTCTTCGGAACCCGCCCCGACTTCCGGCCTTACTCCGCTATTTTGCCCGACACGCGGCTGTTTGACCCCAAAAAAGCGCTTGACCCCCTGGATAAGCGCTTTGATTGGAAGGCGCTGAGGCAATCGCCCCGATTGGATGATGTGGAATATATCGTCTCGGAGTTTGCACGCTGACTTTCGTAGTCCAAGTGCATCAAACATCAATTTTCACGGTGCGAAAATTGATGTTTGATGCACTTGGGAAACAGCGTTTTACAAGGGAGATCAAAAAGGCCCTTTTTCGACTGCCCTACCCTCCTCGCAACAAGTCTGATATTTGCTGCCGGGGGTGCCCCCCACTCCTCAAAAAACCCTTGATAGAGGCTGCTATGCCTGAAGATTATCCCAGTCCACTTTTCGGGAATAGTACATCACACAAGCCAGCGCGATAAAGATACCGATGCTCCCGGTCAACAACGCGTAATCCTCCAGTTGCAGCACCACGAAAATGAAGGCATAGATGATGGCCAATAGTGCCGTCAATTGTACGACCAAACGGCGAATCCGCAATACGGAGGCGCTGTAAAAGCTAATCAGGCCGATGGTCGCCACAGAAGCTGCCCCATACGCTGCATTAAAGCCGATTTGTTCGGACAGGGAGAGCAACAAAAGATAGAAGACGACCAGGGCCAGCCCTACCAATAAGTACTGAAAAGGGTGGATGTTGAAGCGGCGAAGGGTTTCAAAGAAAAAGTAAATCAGGAAGGTCAGCCCAATGACCAGGATGGCGTACTTGGAAGTACGCGAGCTCTTGAGGTACTCATCCACCGGGCGGATGAGGCGCACGCCGAAGTTGGAGTTGTTGCTGAAGTTGTAGGCCGTCCCTTTCCATTGCTGGGGATAGTTGCGGTTGAAATCCAGCACTTTCCAATTGGCTTCAAAACCGTCTGCACCTATGCGATGGTAGGCAGGCAACACATTGCCGGAAAAGCTGGGGGAGGGCCATGAAGCACTCAAGGTGGCAGTGGTAACCCTTCCTACGGGTTCAAAATACAGCGCATCCGCTCCGTTGAGATCGAGCGGGATGGAAAAGGCATACCCCTCTTCCCCTTCCGAAACGGGAACGCCCACACTAATTCCGGACGACAGCAACTCGGGGTTTGCTGCTCCCGGCTCCATGCGCTTTTTCTGCCCGTTCCACTCCAGCTCGATGTCGTTTTTGATACCGGTCATGCTGCTGATGCCGATGCAGAGCCGCGCTTCCTGCCAGCGGATTTTATCCGCCGGAACATTCAATGCCTCGAGGGCGAGTGCGTCAAATTCACCCTCCAGCGTGAGTTTCGAGGTGTACAGGATGGCATCGAACAAGCCTCGCCGGCGCACTTCGTGCCGTGCGTCGCCCCGTATGCGGAGCTCCTGTGGCAAGAAGTACAGCTTGTGGACGACCGCTTTTTGCTCCCCCTGCTCCGTCTCAATGGTTTCTTCATACGGGATGCTGAGGATAGGCCCGGTGACGGTTTGTTCCCCACCCCAGGAAGCACTGATTTCCTGTACGACCGCTGCTTTGCGGTCCTGGCGTTCCCCAATCACCGACTGGATTAAAGCCGCCGGTATCAGCAGCAGCAAGGCGATAAAGCCGATGGCCAGCAATTTGACCAATAAGGAGGTGCGCAGCCAGTTCCCCACGCGACTTCCAGAAGCGTTTTGTTGATTTTCCATTTTTAAAAGTACTTTGTTTTTTAAAGTTTATGCTTAAAAAATTTTGTTTTTAAAATAATTTAAAAACAAAACATTATTCTTAAAAAGAATTACATTGTTTTGATAATTTTATTCAATAGCTCCAAATGTTGTTCAAATGCTTTTCTACCCTCTTCGGTGATGGAGAAGCGGGTATTCGGCTTTCGACCGACGAAAGACTTTTCGACGCACAGATAGCCTGCCTGCTCCAAAGCGCGTGCATGCCCGGCCAGGTTGCCGTCGCTCAAATCCAGCAATTCTTTGAGGGTATTGAAGTCCATGTAATCGTTGACCATCAACGAGGACATGATACCGAGCCTGACCCGGCTCTCAAAGGCTTTGTTCAGTTCCTGAAAATAATTTTTCACCTCGACGTCGCCCGGTTTCGTTCGTATTTCCAATACAGTATCCCCCCATAGATGATGTGCAGCACCCCGAAGCCAAAAGCCCACAGAAGAAGGCTTTTAACCGGCAGGAATGCTGCCATCAAGCCCGTAAGCATCTCCAGCACCCCCAGCGTACGCACATCACTGAACGTAAAGTTGCCCGCGCAAAACAGGGATACCCCGTAAAAGAGCAGCATCGCCGCCGCGAGAAGCGAGTAATGGCCTTTCACGTACAAGATGGCCACGAATATCCCGCCTACACACATGGGAATAGCGAAATTGGCCAATACGCGCCGCGCCGCAGGCGTCCAGAAAGGTTGTCCGGCAGAACGCGCCTTGCGATAGCTCAACCCAAACGCCGTTCCGGCGGCCAGAACCAAAACCGCCAACGCAATACCCGCAACGGGAAGCACTACTGCGGCACTCCCCTCCCCCTCAAAAGGCATACGGCTTACATCGTGCAGGTGCTGCTTTGCAAAAAGTGTACCCAGCAGGGCATACACGCCCGCCATGACAGCAGCCCAGGGGCTTAGCGACAGGAACTTCACAGAGCGCTCCATCATGGAGCGTATCTGAGCCAAGTCATCCTGTGGTGTAAATGAATGCATAAAAAGTACTTTGTTTTACAAAGTTAATTATTTTTTTTATACCTGCAAAGTATTCGGTAAAAAAACGGGCTATACCGTCATTTTCCATTTTTCTTTAAGTGCCATCAACTCATCCCGATGCTGTGCTGCCGCGATGAAGTCGAGGTCTTTGGCAGCGGCTTTCATCTTGCGTTCCGTTTCGGCGATCAACTTTTCGAGTTGTTCGCGCGACAGGTACGCGATGAGGGGGTCGGCTGCCATGATAGCCGTATCGGGTTCGATGTATTCCTGAGCTTGTTTGCCGCGGATATCGAGGATAGATTTCTGGTTCAGGATTTCCTCGCGGGACTTGAAGACGGTGCGAGGGGTAATGCCGTGTTTTTCGTTGTATGCGATTTGCACGATGCGACGGCGGTCGGTTTCTTCTATGGTGCGCCGCATGGAATCGGTGATGGTATCTGCGTAGAAGATGACCAGGCCATTGGCGTTGCGCGCTGCCCTGCCTGCGGTTTGGGTCAGGGAGCGGTCGTTTCGCAGGAAGCCTTCTTTATCGGCATCGAGGATAGCCACTAAGGAGACTTCGGGAAGATCCAGGCCTTCGCGCAACAGGTTTACCCCGACGAGTACGTCAAACCCACCGAGGCGCAGGTCGCGTATGATTTCCACGCGCTCCATGGTATCCACTTCGGAGTGGATATAGCGCACCTTGATATCCAGTTTTGCCAGATACTTAGTCAGTTCTTCCGCCATGCGTTTGGTCAGGGTGGTAGCCAGGACGCGCTCCTGGCGCTTGACGCGCTCGTTGATTTCGTGGAGCAGGTCGTCTATTTGGTTCAAGCTGGGCCGCACTTCAATAGGAGGGTCGAGCAGTCCGGTGGGGCGGATGAGTTGTTCGACGAATTCGCCCTGGGTCTTTTCCATTTCGTAATTGCCGGGGGTGGCGCTTACGAAGACGACTTGATTGATCAATCCCTCGAACTCGGTAAAGTTCAGCGGGCGGTTATCCATGGCAGAAGGCAATCGGAAGCCATAGCCTACCAGACTTTGCTTGCGGGCGCGGTCGCCGCCGTACATGCCCCGCACCTGGGGGATAGTGACATGGCTTTCATCAATGACCATCAGGTAATCGTCCGGAAAATAATCCAGCAGACAGAACGGGCGGGTACCCGGAGCGCGGCCGTCGAAGAAGCGGGAATAATTTTCCACGCCGCTGCAATAGCCGAGTTCTTTCATCATTTCGAGGTCAAAATGGGTGCGTTCGTGGATGCGTCGGGCTTCGATGAGTTTGCCTTCGCGCTCGAAGTACTTTTCCTGTTCATAGAGTTCCCCCATGATATCGTTCAGGATTTGAGCCATGCGCTCCTTGGGGGCGATGTAGAGGTTGGCGGGAAAAATGGCGGCTACCTCCATGCGTTCGATGCGTTTTCCGCTTTCGATTTCGATTTGCTCAATCTCCTCGATTTCATCCCCGAAGAACGTGATGCGGTAGCCATAATCCACGTAGGGGAGGTTGATGTCCACCGTATCGCCGCGCACGCGGAAGGTAGCGCGGCGGAAATCCGTTTCGGTGCGGGAGTAGAGGCTGCCGACCAATTGATAGAGGAACGTATTGCGCGTGATGACCTGTCCTTTATGGATTCGGATAATTCCGGTTTTATAGTCTTCCGGGTTGCCCATACCGTAGATACAGGACACGGACGCCACGATGATGACATCCCTTCGTCCGGAGAGCAGCGAAGAGGTCGCGCGCAGGCGGAGTTTGTCCACTTCTTCGTTGATGGCGAGATCTTTTTCGATATAGGTGTCGGTTACGGCGATATAGGCTTCGGGCTGGTAGTAGTCGTAATAGGACACGAAGTATTCCACGGCGTTATCGGGGAAGAATTCCCGGAACTCGCTGTACAATTGCGCGGTCAGCGTTTTGTTGTGGGTAAGCACCAGGGTAGGCCGCTGGACGCGCTCGATGACGTTGGCGACGGTAAACGTTTTCCCCGACCCGGTGACCCCCAGCAGTACCTGGGCGGGTTCACCTGCTTCGATACCCGACACCAGTTGGGCGATGGCCTGGGGCTGGTCTCCGGTAGGTTTGAAATGTGCGTTGATTTTAAATTCCATAAAACAGACTTGTGGTGAGGGGTCAAAAAAGCTCTTTTTTCTCACCTCGTTGACCCCTATTGAACAGGAACAGCCCCTCGGCGGTTGCACATACCAAACAAAAGGATGATGCATACGGACGCCCGACAAGTAGTGACCTTTACCCTGTTTCATCTTCACGGCTGGAAGAACCGCTGGTGGGCGTTTCGGCACATGGGGCTCTACCCACCGTTGTTGGAGCAGGTAGCTGGTTTGGAGTTTGCCCGAATGGTCGGCAGCGGTGCGGGCAGTGGGTTCAGCATATTGCCCAACCTGGGGGTGTACGGTCTCCTGGGAGTTTGGACGGAAGAAGCCGCGGCGCAGCACTTTTTCGAGGGCGACCCTATTTTTCAGGAGTTCAAGCAAAGAGGCCTTTACCAGACCTTTTTTCTGCACCCCATCAAAGCACATGGGGCCTGGGAGGGCAAGAACCCCTTCCGGCCCAGCGCCGAGGCGGACGATTCCCGGCCCATTGCCGTGCTCACCCGGGCCACGATAGCTCCCCGACAGCTTTGGCGCTTTTGGACGTATGTACCCCCGGTGAGCAAATCCATTGAAAAATTCCGCGCGCATCTGCTCCTCGCCGTGGGCATTGGGGAGTTGCCGCTCGTACAGCAAGCCACCTTCAGTCTTTGGCGCGACCCCAGGCAGATGATGGCGTATGCCTATCAGAACCCGGAGCACAAAGGCGTGGTGAAAAAGACCCGGGAGTTGGGCTGGTACTCAGAGGAGTTGTTCGCCCGTTTCCGGCCCTATCGCTTTGAAGGCAGTGGCGAGAACCCGCTCGCCGGATGGATTTAATCGTATAAAAAGCCCTACCGGCTCTTAGTAAGCCCGTACATCTTTTTTTTCCATATAGTTGATAAAGGCCCGGTTGACGATGCGGTTGCCCCCGGGAGTGGGATAGTTGCCGGAGAAGTACCAGTCTCCTTTGTGGTCCGGGCAGGCGGCGTGCAGGCCCTCTATCGTTTGGTAGATTACCTCGATGTCCGGTTTTATGCCCTTGGGCGTGACGATGGCTGCGATCTGACGGGAAATATCTTCGTAAGAAAATTCGTCGTACAGCGCCTGGATTTCGTTGCGCACTTGCTCTGTGGGCAGATGTTCCTGTTCTTTACAGCGCTGGTAAGTCTCCTGTAGGCGGTGGGACTTGCCATTTTTTTCCAATAGTTCCACCAGTGCCTTGAAGGCGACGAATTCCCCCATTTTAGACATATCTATCCCGTAACAATCGGGGTAGCGGATTTGGGGGGCGGACGATACGATGATGATTTTCTTTGGTTTGAGCCGTGCGGCGATTTGGATGATGCTGTCGCGGAGGGTGGTCCCGCGCACGATAGAGTCATCGAGCAGCACCAGGGTATCCTCGTGGTTTTTCACCAGTCCGTAGGTAATATCGTACACATGCGACACGAGTTTGCCCCGGGCGGTCGTATCTGCGATAAAGGTGCGGACTTTGGCGTCTTTCAGGATCAGTTTTTCGATGCGCGGCTGCAGGGCCATGATTTTGCGCAGTTTTTTGGGCTTCAGCTTGTCCTTTTCTATCAAGTGCAGGATGCGCTCTTCTTTGATTTCATCCAGTCGTTTGTGGATTCCTTCAATCATGCCGAAGAAGGCCGTTTCGGCCGTATTGGGCACAAAGGAGAAGACTGTATTTTCGAAATCGAAGTCCACCGATTTCAGGATTGGCTCGACGAGCTGCTCTCCCAATTGTTTGCGTTCCAGATAGATATCCCGGTCGTTACCCCTTGAAAAGTAGATGCGTTCGAAAGAGCAGGCATTGCGTTCGCCCGGTTCGACGAAGGGTTTTTCTTCGACACTGCCTTTTTTCTTGATGATGAGGGCATGGCCAGGCGTCAGCTCCTTTACTTTTTGGTAATGGACGTTGAACACCGACTGTATGGCGGGCCGTTCGGAGGCGACGACAGCGACCTCGTCGTCGTGGTAGTAGTAGGCCGGGCGTATCCCGTTGGGGTCGCGCATGACAAACGCATCCCCGTGGCCGATGAGGCCACACATGACGTAGCCGCCGTCGAATTTTTTGCTGGCGCGGGTGAGCAGGCGCTGCACGTCGAGGTTGTCGTAGATCAGATCGTTGATTTCGATGTTGGAGTACCCTTCTGGTTTGAACCAGGTATGGAGGCGCTGTACCTCATCGTCGAGGAAGTGCCCGATTTTTTCCATCACGGTGACGGTATCCGATTTCTCTTTGGGGTATTGGCCCAGTTCCAGGAGTTCCTGGAAGAGTTCATCCACATTGGTGAGGTTGAAATTGCCGGCCAGGATGAGGTTTCGGCTGATCCAGTTGTTTTGGCGCAGGAAGGGGTGGCAGGTTTCGATGGAGTTATCGCCGTGGGTGCCGTAGCGCAGGTGGCCGAGCAGGAGCTCGCCGATATAGGGTTTATGGGCTTTCAGCCAGGCAGCGTCCTGGAGCTTATCTTTGGGCAGTCCGTCGAAGTGTTTCCAGATTTGATCGAACAAGTCGTCGAGGTAGTTGGGGGCGACGCTGCGCTTTCGGCTGATGTATCGGGTTCCCGGGTCCGGGTCGAGTTTGATGGTGGCCATCCCGGCTCCGTCCTGCCCTCGGTTGCGCTGTTTTTGCATCAGGAGCCTGAGTTTATCCAGGCCGTAGAAAGCGCTGCCGTATTTATCCTGGTAATACGATAACGGCTGTAATAGACGAATGAGGGCTATACCACATTCGTGTTTGATAACGTCGCTCATGCGATGAAATTGATGAGCTGCAAAGATAACACGATTCGCAGGATTTCAACGCTTCCCGGGGGGGTTGTGCGACGGAGCTTATTACACTTGTTGCGAGGGGAATCATCGAGGGGTCAAAAAGGCCCTTTTTCGCCCACACT
>CAZSMU010000024.1:0-34916 GCA_964607915.1 uncultured Haliscomenobacter sp.
AGGTACTCTGCTTTGGGTTAAGCCAGTCTAAATTGAATTTTAAGTTATTGTTAAGGATTATAATTATTACGCGGGGGATTATCGAGAAAAAAGAGCTACTTTCTATTTGCCACCCTATCCACGACCTGCGCGTACACGCTCGCCATTTTTGCCGGATCCTTCCGCAGTTGGGCCAGGGTAGAATCTATGGTCTTTTGGTCCAGACGGTGGATGGTGCGGATGTCGCGGTAATACACCTCGCTGAGGCTGTCTTTGGCGCTGCCCTGTACATTTTGCAGGGCGGTTTCAGCCACGTGGATATCGGTGAGCAGGCGCACCAGGGGTTCTCCTTCCACGGGTAGCCGGGGCGACTTGGGAGCACAAGCCTCTGACAGAAGGACGATCGCCAGGAAGAGAGGCAAGGGGAGTCTTTTTCGCACGGCGGTCATGGATGGAATTGTTTTGGATAAAAAAAAGCTGTTCGTTTTCCGGTAGCATAAGAAAAATCGCGCCAACGGGCTACGTCGGCGTCCACCCGAAAGATACCGCAAGTAGGTACGTTGGCCAATGCTTCCCCGGCGAAACCGTTTGCCAACTGATGAAAAGTGGGGTTATGGCCGAATACGAAGACCATCTGTATGCTGTCTTCCAGGGCCTGGACGATGGAGAGGACCGTTGAGGGATCCGCCTCATAGATCCGGGGTTCTTCCCGGATATCCGGTATATCAAATGCGGTGGCAAAATAGCGGGCGGTTTGCAAAGCCCTGAGCGCCGGGCTGGAGATCAGAAGCTCGGGGCTAAGGCCTTTCTCGCGAAGGAATCGCGCCATGACCGGCGCGTCCCGCTGCCCCCGATGGTTGAGCGGGCGGTCAAAATCGCGCAAACCGGGATGGTCCCAACTCGATTTCGCGTGCCGAATGAACCAGACTGTTTTCATCGTGTACCCAATTTTAGGACTCCAAAGGTACAAAAAACGATGGGGCAGAATCCTCGTAGTTGCGTACCTTTATCCATTAAAAAGAACGTTGGTTATGCAGTTCAAAGATAAAGTAGTCTGGATCACGGGAGCATCTTCCGGCATTGGCGAATTTCTGGCGTATGCCTTCGCCCGCGAAGGCGCCCATTTGGTATTGTCGAGCCGCAATGCAGCGGAGCTGGAGCGCGTGCAGTCGGGATGCCCCAGCGGTACCAAAAGCCTTGTTTTACCCCTTGATGTCGTGGACTTCCCCTCCCTTCCGGACGCGGTGCAGCGGGTCGTTCAGCATTTTGGGCATATTGACCTCCTCGTCAACAATGCGGGTATTTCGCAGCGTGAACTCGCTCTGGACACTCAGTTGCACGTGGACCAGCGCATCATGGACATAAACTACTTTGGGGTAGTAGCCCTGACCAAAGCCGTTGCCCCTTTGATGCGGCAGCGGAAGAGTGGGCATATTGTCGTCATGAGCAGTGTGCTGGGAAAATTTGGCGCTCCCTACCGCTCTGCATACTGCGCTTCCAAGCACGCGCTACACGGTTTTTTTGACAGTCTCCGCGCCGAACTGTACTCCGACCAGGTCCATGTCACGCTGATTTGTCCGGGCTATGTGCGCACCAACGTCACCATCAACGCCCTGCGAGGGGATGGAAGCGCCAACCAGGTCATGGCCGAAAGCACAAACGAGGGGTTTGACCCCGATTTTTTCGCACGCAAAGCCCTCCAGGCGATTGCCCAACACAGGCGCGAGGTGGTCATCGCGAAGCGGGAGGCCCTGGGGGTACTGCTGCAGCGCTTCGTTCCCTCGGTTTATGCGCGCATCGCACGCAACATGAAACTGCGTTAAGGAGTCGGCTGAGAGGGCGCAGCGGCTATTTGCCCGCTTTTTCCGCCTTGTCCATTTCCATGATTTGGTTGATGACGTCTTCCAACTGCTCCCCGCTGATGTTCTTGGACAAGATTTTTTTGTTTGCGTCCAGGATGAAGACCTGCGGGGTCGTTTTGACATTGTACAGCGTGTAGTAGCGCGAAGCCAGGTAGGGATCTACCGTATGGATCCAGTCGCCGATACCGTTTTCGTCAATATACTTCCAGCAATCGGCCACTTCATCGCGGAACTTGACGCATACGGCGAAGATCTTGACGCCTTTGTCTTTGAATTTTTCATAGAACTCCTTGACGATAGGCGTCTGTTCCTTGCAGTGCCCGCAGTCGTAGCGCCAGAAATAGAGAATGGTATAAGGCGATTTTACAGCCGACAACTTAATTTTAGAGCCGTCGCGCTTCTGCATTTCAATATCGGGCGCTGTTTTTCCGATGAGGATGGGCTTGAGCGACTTGGCGTTCTCGATAATTTTGTTGAGTTGCTCGGTCTCGATCCAGGGTGCATCCCCGTTGGCGTAGTACTTTTCGGCGATATGCACATATACGGCGTCCATCCCTACGAAGTTTGACTTAGCGTATGCGTTGAGGAAATGGACGAGATAAAAGCGGAAGGATTCCTCTGCCGGACGGAGGCGTTCCAGGACGGTGTCAATGGCTACGGCCAGGGAATCCGGGTGTTGGTAATGCAGCTTGTTTATGTAGTAGTCTATTTTTTCAAATAAGAAAGGCGTGCGCAACAGGGACGGATCGGCGAGGTTGAGGTAGTCAAAATAATGCCGTCTAAGGAAATATAGCATTTTGACCTGTTTTTCATCCTCTGTGCCCTCGAACTCGGGGAACTCGGTGCTCAGGTTGGCCGCTACAATTCGGGAAGCCAGCATGTTTCCGTTGTCTTTTACGAATTTGGCCTGGTAGCTTTTGACCGCTTCGCCGATAGCCTCCAGTTTTTTCCTCAGTTCGGCCTTGGCCGCGTCGTCTTTGGCCTCCTCAATGGCTTTGTTGATGGGGTCGGCTTCTTTGTTTTTGACAGACAGGAAACTCAGGTATTTGTAGAACGTGGTATTTTCTACAGAGCCTTTAAAAACGACGTTTTCCGACATATTGTCCAGACTCGTCTGAACGCTGAATTTCTGTTCTTTTTCCGGGATGAGGATTTGGAAAAAGTTGTTGTCCGGAGGAAGTACGACGATATATACGCCTGCCGGGAGGAGTTCGGAGCCTTCGAACGTATAAACGCCTTTTGCATCCGCGACGGCCGTATCCCGCAGATACTGCTTGTCGCCGAGGTAATATCCCAGGTACATTTCTTTTTGGGAAAAGCCGCTGATGCTGACTTGAATGGAATACGCCGGGTCGGCTGCCTGCAGTTTGCCCACGGCAAGGGCTATCAGAGAAATCAGGGTAAAAAAGCGAGTATTCATATCAACTGACGAGATTTGAGACAAAGATTTTTGAACGCGGATCCTTATTTTCGGATGCACAAACGAAATCATAACGCAAAACCCGGGGCCTGTGTTTTGCGCGCCCCCGGAAACGGGGGGTAAACCGGTCTGGCTATTCCTTTCATTTGGCGTTGGCGGCCAGCAGGTAGAGGACGGCCATGCGGATAGCTACGCCATTTTCCACCTGGTTGAGGATGATGGAATGTTCTGAATCTGCCACATCGCTGGTGATTTCCACCCCCCGGTTGATGGGGCCGGGGTGCATGATCAGGATTTTGCGGCCGATGCTGTCCAACAGCGGTTTATTGATGCCGAAGTAGCGAGCGTATTCCCGCAGGGAGGGAAAGTATTTGATTTGCTGTCTTTCCAGTTGAATGCGCAGGATATTTGCCACATCGCACCAGGCGAGCGAGTCGCGCACGTCGTAGCTCACTTCCACGCCCAGTTGCTCGATATGCCTGGGGATCAGCGTAGGTGGACCGCACACGCGCACCTGTGCACCCAGCTTTTGGAGGCAGAAGATATTGCTCAACGCGACCCGGGAATGCAGGATATCCCCGAAGATAGCCACCTTTTTACCGTTCAGTTCTCCCAGTTGTTCGCGGATGGAATACGCGTCGAGCAGCGCCTGAGTGGGATGTTCGTGGGTGCCGTCGCCTGCATTCACCACGTTGGCGGGCACATGGCCGGCGAGGAAGCGGCAAGCACCGGGGGCAGGGTGCCGCATCACGATCATATCCACCTTCATGGACAGGATATTGTTGACGGTATCCAGCAGGGTTTCCCCTTTTTTCACAGAAGAGGAGGAAGCTGAAAAGTTGAGTACATCTGCGGAGAGGCGTTTTTCGGCCAATTCGAAGGAGATGCGCGTGCGGGTAGAATCCTCGAAGAACAGATTGACGATAGTGATATCCCGCAGGGAAGGCACCTTTTTGATAGGGCGGTTGATGATGTCCTTGAAGCTATCTGCCGTATGAAAAATCAACTGGATATCTTCCGCAGTGAGGTCTTTGATACCCAGGAGGTGTCGGGTGCTCAATTGTTGCGTAACGGTGGTCATCCCTGTGCCTGTTTTTTATCTTCATAGAGTACGACGCGGTCGGTACCTTCGGTTTCCCGCCATTCCACCTTGACGTAGGCCTGGTCGAGGGCGTCCACGCGGATGCCGGCGAAGCTCGCCCGGATAGGCAGGTGGCGGTTGAAGCGGCGGTCCACGAGGGTCAGCAGTTCCACGGTTTTAGGCCTCCCGTAGTGGTTGAGGGCAGTGAGGGCTGCCTGGACGGTTCTGCCAGTATAGAGCACATCGTCTACGAGGACGACATGTTTATCTTCCACGAGGAAATCCATTTCGGTGAAGCTGGCCTCCAGCGGCCGGTCTCTTCGCCGGAAGTCGTCGCGATAGAAGGTGATATCCAATTTGCCGTAGAGGATATCCTGGATACCCATGTGGTCCAGCAAGCGTCGGCAGATGCGGTCCGACAGCGGGATACCACGCGGTTGAATCCCTACGATACACGTATCGCGAAAATCGTCGAATGCCTCTACCAGTTGGTAGCACAGTCGGTCAATGGTGAGGGCGAAGCGCTCGGGACCCAGTATGACGCGTTCGTTTTCCATGGTATTGGTCTTAATCTGCGTTGCTGCCGCTTGCCTTGACCGCTGTTTTCGCCCAAGTATCCTTCAGGTTGACGGTAAGGTTGAAAACCGGTTTTTCGGGGCGGGTGCTCTGGTCTGCGCAGAAATACCCTTTGCGCAGGAACTGGAACTGTTCTCCCGGCCGGGCATCGCGGAGGCTTGGCTCTACGACGGCGGAGGCGGCGATATCGAGAGAGTTCGGGTTCAGGAAATCCAGGAAATCCCGGCCTTCGTGTTCGGTGGGAGTAGGGTCGGTGAACAAGCGGTCGTACAGGCGCACTTCCGCTGGCAGTGCGTGGGCGGCACTGACCCAGTGCAGTACGCCTTTCGCCTTCAGGCCCGACGTATCGGCACCCGAGCGGCTTTCCGGGAAGTAGGTGCAATGCAGTTCGAGCACCTTTTTGCTTACCGGGTCTTTGACCACCTCATCGCAGCGGATGATGTATGCGCTTTTGAGGCGCACCATCTGGCCGGGGGCAAGGCGGAAGAACTTTTTGGGCGGCTCTTCCATAAAATCCTCTTGTTCGATAAACAACTCGCGGGAGAAAGGGATGCTGCGGTTGCCGCCTTCAGGGTCTTCCGGGTTGTTTTCGGTTTCCACGAACTCCGTCTGCCCTTGCGGATAGTTGGTCAGCACCACTTTCAGCGGATCCAGGACGGCCATAGCGCGGCGGGCAACGCGGTTGAGCACTTCGCGCACGGAGAACTCCAGCAGTTCGAGCTCGATCACGTTGTCTCGTTTGGCCACGCCCGCGCGTTCGCAGAAGTGGACGATAGCTTCGGGTGGATAGCCTCTGCGCCGCATCCCGGAGATCGTAGGCATTCGGGGGTCATCCCAGCCTTCGACGTGGTTCTCCTGCACCAGTTTGAGCAGTTTCCGCTTGCTCGTGATCATATACGCCACATTCATCCGGGCGAACTCGATTTGGCGGGAGGGGAAAATGCCCAGTTGTTCGATGAACCAATCGTACAGCGGACGGTGGTGGCGGAACTCGAGGGAGCAGAGCGAATGGGTGATGCCCTCGATCGAATCGCTTTGGCCGTGGGCGAAATCGTACATGGGATAGATGCACCAGGCATCGCCGGTGCGGTGGTGGTGTGCGTGTTTGATGCGGTACAGCACGGGGTCGCGCATGTGCATGTTGGGGGAAGCCATATCTACTTTCGCCCGGAGCACGCGGCTCCCGTCGGGGAAGTCCCCGTTCTTCATAGCCTCGAACAGCGATAGGTTTTCTTCTATACTGCGCTGCCGATAGGGGCTTTCCACGCCGGGCTGTGCCGGGGAGCCCTTCATCGCGGCAATTTCTTCCGGTGTAGAGTCATCCACATACGCCAGGCCTTTGCGGATGAGCTCGAGGGCGAATGCGTACAGCCTGGGGAAATAATCGGAGGCATAAAACACATTGGCCCATTGAAAGCCCAGCCACTGGACGTCCTTTTGGATACTTTCGACATATTCCACATCTTCCGTCACCGGGTTGGTGTCGTCGAAACGCAGGTTGCACAGGCCGCCGTATTTTTTGGCCAGGCCAAAGTTGACGGTCATGGCCTTGGCATGCCCGATATGCAGATAGCCGTTGGGCTCCGGCGGGAAACGAGTGTGTACCCTCCCGGCGTGTTTCCCGTTGGCGATATCTTCTTCGATGATTTGTTCGATGAAGTTCAGCGATTTTTCTTCTTTCAGTTCTTCTGTAGCCATAGCCTGTTTATTTTACATCCGATCCGGCATTTCGATTCCCAGCAAGTCCATCCCGTTGCGCAGCACTGTGGCGACCGCCACGCTCAACTGCAGGCGGAAAGCGCGGGCTGCTTCGCTTTCTGCCCGGATAATCGAGCGTTCGTGGTAGAAGCGGTGGTAGGATTTCGCCAAATTGAAGCAATAATTTGCGACGGTGGAGGGGTCGTATTCCTGCGCGGCCTCCTGGAGCACTTCCGGAAACCGGTAGAGTTGCACGACGAGGTCTTTTTCGTCGTCAAAAAAATGGGCGTATCCCCCGGCTTCCCCTGCATCTGCTTCGCTCACCCTGCGGAGCACCGACTTTACGCGGACGTAGGCATTCTGCACATAGGGTCCGGTTTGCCCCTGTAGGTCAACGGATTCCCTGGGGTCAAAGATCATCCGCTTTTTGGGGTGTACCTTGACGAGGAAAAACTTGAGTGCGGCAAGCGCAATGCTGCGCACGACCTCTTGTTGTTCGGCTGCGCTGAGTTCCGCGATGGTTTCGCGCTCTTTGGTGTTGGCTTCCGCCTCGCGCACCACTTCGGCGAGCAGGTCGTCGGCATCCACTACGGTCCCTTCGCGGGACTTCATGCGCCCGGTGGGCAGTTCGACCATGCCGTAAGACAGGTGGTAGAGCCCGGCAGCGTAGGGCTCGTTGAGCCGTTTCATGATTTCAAAGAGCACCTGAAAATGGTAGTTCTGCTCATCGGCAACCACATAGACCATCTTTTCTACGCCAAAGTCCTGGTAGCGGAGATGCGCGGTGCCAATATCCTGGGTCATATAGACGGAAGTGCCGTCGCGGCGCAGCACGAGCTTTTTATCCAATTTTACGTCTTCCAGGTCAATCCATACAGAACCATCTTCCAGACGATAGAAAATATGGTTTTTTAACCCTTTTTCAATAATATCTTTGCCCAGTAAATAAGTGTCGGATTCGTAGTAGAGTTTGTCGTAGCACACCCCCAGTGCCTGGTAAGTTTCCTCGAAGCCGGCATAGACCCATCCATTCAGCTGGCGCCACAAGGCGAGCACTTCGGGATCACCGGCTTCCCAGCGCAGGAGCATATCCTTGGCTTCGCGGCCGAGCTGACTGAATTCGTTGAAGTAGGTGTCTTTAAACTCTTTGAAAAAGGCCTCCGGGGTTTGGCCCTCGGTTTGTTTTTCCCGCAGGGTTGTTTCCGCCACCGGGCTCATTTGCCAGGCTGCATATTCTTCCCTGAACTTTTGTTCGAACAACACGTAGTAATCGCCTACGAAGTGGTCGCTTTTGACCCCTTCCCCTTCGGGGGTGCGGCCTTCGCCAAACCTTTGCCAGGCGAGCATGCTCTTACAGATAGCGATACCGCGGTCGTTGATGATCTGCACGCGGACGACATCGTACCCCACTGCGTCGAGGATTTTATACATGGACCAGCCGAGCAGGATATTGCGCACATGGCCGAGGTGGAGCGGTTTATTGGTATTGGGTGAGCAGGATTCGACCAGCACCTTCTGCCCATTGCGGGGGGAGCGGCCGTACTGCGGGTTGGCCGACGCCTCCCGGAGGAAATCGAGCCAGAAGCTTTCCGCGATGACCAGGTTCAGAAAGCCTTTTATGACGTTAAAGTCCTGGACAAAAGGCATCTCCTGTACCAGCGCTTCCCCCAATTCCCGGGCGATGTCCTCCGGTTTTTTTTTGATGAAGCGGGTAAACGGGAACACCACGAGGGTGAAATCCCCGGTGAATTCCTTGCGGGTGGGGCTTACTACGGCATCTTTGGCTTCTACCTCCGCGCCGTAGCGGGCTTTCACTATGCCAATCACGCCGGATTGGATCAGTTCGACGATGTTTTTCATGTTTGGGTCGTACAGATTACGCGCTAAAGGTACGGCTTTTTGGGAATCTGTATAGCAGACTTGTAGAGAGGAGAATCATCGAGGGGTCAAAAAGGCCATTTTTTCTGCCTCGCTGTCCCCTTGCCACAAGTTTATTCAAATGGCAGCTTCAGGGGACATGCCTTCTTCTTCTTGAAAAAAAGAAAAACAAACCTCTCCATACTCCCGCTGCCGCTGAAATCGGGGATGGGAATCGAAGCGGTACTGGTTGCTGTGTTCGAGCACAAACCATGCACCCGGGCGAAGTATCCCGCTTTCGAATACCCGATCGGGCAGGCTTTCTATGCCCTGCATATCAAATGGGGGGTCGGCGAACACATAGTCAAACGATTCGCGGCAGGATGCGACAAAACGCAAGACATCGGATTTTACGATGCGGAACTGCCCTTCTACCCCAAGCGTATGGGCCACCTGCCGGACGAAGGCCAGGGCAGGTCCAAAGCGGTCCACGCAGGTCACTTCGGCGGCACCGCGGGAAACCAGCTCATAAGAATGGCTCCCCGCGCCGCTGAACAAGTCCAGCGCCTGGAGCGATTCAAACTCGAGGATGTTTTGGAGGATATTGAAAAGCCCTTCCCGGGCAAAATCCGTAGTAGGGCGGGTGGGCCATTTCCCGGCGGGCGGGTCAAAGCGCCGACCCTTGAATTTTCCACCTATGATACGCATAATCAGGAAATTAGATTTATGCCAGACATCCGATGGCCAGCAGGTCGTTGAAGTAGTGTACCGGATACTGGGCCGCCTGTGGGCCAAACTGCCCAGCTTCCCCCATTTGGAAAAACCCGACGCGGGAGAAATACTCGTGCAGAAGGCGGGACAACTCCGAATCTTCCGTTATGGCCCCGGACACAAAGAGGGCTACGTCGCGGGCCGGCACCTTGAGCTGTTGGCAAACCAACAGCAGGTAATACAGAAAATCCCCGGAGTGGTGGCACTCGAAGCGATTTTCGAGTATGAGGTTCTGGTGTTCAAACAGGAACACGCTCATGCCTTCCTCCCCTATATGACCGTACAGGAATTTGCCCGTACCCTGGGCTTGTGTTCGGAACAAGGGCAGCAGAGCGCTGTGCAGGTGCGCAGTTTTTGCCGTGGGGAAAGCCCCCTCTACCCAATCCAGCAAGGACCGGGGCACGGCATACACCCGCCTGGCCCTGATTTCGGGGAGCGCATCTACCAGCGTTTGGGCATCGGCGACCAGGGTATTCCCCTGGCGCAGGTAATGTACCGCCTCCTGCCCTATAAAAAGGCGGTCGGGCACGAGGGCATACTGCGACATGGCGAAGGCAATCCCCGTTTTGAGGAAAGGAAAGAACAAGTACGGATGTTCGCGGTGCAAAGATTCCAGAAAAAGCGGGTTGCCGGTCTGGATACCGGACATCCGGCATACGAACGAGATACGGTTTTGGTAATCGGTTATGGCATAACAAAAACTGTCCATTCCAATAAGAATGGACAGTTTTGAAGAAGTAGTCTGAAAGGAGGAGAAGAAGTCCTCCCGAAGTACAACCGTATTTATTCCCAATTGCCGGAAAGGTTTGGAGAAAACATATTCCCGAATTTGACCTTGGACTCTGGGTCGAAGCGCTGGTCGAAGCGGCGGAACCTGGGATCGCCCCACTTGTCCATGAACACTTTGCGCGCAACCCCCACTTCGACGACTGGCACCTCCGTGCGCTGATAGTCAATGACGTCTGCAGCGATTTCGAAGGTAGCCCCATTGCCGAAGGGCACCCGGGCGAGGTCGTTGAAGTTCTCTATCTTCAAGACGCGGAGCATGGTGTCGCGGGCGGGCACATAGAGCGTATCGTATGTGATTTTGCCCGTGTAGTTCGGATCATCCGGGTCGCCAAACACCTGGATTACCTTGAATTGGCCTGTTTCGAGCACCTGGGTGAGGGTATCGAAATTCGGCGCGAAAGTTCCCGTGATATCGCGGAAAGCCTCCTGGGCCGTACGGATTTTCATCAGTTTGTCCACGACGGCGCGCTCCCTTCTCTCTTTTTCAGATTTGAACATGATGGGTTCGCGAATCAAGCCAACCACCGAAAAGAGCAGGAGACCGATGACAGCTAAAAGTACCAGGTTGATTACTAATCTCATTTGTAGCTTGGTTTTAACAGAATAATAGGTTTTTCTCCAGGTGTAACAAAAATCACACAATTTTAGGGAACTTAAAGCACTTAGCGAAACTTTAAGCGTCCTTTTTCCGGCTCGGGTGCTTTACTTTTTGACCTCACAGGTGCCATGGTACAAAGCACCTTCCTCAATGCTGAGCAATGCGGCCGTCACATCGCCGTTTACCGAGGCTGACCGGTCGAGGTGCAGGCTTCCTTTGATGTCGAGGTCACCGATCACCACCCCCATGACCACGGCTTCGCGGGCGCTCACATTGCCCTTGATGCGGCCACTCGGACCCAGCACCAGCTTCTTTTCACAGGACAAATCCCCAATGATTTCACCATCGAGGCGGATGTTCTCTGCGGATTGGAAATTTCCTTCTATTTTTGTGCCCGTGGCGATGACACAGGTATTGAAACTTTCCTGTCCGAAAGTACCGCTCTCCTTTGTTGACTTAGATGCAGGTTTAGGCATTTTGGTTGTGTTGTTTAAAAATATTGGCTCGAGGGGTCAGCGAGGGCCTGTTTTCATAAAATTTCTTTTCGGGCGGGAAAATAGGAGTATTTCTGTATTTTTTTACACAATGAATGGAATAATTCTCGCAATAGAGTCTTCCTGCGACGACACCTCGGCGGCGGTCATTGCGCAGGGCAGGGTATTGAGCAATGTATTGGCCACGCAGGAGGTACATCGGCAATACGGGGGAGTGGTCCCCGAGGTAGCCTCCCGGGCGCATCAGACGCACATTATCCCGGTAGTGGAAGCCGCCATCCGGCAATCCGGTCTTGCGGTCGAGGACATACAGGCGGTGGCCTTTACCCGGGGCCCGGGGCTCATTGGATCCCTTTTAGTCGGCGTCTCTTTTGCCAAGGCATTTGCCCTGGCACGGCAGTTGCCCCTGATTGAAATCAACCATTTACAGGCGCACGTATTGGCCCATTTTGCCACGCCCCACGCGCCTTCTTTTCCCTTTCTCTGCTTGACTGTTTCCGGAGGGCATACCCAGATACTGGTGGTGAAAAGCCATTCCGATATGGAGATTATTGGCCAGACTACTGATGATGCCGCAGGGGAAGCGTTCGACAAGACGGGAAAAATGCTCGGCCTACCCTACCCTGCCGGACCGGAAATAGACCGCTTGGCCAGGCTCGGATCTCCCCGGTTCGAATTCCCGGAGCCTCAGATTCCCGGGCTGGACTTTAGTTTCAGCGGACTAAAAACCTCCATCCTCTATTTCCTGCAAAAACAAGAGGCTGAAGCGCCCGGTTTTTCGCAACGGGAACTGCCGGACATCTGCGCCTCCGTACAGGCGCGCATCGTCTCTATCCTCCTGCGAAAACTCATACGGGCCTCGGAGCAGCAGGGCATTTTCGAAGTAGCGCTCGCGGGGGGAGTCTCCGCCAACTCCGGGCTGCGGGCCGCCTTGCGCCTGGAGGGCGAAAAACGGGGATGGAACACCTATATTCCACCAATAGAATACTGCACCGACAACGCCGCGATGATTGGCATTTCCGCCTGGTACAAATACCAAAAAGGGGACTTTTGCGCGCAGGACGTCGCTCCTTTGGCGCGGTGGCAGTTTTAGATTGCAATCCTAGCTTTCGATCAAGCGACGCTTCATCTGCGTGAACTCCTCCTCTGTGATTACTCCCTGGGCTTTCAGCTCGGCGAGTTCGCGGATTTGGCGCACCAGATCAGGCTTGACCGTCCCGGAAGAGAACGCGTCGGCGGTACTCGATTCCGTACTCACCTCGGGCTCGAGGATGATCGGCTCATCCACCCCGCCCTTTTTGCTTTGGTTGGCGAGGTCTTCGACTATTTTCCGCCCCTTTTCAAACTGCTCCTGGTATATTTTTTTCAGCCTGGCGGGGTCGAAATCCAGAATCGTACCTCCCGTTTCGAAATGTCTCTTGAACACCTGGCCGAGCGCAAAGGTGGAAGCGCCGGCGAAGGCCGAAACGGTGACTCCGCCAAGCATGGACCCGACGATGGGAATCATCTTAGCCACACTGCCTGCCGTCACACGCGCGATGGTGGTACCCGTAAGGGCGGTGACGATAGCTTTGCCCTGCGTTTCAGAGAAATCTACGTCATACACCCGGCACATTTGGCGGATCATATCCAACTGGAGGGCGCTCACTGCAAAAATATCGGCGATGAGCACCGGAATAAAACCAGCGCCCATAGACCAGATAACGTGGTTGCGGATGATGGTGTCGGCATGTTTGGACTTGTCGGAACCCGGGTTCGATTGGCTCATGGTATATTTTTTAAAGGTTTCAAATGCCCGTTTTTGAATGGCTTTTTTCATAGAAAACAAACGTTTCCTGCAATATAAACTTTTTTGCGAAACCTCCAAAAAAAGTTAGACTTGTTGCGAGGAATCGGCGTGAATGGGCAAGAACTACTGCCAACGACTCCCTTGCAACAAGTCTAATAAGGTGAGCGACACCACGGGCGCTCGACTTCGTACCCTTGCTGCGTCTCCGCCCTGGGGGGGTTGGAAGGAGCTGCTCCAAGTGCGCTCACCGGGCGCAAAGATAGAAAAAATACGATTTCTCCAAATATTTTTTTGATAAATATCAGACTTTTTGCGCGGGGTTAGAGAGGAGGGAAAAAAGAGTCATTTTTTGTCCACACGAAGGCTTTTTGAGGGAGTATAGCGGCGCTATATGACCGAAAAAAGGCATAGTGTGGGCGAAAAAGGGCCTTTTTGATCCCTCGATAATCCCCCGCGCAAAAAGTCTATCAGACTTTTTGCGCGGGCTACGCCAGCACTTCTTCTTCGTCTTCCCGTTCTTTTTTCTTGAAGCCAGCGCGGTAGCCGCGGACGGAGAAGAAAAGGATGTACGCATAGCAGAAGAGCATAATCACCAAAAAGGCGGTCTGGAAGGGTATGGTTTCCGAAAGTTTGCCATAGAGCAGGGGGATGATGGCGCCGCCGGCGATACCCATGATCATCAGAGCAGAGCCGATTTTAGTGAACTTGCCCAATTTGCGGATGCCCAGGGGGAAGATAGCAGGCCACATCGGCGCATTAGCCAGACCGAGCAGTGCTACGAAGGTCACTGAGGTAGTCCCATCCGTAAATACGGCGCCAAAGGTGAACAGTATGCCCAGGATAGCAGCCCAGCGCAGGCTCTTTTGCTGGGAGATGTATTTGGGGATGGCGATGATGCCAAGCACGTAGCCGCCCAGCATCGCAATCAGGGTAAACGTAGTGAAGTATTTAGTCTGGTCCAGCGAAAAGCCCAGGTTTTTACCATAGGTGCTGATGATATCGCCTGCCATCACTTCTGCACCCACGTAGAAGAAAATGGTGAAGGCCCCCAGGATCAAGTGCTTGAACTGCAGGACACTGGTCTTGTTGGAAGCCGTGGTGGCATCGCCTTCGAGATCGGCCTCCGAATCAATGTTCGGCAGGTTGGAGCGGCGGATGAAGGCTGCCAGCAGCAGCAGCACGACGGCCATGACCACGTAGAGGCCGACCACACCCTGGGCCAGCTCGTCGAGCAAGTCTGCGCGCACGGCATCCGTAGGGGCATTTTTGACTTGCTCTTCCAGGGCAGAAGCGTTTTTGAGCACCAGTGCGCCGAGCACGAGGGGGCTGAGCGCCCCGGCCACTTTGTTGGCAATACCCATGATGCTGATTCGGCGCGCGGCGCTCTCGATGGGCCCGATGATGCTGACGTAGGGATTAGAGGCTGTCTGGAGCAGCGACAAGCCGGCACCCTGTATGAACAAGCCCGTCAGGAACACGCCGAAGTTACGGGTGTAGGCCGCCGGGATGAACACCAATGCACCCGCGGCCATCACCAGCAGGCCCAGCGCCATACCGTTCTTGAAGCCCGTGCGCTCCAGGATTTTCGAGGAGGGGATGGCTAAAAAGAAATAGGCCATATAGAAAGCGGTGGCTACGAGATAGGCCTGCGTATCCGTTTTGAGCTCGCAAGCGAGCTTGAGGAAGGGAATCAGCGTGCCATTCAGCCAGGTCACGAAGCCGAATATAAAAAACAGCAGGGCGATCATGGCCATTTGATACACGTACTGGCCGGATGATTTTCCAGAATTTGTAGTTTGCAGGGTTGACATAGGCGTTTTAAAATTGGTTAAAAGCGAAAGATAGAAGAATATATTATTATTCGACGACAATTTCGTCTACAAAAAGCCAGGCTTTGTGGCCAGCGCCCTGAGCGCCTTCGGGGATGACGCCGTAGTTGGGGATACGCACGCGCAGGTAGCGCCCCTTGGCATTGGCTAAAACAGCTATCGAGACGATTTTGCCGGAAGCGGCGTTAGCCGAGAGGCGGGTCGTCGTCTCCGGGCCAAACTGCCCGGGCGCCTCGGCGGTGCTGATCGCGATTTCCCGGGGAGGATAGATCCACTGACCGGGGCCGTTGAAGAAGCGGAAGGACAGCTTGCGCATGTCCACTGACTGCCCCATATCTATCACGGCTTCACAGTCGGTGCCCTCGAAGCCCAGCCACTCGGAATCGCCGTAGCGCTCGGTGCTGCCCTGTACGCCGTTGATCAGCGAGCCGGGCCCGGAGCCGCTGTACTGAGCGGCAGATGGGTTTTTGAGAGCGATGGTCTTCCCCGCTGCCCGGTGCATGCGGACGATGACACGAGCGCTGCGCCCTACCGGTTTTTCCCCGACGAAGGTCTTGCCGTAGTACGAGCCGTCTTTCAGAACGGGCACTTCATCTCCGGCCACGGGATCATAGTAGGTAGGCTCCATGTTATCCCCGTTGTAGCGAATTTCACCCTGCCGGGAAGCATTGGCCAATACGAGCCGTACGCCTTTGCCGTCGCCGGAGCGCACGGTGGCCTTGACATCGTAAAAGTGGTTGGCGACCTGTATGCCCTCGGCTTTGAGCCGCGGGAGATGCACCAGGAAGCGTCGGCAGAAGTCGTGGAAGTCCTTCCTGGCTTCCCCAGACCAGCCGGTCTCGGCCAGTGCCTGCAGACGGGGGTAAGCCATGTATTCTACCTTATCACCGTCTTTGATGTACTCCGTCCAGAGGTTGCCCTGTACGCCGAGGATATACTTTGCTTCTTCTGCACTGAGGGCGGCGGGCACGGGGTTATAGCTATAGACCTGCTCCAGGGGCAGATAGCCTCCGATGGCCAGGGGCTCATCGGGGTGCAGGGCCTGGTAGTAATCCAGGTAGCAATGGGTAGTAGGCGTCATGATGACCTTGTGTTTTTGTTTGGCGGCTTCGATTCCCCCTTCTACGCCCCGCCAGGACATGACGGTGGCGTTGGGCGCCAGTCCGCCTTCCAGGATTTCGTCCCAGCCGATGATTTGCCGTCCGCGGGCATTGAGAAATTTCTCGATGCGGCGGATGAAGTAGCTCTGCAGTTCGTGTTCGTCTTTGAGGCCTTCGCGCGCGATGACTTCGCGGGCGGTCGGGCTCGTTTTCCACTGCGTTTTCGGGCATTCGTCGCCGCCGATATGGATATATTCGGATGGGAAGAGAGCCATTACCTCTGTCAGTACGTCTTCGAGGAACTTAAACGTCGTTTCGCTTGGGCAGAACACATCTTCAAAGACGCCCCATTTGGTAGCGACGTCAATGGGTTTGCCGGTGCAGCCGAGTTCCGGGTAAGCGGCTATGGCGGCCTGGGCATGGCCGGGCATTTCGATTTCCGGGATAACGGTTACGAAGCGTTCCCGGGCGTATTGCACGACCTCGCGGATTTCATCCTGTGTGTAGTATCCCCCGTATCGGGTTCCGTCGAATTGTTGGGGGGTGTCGTTGTAGTGTCCTACCAGTGTTTCCCAGCGGTAGGCGGCTACTTGTTGGAGTTTGGGGTATTTTTTAATTTCGATGCGCCAGCCCTGGTCTTCGGTGAGATGCCAATGGAAGCGGTTCATCTTGTAGCGCGCCAGGATGTCTATGTATTGTTTGATGAACGATACGGGGAAGAAGTGGCGCCCCACATCGAGATGGCCGCCCCGGTAGGCGAAGGCCGGGAAGTCGGAGATGGACGCTGCGGGGAGGGCGAGGCGGTTGTCGGCGGCGTCTGGGAAGAGCTGGATCAAGGTTTGCACGCCGTAGAACACCCCTGCTCCGCTCCCTCCTTCGATAGAGACCCCGTTGGGGGTGATATCCAATCGGTAGGCTTCCGGGTTCGACAGGCCGGGCTGCAGGGACAGCAGGATGGTATTTTCTGCCTTTTTGCCTCCTTTTTGTACGGTCAGCGCCTTGCCCATGCGGGTCTGCAGGTAGGCATTGAGGTAGGCGGCGGCGGGAACGATCGACGAAACCGCGGCGCGAAGGCGGGATTCAAGGACACGGTGGAACATGGGACGACGGGAACGGGCTCGATCGGGGTAGGCGGCGGCGGGCGACAATTCGCTTTCGGCACCGGAGAGCCCTATCCGGGTTTCGGCGGAAAGCAGGAAGCTACCCTGTCTCATGGCGATTTGCTGTGGGATGGGAATGATGGCGGGCAGCGGGTCGGGTTGCTGTGCGCCGGCCGGGGGGAGGAAGCAGCTCATAAAACCGATTAGGGCGCAGAGCGCGATACATTTGTTCAGCATGGGTAGAAAGATTTTTAGGCTTTTGGGGAGGGGAAATATGCGAGGGGTCAAAAAGGCTGTTTTTTCCCTCCCCGCGGATTTCCCCTCGCAGAAAGTCTATTTGCCTATTGGTTGCCAGGAAAACTTCCAGCGCCGGAACGCTTCGATTGCTTCGTATTCTGCGAGGCCCAGGCTCCGGTAGGTGAGGGCGGTACCGCGGTTGCGGTCCTCTGCGCGTTGCCAGAACTCGCGTTCGTCGTTTCCGGGGAATGGGGGCCGATCCTTTTGGGACTGGTGCATAAAGATGGCTCGGCGCTTTTTGAGCACCTGTTCCGGGCTGATGGGCACAGCCATTTCGATTTCGTCTATAGCCCATTCGTGCCAGGCGCCGCGATAGAGCCAGAGCCAGCAATCTTTGGTCCAGGGTTGTTCTTTGAGGCCCTCGAAGGCAGCGAAGATGGCATCGAGGCATACCCGGTGGGTACCATGCGGGTCGGCGAGGTCGCCGGCAGCGAAGACCTGATGGGGTTTTATCTTCTCCATCAGGTTGGCGATGATGCTGATATCTTCCTGTCCGACGGGATTTTTGCGGGTGCGGCCGGTTTCGTAGAACGGCATATCGAGGAAGTGAATGTGGGTATCGTCGAGCCCGCAAAAGCGGGCACCGGCGCGGGCTTCCCCTCGCCGGATCAAGCCTTTGATGGTGCGTATTTCGGGCAGGTCCACCTGATTGGCTTTTTTGTTCTGCAGGAATTTGATGAGTTTGAGGCGTTTTTTCTCAGCTTCCGGCTGTTCGTTTTCCCGTTCCGCGAATTCCTGGAAGAATTCGAGGTAGCGGAGGGCGTCGTGGTCATGTACGGCGACGTTGCCGGAGGTTTGGTAGGCGACGTGTACTTCGTGGCCTTGCTCGACGAGGCGCAGGAAGGTGCCGCCCATGGAGATGACGTCGTCGTCGGGATGCGGACTAAAGAGGATGACCCGTTTTTTGCCCGGTTTGGCGCGTTCGGGGCGGGTGCTGTCGTCTGCATTTGGTTTTCCGCCCGGCCAGCCGCTGATCGTGCGTTGCAGGCGGTTGAAGATGCGGATATTGAGTTCGTAGGCCGAGGCGTGTTCCACGACGAGGTCCGACAGGCCGTGCTCGTTGTAGTCTTCGTTAGTGAGTTTTAGGATAGGCTTCCCGACGGTCAGGGAGAGCCAGATAACGGCTTTGCAGATGAGGTCGTCATCCCAGTTACAGAGTCCGATCAGCCAGGGGGCATTGAAGCGGGTCAGTTTTTCTGCGGCGGCGTAGTCGAGATAAACTTTGGCGTTGGGGTGGCTTTGCAGGTAGCTGGCCGGCAAGGTGGGGATGACCGGGCCTTCGATAGCCCTTTGCACGACTTCTGCCTTGTGCTGGCCCCAGGCCATGAGGTAGATACATTTGGCCTTCAGGATGGTTTTGATGCCCATGGTGATGGCGCGGTAGGGCACTTCCTCTTCGGAAGGAAAATCCTTGAGGGCATCCTGTCGGGTCATGGCGTCGAGGCGCACCAGTCGGGTCGTTGAGGTTTCAAAAGAACCGGGCTCGTTGAATCCGATGTGTCCGGTGCGGCCAATGCCTAAGATTTGGATGTCTATGCCGCCGGCCTGGGCGATTTTTTTCTCATAGGCAGAGCAGAACGCTTCCACCTGTTCCAGCGGCAGTCGGCCGTCGGGGATATGGATGTTTTCGGGTTTGATGTCCACATGGTCGAAGAGCCACTCTTTCATGAAGCGCACATAGCTTTGGGGTGCATCGGGCTGCATCGGGTAGTACTCATCGAGGTTGAAGGTGACGACGTTGTGCAGGCTGAGGCCTTCCTCGCGGTGCATGCGCACCAGCTCCTGGTAGATCAGGATAGGAGAAGAGCCCGTGGCCAGGCCCAGCACGATCTGTTCCCCGTCCTGTTGTTTTTGGCGGATGGCCAGTGCGATGCTTTGGGCGATGTGTCGAGAGCCCTCCCGGGCGTCCTGCCATACCTTGGTAGGTATTTTTTCCAGCGATTTGAATTGATAGCGCAAATGTTCCATAATAGACGGTATATATGTTTGGCGTTTTTGTATATATCTCGCAAGAGAGCCCGTTCTGTCCTGACCACCTCAAAACGCGGGGTTTATGCACCGAACTGCGGGGGCAAAGATAGCAAAACACCGCAAGTTTATGCTCAAAAAGTAGCAAGAGTAAGCGGGTCCGGCTACCACCCCAGCGACAGCGAGACGATATGGGAGTAGGTATTCTGGTCTGCTGCGAGGTCTGTGAATGCGTAGTCTATGCGCAGCCCTCCGAAGCGGAAGCCCACGCCTATGGATGGGCGGGGTGAGTAGTACGTCTTCCCGCCAAAATCCGTTTCGCGTTGGAACTGGTTCACCCCGCCGCGGAGGAAGAGCAGTTTGCGGAGGTCGGCTTCTATGCCAAAAGCGGGGTCTATGCTGAACACGTCTCCCGACAGCAGCGTGTTGCGTTTGCCGTCGGTGGTGAGGTGCGCGCTTATCTCCGGTGCGAGGCCCAGCTTCGAGGACAGGGCGAAGCGCTTATACGCGCCCAGCAGCACCTGCGGCCGGGTGAGTTCTATGCTGTTGATGGGGATTTCGTTATTGCTCAGCTGCAGGACTTCCTTTTCGGCCTCCGTGAAGCGGAAAGACCAGGCGTTGAAGGTGTTGGTGAGGTCGCGGACGAGCGCGCCAAAGCGCCAGTTGTTCCGGATGTACTGGGCACCCAGATCCAGGCCAAAGCCCCAGGAGTTGGCGAAGGGGCCTATGCGGCGGTGGATGATTTTGGCGTTTCCCCCTACCAGCCACTGTCCTCTCGGGCGCTGCAGTACACGCGCGTGGCTCAGGACGAGCGCGTAATCCGCAGCGGAGAACTCGCGGATGTTTTCAAAATTTACGGTCCCGTCGCTTTCGTACAGCGATAAGGTATTTGGGATTTCGTCTATCCCGAAGCGGATGAGGGAGATGCCCAGCACCCTGCCCTCTTGCGCCATGGGAAGGGCTGCTGCCAGGTAGTCGAACTTGCCTACCCCGGCAAACCATTCTGCATGCATAGCGCCCATCTGTACTTTTCCGGCGTGTTCCGGATCGGCGAGGCCGGCGGGATTCCAGACGCCGGCGGTCACGTCGGCACCGGAGGCAATCACGGCGTTGCCCATCGCCTGGGCCCGGGCGCCGACGCCGATAGCCAGAAATTCGTTGCTGTACTTCTGGGCCTCCAGCCCGGGGAGGGCAACAAAGGCGAGGGCTATTGTGCATAAGCCTGATAATCGGGAGGCATTCATGGCAGTTTCTTTTCTTCAAAAATGGCTTGTCGCTGATCGCGGTTGACCGCAATACTCGCATTCAACTCAAACCCGATGAGCAGGGCTATCGCGTTGATCTGCACCCATAGCATGAGAATGATGATAGTACCCAGAGAACCATACAGTTGGTTGTATGTATTGAAACGGTTGACGTAATAGGAAAACACCAGGGAGGCCAGGATGCTGAAAACCGTGGCCACCGTCGCCCCCGGCGTGAATATTTTGAACCGCTTGCGCGTGGAGATGCCGTACTTGTAAATCGTACCGATGGAAAAATAAAAGAGCCACAGGATGGTGACCCAGCGCAGCGCATTCAGCAATAGCGCGCTGAGCGCATCGAGTTTTACCCATTCGAAAAAAAAGCCCAGCAGAAAATCCCCTAGGATGATGAAGACCACCGAGGCGATCAGCAGCAGCCCCAACAGGAAGGTGAGCAGGATGGCAATGCCCCGCTTTTCAAACCCGGTGCGCCGCACAAAGGTGAGCGGATACGACTTGTCGAAGCCCTGCATCAACGACAACATTCCATTGGAAGCGAAGTAGATGGACATGAGAAAGCCCAGCGACAACAGCCCTACCCGGGGGTTATTGGTGATATCGGCCACAAACTCGAACAGGCGCTGGCCCGCCCCCCCCGGCAGCAAGCGCTGGATCTGGACCTGCAGGAAAAGGTCGAAGTGCTCGCCTTCCGGCAGGTAGCGCAAAAAGGCCCGCTTCAGGTAGGGCAACAGGGTGAACAGAACCATCAGGGAGGGAAAGATGGACAGAAAGAAGCTGAATGCCACCGCATCGGCGCGGATGAACAAATCAAACTGCCGCAACTCCCGCACGACGAACGATACGACGTTGTAAACCGGCACCTTGAAAAAGCCGGGCAGCGAATGCCGCTTTGCCCATACCAGCAGCAAGCGCATCGGCCGGCTACGCCAAAGGCGGGCTTCCAGGTACTGCAGGTTAATCCAGCGCTGCTTCATCCTCGAAATAGGGCCTTAATCGCTCTAAAAGAAAATCCGGTGCCGGCACGGTCTTCTGCGTGGCTTTTTCTACAAAGCACAGACGCACACGCCCGGCATTGACCAATTTCCGCTGTTCGTTGCGGATTTCGACATGAAAAACGATGAACTGCCCCGGCAACTTGCGCAGCTCGGTTTGGATACTCAACAATTCGTCGTAGCGGGCCGGGCGCACATAGCGCATCTCGAGGTGCAACACCGGCATGAAAACGCCGTGTTCCTCCTCCATGGCTTTATAGGTGAGCCCCAGGGAGCGCAGCATCTCTACGCGCCCGATTTCGTAGTACTGCGCGTAGTTGCCGTAGTACAGGTAGCCCATCTGGTCGGTTTCCCCATAGCGCACCCGCTTGGGGTATTGGTGTAAGTACATTGCTTCGCAACAAGTTTTGTGCAAAATAACGCTTTTATCCACAAGTCATGCCTGCGTTCTCCAAATTGGGCAGCTCATGCAGTGCGAGCCACCCCGGGCCCGCGACAGTTCCCCGGAAGGCAGGGTGATGATGGTCTGTTCCACTTGTTCGGGCCGGATGACCCCTTTGTCCAGGGCCGTCAGTAGATCCAGGGCGTGGGTGATTTGATACCCCGACTCCCGGAAAGCCTCTTCCGTTTTGGGGTTGCGGTCGTAGGTCAGGGCCACCCCGGGTTTGATGGTCAGCAGGTTACAGCCGTCGGTCCACTGCTCCCGCTCCTGATAAGGAGAAATGCCTTTACCGCTGTAGATGAACTCCATGTCCGGGTTGATTTCCTCCTGGAAAAAGGTCTTCACCGAAGCGTAGTGCTGTACGGTGCCGTTTTTGCGCAGCACTTCCACGGTGGAGCTGATACCGTCCACCACGAGCGGCTTGTAGCACACCAGGTGATTGCGATCCACCTGGGTGAAAATGGTGTCTATATGCATGAAGGAGCGGTCGCTGGGGATGTTGACCTGAACGACCTGGCTGACCACGTCCTGCTCGAACAGGGCTTTGGTCAGCGACTGGATGCCGTGCCGGGACGAGCGCTCGCTACACCCGATGAGCAGGTAATCGGGGTGGATCATCATCATATCTCCCCCCTCTACGGATACGTGTTCGCCGCGGCGGGAAGGTGGGAAACGGTCGGTATCGTTCATATTGATCAGCCGTTTGTGCTGTTGGAGTTCTGTAAAACGGGGGTGGGTGGAAAAAATGAACTGACTCAGATAGTTCTCCCGGTACCGCGCTTCTTTGGCCGCTTTGGTGATAATGACATGCTGGTTGACCGTCACAGCTATGTCCCGCGTAAAGATGAAGTTGGGGATGGGGTCGAAAAACACGTAATCTTCCGGCTCGAAGTCGCCTTCGATGAGTACCCCGGCCAGGGCGGCGTTGGGCAGCGCTTCGAGAAAGCGGCGGGCCGATTGGGGCAGTTCTTCGTAATCACAAATCTGCTCGATCAGCTCGATGCGGCGCCTGGGGTCAGCGTCCAGGGCTTCGCGCAAAAGGTCCGATACATCCAGTACGTTTTCAGCGCCTAAAAAAGCCGATAATACACGGGTGAACACCCGGTGTTCCTCCTGCATTTGCGGCAGATAGACGATATCGTCGAACAAAAGCTCATCGGAGTGCTTGGGGGAAATGCGGGAGATGCCTTTGTCCGGGCAGTGTACGATGACCTGCCGAAGGGGTGCGATCTCCGAAGAGACGTGTACGGGAAATTCCATGGCTCGAATTTTTCCGCAATATCGCCAATATCGGCTTATCCCGCCCCGTTAAATCGGAATGGAGCGCATTTTTAGGGCATTCGACGATTAAACGGTTTTTTTTGCCCAAACGGCCGGCGAGTACTCCCTCTTAATCCGTATTTTTGCCTCCAAATCGAAAAAGACACATGGCAGACCTACAAAGTAAGTCATTTTGGAAAAGGCCGGAAGGCATCACAGGGGCGATTTTTCTCACCGCTATCTTCGGGGGGCTCCTCCTGCTCGGCATCGCGGTACTGCCCGCCCTGGTAGAGCTTGCGCGCAACGTATTTGTGCTCACGGGCTTGATCCTCGCGTTCGCAGGGCTGCTCTATATGGTATTCGACCCCAAAATGCGGGCGCTCACGAGCTATGCCTTCAAAAGCGCTATGCGTTGGATCACCAGTTTCTTTGTACAGCTCGACCCCATCGCAATCCTCAAAGGATATATCGGCCACCTCGAGAACAATATCCGGGAAATGAACCGGCAGGTGGGCCGCCTGCGGGGTCAAATGCACAAGCTCAACGAAATCGTCATCCTCAACCGGCGGGAGATAGAGGCTAACCTGGAACTGGCGAGCGAAGCCCGGGCCAACAACCAGCAAAATGTCATGATCCTCAAATCGCGCAAGGCCGGCCGGCTCCAGGAATCCAACCTGCGCCTCGAAGACCTATACCGCAAACTGGAAGTGCTGTACCGCGTGCTGAGCAAGATGTACGAAAATTCCCTCATCCTCAAGGAGGACATCTCCGACCAGGTGATGGTGAAGGAACAGGAAAAACGAGCTATCCACGCCAGCCATACGGCTATGCGCTCCGCCATGAGCATCATCAGCGGAGACCCCGACAAGCGCGCTATGTTCGACTCCGCTATGGAAGCCATCACCGCCGATGTGGCCAACAAGGTAGGAGAAATGGAGAATTTCATGCAACTGTCCTCCAAATTTATGGAATCCTTAGACCTCCAAAACGGCGTTTTTGAAGAGGAAGGCCTGAAAATGTTGGAGGAATGGGAAGAAAAAAGCGCCTCCCTCCTACTGGGTGCAGATAAGACCGCCATCCTGGAGCAAGCCAACGACGATTCCAATATCCTCGACCTCAGCAAACCGCTCCAGGCCCCCGTGCGCGAAAGCGGACACAAAAACCAGTACGACAGCTTTTTTGATTAGAGCGATTTTTTACCCCTCTATAAGATATTACGATGCGAAACCTTCTTGTTCTTCTCCTGTTGGCCTGCCTGCCTGCCCTGCTCGCTGCCCAGTCCTACAACACAGCCGGTGGGGTCCGCCTCGGCACCGACTGGGGTCTCACGCTCCGGCAGCGCCTCGACGGCAACATCGCCGCTGAGCTCATCCTGCAGAACAGTCTGCAGAACAACCGCGAAGAATCCGCGCTTACCTTGCTCGGCATCGTCCACAAACCGCTGTTGATGCGCAACTTGAACCTGTTCACGGGAGGCGGCATCCACGCCGGCTGGAACAGCGGAGCCTCCGGAGAGGGCTCCTTCGGGCTCGACGTCCTGGCCGGCATCGAACTGAGCATCTCCCGCTTCAACCTGAGCTGGGATATCAAGCCAGCGATCAACTTGTCGGGCGGCGACACCTTTGACCTCCAATCCGGCGTGAGCCTGCGCTACATCCTCTGGAAGCGGGAGAAGTACGACTGGGAAAAAAACTCCAAAGACCGGGGACGCGGAAAAAAAAGCGGTCCATTCGACAAGATTCTGAACCGCAATCGATCATAGCCCCCTACTCCTCCTGTTCAGGAAAATAAAACGTCTCTGTAGCAGGCCTCAGTGCCCGGGGCATCCACAGCGGACGTCGCAGATTGTCGGGGCCTGGGGCAGGGCGGGCCATGGCGAGCCATTCTTTATAGATCTGGTGTGATTTTTCCGTATCTACGAAGATATCCCCGTACTGGTCGTTCGGGCCGGCTTTCTCGATGCGCACCCGTTGGTGCCAGCAGTGCATCCCGCTGATGGGATCGGGATGTACGGCGTGAGTGATATTCTGGTGTACACCTCCGTCGCGCCAGAATATCCGCTTCGAATCGGGGTCTTTGCTGTCGAAGGGGCCGACGCTTTTGGTGGTGCGCATGCGCCATCCTCCTTTCCCGTCGCGTTCTATGGCGACGGTGTTTACGGCCCAGCGATTTCCCTCCGGGTCGTTCGGGCGGCGCCAGCGGCCGATGTGGTGGGAGCAAGCCACTACACCTGGCTTCATACCCTGGGTGACCCACACTTTATCTACGAAGTAGCCGATATCGGTATTCATTTTTAGCAGGTCTCCCGTTTGTATGCCGAAGCGGGCGGCGTCCTCGGGGTGCATCCAGATCGGGTTGCGGTTGGAGATTTCCGTGAGCCATTTGGCGTTGCCCGAGCGGGAGTGGATGAGGGTCGGCAGGCGGAAGGTGGGCACCAGTACGAACTCCCCTTTGCTTTTGTCCAGGGCATCGAGGTGGATATGGCTCTTGATATACTTGGGGATGACGTATTCGGGCCATTTCCAGTCGGCCATGGTCTGGGAGTAGAACTCGTTCTTGCGGGAAGGCGTGGGGAAGCCCACGCACGGTTTCCCGTCTACGAGAACGCCGATGGCGCTGCCATTTTTTGAAATCACGCCGCTCAGGGGGTCTGTGGTAGCGCCTTGCAGGTCTGCCTCTCCCAATAGCTTTTCGTTTTTGAGGTAGCCGTGTTTTTCGACCTCGAACGCGCCGTATTTTTTCATGTAATCCAGTTCGCTCAAGCCCTCTTTGCGGGCTGCTTCCGGCAGGCCGGGCACGTGTTCGAAGATGAACTGATAGTACTCGTCCACGGTAATTTTCTCGCCCGGCCGGTAGGGCGACAGGAAGTGCTGTCGGATACCGAGGCTGCCGTCGGGGTCGATGCGCCAGGAGAGTTCGATCCAGAATTCGTCTTCCTCCCATACTTCGCCGGGATTGGCTTCATAGGTAAAGGTGACGGCCTTGCCGTTGCGGCGGGCTGCTTCGCGCAGTACCGGCTGCCGGAAAGCGATCCAGGTACCGGAATGCGTTTCGTAGCTGTTGATGTCGTGGCGCTCGGAGGCCAGGCCCATAGGCAGCACATAATCGGCGAAGTAGGCTGTTTCGCTCCAGGTGGGGGTTAGGGCGGCGTGTAGGCCGACCATTTGTTCGTCGCTCAGCGCCTCGATCCAGGAGAATCCATCGGGATAGGTCCATACCGGATTGAACACGCGGGTAAAATAGACATCCATACGCCCCCTACCCTCTTTGAGGAAGTGGGGCAACAAGAAGCTCATCTCGAAATACGCCAGCGGGTATTCTTTGGGGAAGTGGAGTTCGTTCCAGAACTTCTGGGCGGGAGGCGTATCGAAGAATTTGGGTTTAAACTTGTTCCAGGCGCTGGGCGAGGTACCTCCGACGGTACCCACGCTGCCCGTGAGCACGTTCAGGAAGTGCAGGCAGCGCGATACGGCCCATCCCCCCAGGTTGCCGGAAGCGGCGCTGCGCCAGTTGTGGGTAGAGAATCGCGTGCCCGCCCGGCCAATTTGGCGGGCTACCTCTACGATCATGGTTGCTTTGACACCGCTTTCTTTTTCTGCGTACTCGGGGGTGAACTCGGCGTATTCCTCCTGCATTTTTTCGATGTACGTTTCGAAGTTGACGGCGGCGCCGGGGTGCATTTTGCGGAGGTATTCCTCCCAGTTGACCCAGCGTTCCATATAGGCCCGATTGTAGAGTCCCTCGTCGAGCAGGACTTTCGCCATAGCCAGGAGCACAGCAGCCTCGGTACCCGGATAGGAGGGCATCCAGTAGTCGGCCATGCTGGCGGTATTGGAGAGACGAGGGTCGAGTACGGCCAGTTTAGCTCCTTTCATTTTGGCCTCTATGATGCGCTGCGCGTGTGGGTTAAAGTAGTGCCCGCTCTCGAGGTGTGCGCTGATGAGGAAGATGAAATCTGCATTGGCATGGTCAGGCGAGGGGCGGTCGTAGCCGTACCAGATGCTGTACCCGAAGCGGGCCCCGGAGGAGCAGATATTCGTATGGCTGTTGTGCCCGTCCACGTTCCAGGACTGGAGGACGCGGTCCATATAGCCTTCGTGGCCGGGGCGGCCTACGTGATAGACCACTTCGTTATTGCGTTTTTCCTGCAGGGCTTTTCGGATGCGGGCGGCGATATCGTCGAGTGCTTCGTCCCAGGTGATTCGTTCCCATTGTCCTTCGCCCCGTTTGCCGCTCCGTTTGAGGGGGTAGAGGATGCGGTCGGGGTCAGTGATCTGGTTGATGGTAGCCGGGCCCTTAGCGCAGTTTCGTCCCCTGCTCGCCGGATGGTAGGGGTTGCCTTCGAACTTGCGCACTTTGCCGGTTTCCTTGTCTATGAAAGCCGTCAATCCACAGGCCGCTTCGCAGTTGAAGCAGGTAGTGGGCACGATGGTATAGCGTTTTTTGGAGATTTTGGGCCAGGCTTTTGCTTCGTATTCGACCCAGTCGTCCCATTTTTCAGGCGGGGGGAAACTCCTCAGCTGCCCTTCCGGCATGAGCCGGGGCTCCATAGTTTCTTCTTCGGCGTGCAGGTTGGGGATGAGGCCGATTTTTTCGGCGAAACGCTCTATCCAGGTATGATTTTGCTTGTGGTTCATCAAAGCAGGATTAAATTAGGTGAAAAAGGTCAAACCAAGGCGACGCGCTGTGGGGCTTCGACCCAAATCCGTTCCGTGAGGTATATTCCGGTCAGTACCAGGGCTCCGGCGACAGCGAGCAGGAGGGGGGTCGTCCCTGCTGCGAGCAGGAGCGCGGCGGGGAGTACGTTGCCCAGCAGCACCGTTCCCAGCCAGAACCGATTGCGGTAGCGGCCGTGGAGGATCATATCTGCTACTGCTTTGGCGTCGGCGGTAGGGTGCGGCACTGCCATTTCCACAAAAATCGTCAGCAGGTTGGCTCCGATGCCTGCGAGCAGGACTACGGAGAGGAAGGACTGCCATTCGGCCCCGGTGCCGGTGAGCAACCCGATGAAGGCGAAAGCAGCCGCACCGGCCATAATACTGTGCACCAGCATATGGAGTACCAGGGTGGGGCTTTGCCAGAAATCGCGGCCCTTTGCCTGTGCGAATAAGAAAGCGGTATAGACCGCTACAAAAAGGGCGACGACAGCGCTGAGGTACATCACCCCGGAGGCTATACTGGAGAGGCCCAGGACTTGCAAGCCGGCCAGGAGCGTGAGCAGTCCGCCATATACAGTGATGCCGTAGCCTCCGCGCACCAGCCAGGAGCGCTTTTGCGGACGCAGGAGTACGTAGAAGAAGCGGTCCGGGCGGTCCAGGTCTTTGACCAGGAAAGCCCCTGTCGCGGCGAGGGCCAGCAGTGCTGTACCGAGGACCCAGCCCCAGAGCTGCCCGGAGGGCTGTGCGGCTCCGCTGAGGATGGCGAGGACCGGCATCAGGAAAACCCCGGCCGAGACGGCTTTTGTCGTGAGGTAAGCAGGCACTTCCCAGCCCCAGAGCACCCCTTTGTCGGGGGTATCGTAGATGCGCCGGGGCTTGCCCAGCAGGAGGTCTATAGATTTGGCGGCTCCGTTTTTGCCCACTTCCCCTGCGGTGGCGATATGGCCGCTGCCCTGCATCAGGGCTTCGACGACATCCCCGTTGGAGAAGGCCATTTTTTCGGCTGCCTTGGCATAATGCCCGACACCCAGCGACTGCGAATTCCAGAAATACTCGGTATCGCGCTGGGTGAGCCCCGGGGTCAGGGAGGCTTCATCGCCCTGGATATAGAAGAGGTTAGGAGCTGTCCCCTTGGCTGCTTTGCGCACGGTTACCTGCTCGCGGGCCAGCAGTTGGGCGATTTCCGTGGCCGGGTCGTCCATGTCGCCGGAGATGATGGCGTGTTCCGGGCATACGTTGACACAGGCTGGCTCGAGGCCGATGTCTATCCGCTGGGCGCAATAGTTGCACTTCGCCGCGGTATGGCTTTCGGGGTCTATGTAGAGGGCGTCGTAGGGGCAGGCCTGCATGCAGGACTTACAGCCGATGCAGCGCCGCTTGTCGAAGTCCACGATGCCGTCTTCGCGGTAGTACAGCGCTTCCACCGGGCAGATTTCCACGCAGGGCGCGTCGGTGCAGTGGTTGCAGCGCATCACAGAAAACAGGCGGCGCGTGTTGGGGAATACCCCTTTTTCGACCTGTTTCACCCAGGTCCGGTTGACTCCCAGCGGGACGTCGTGCTCTGCCTTGCAGGCGGTGGTGCAGGCGTGGCAGCCGATGCACTTTCGGTTATCTATGATAAACCCGTACTTCATACCCTATTGGTTTATAGTTGACTTTTTGCGCGGGGGATCCTCCAGGGGCCCAAAAGGCCACTTTTCACTCCTCGCAACCTGTCTATTGAGCGGCATTTTTGCCGTATATAGTGTCATCAAACGCCTCCACTGCCTCTTGAATGCTGAAAAACAAGCGCCCCTCCCCGATATACTGCAGGAAACCAAAGGACTGTAGCTTGTCTCGTACGGGCCCGATGACGCCCGCCAGATAAAGGGCAATTCCTTTGGAAGCAAGCGTTTCGGAGAGGTTTTTTAAGGCCAGTATGCCCGAGGAATCCACCTCCCCGATACTGGAGGCATCCAGCACGAGCGCCTTGAGGCCGCTGCCCTGGACCTGGATCAATTGCTCGATGCTGTCTCGAAAAAACTGGGCGTTCCCAAAGTACAACTGGGCGTCGAAGCGCAGCACCAGCAGATCGCCCCGCTGTTCCGCTTCGTCAAAGCGCGTGACGTTGCGGTAATGCGAAGTGTTGGGCAGGCGGCCCAGCACGGCAATATGGGGCCGCGAGTTGCTGTACAGCATCAAGGCCAACGACAGGATGACCCCGACCAGGATACCGATCTGGACACCCATGGTGAGCGTGCACACAAAGGTGGCCAGGAGAGAATAGAAGTCCCTGCGGTCGTTGCGCCAGAGGAAGACCGCCTCTTTGAAGTCTATCAGGCTGAACACGGCGGCAATGGTTACGGAGGCCAGCAGCGCCTGGGGTAGGAAATAGAACAAGGGGGTCAGGAAGAGAAGCGTCAGTACCACTACCAGCGCAGCGACGATAGAGGAAATACCCGTCCGGGCACCCGACACTTCATTTACCGCAGAGCGCGAAAAGCTCCCCGTAGTCGGGAAAGCCTGGAAAAATGCGCCCACCAGCTTGGTGATGCCGAGCGCGATAAGCTCCTGGTTGGGAAGGACTTTATAGGTCTTGTGTTTCGCTTCCAGAGCACGGGCAATAGCCAGGGACTCGATGAAGCTGATGATGCAAATCGTGGCGGCTAATGGCAGTATCCGCTGCATGTCGGCCAGCGACAGAAAAGGGGTATGGAACGAGGGCAAGCCTTTGGGAATCTCCCCTATCACCGCTACGCCGAGGTGGTCGAGTCGGAACAGGGCTACGGCCGAAATGCCCAGCACCATGGCAATCAAACCAGTAGGCAGGGTGCTGCGCAGGCGGCGCAGGAAAAGAATCAGCACAATGCCCGCCGCCCCAATACCGAACGTGAGCCAGTGGATTTGATCCAACTGACCGAATAGTGACGGAAGGATTACCTGCACCTGATTGCTCTGCGGTAGCCGTATGCCGAGCAGGTACTTCACCTGGCTCAGCATAATGATGAATGCCGCCGCCGATGTAAATCCCGAAAGGACGGGGTGCGACAAAAAGTTGACCATGAACCCCAAGCGGAAAAAGCCCAGCAGGATCTGCACCAAGCCGGCCAGGAACGCCGTAGCAATGGCCAGCTCGATAAAGCGCGGGGAGCCCGGCTCCGCGATCCCCGAAAGCCCCGTCGCCAACAACAAACCGACAATGGCCACCGGCCCTACCGACAAATGCCGCGAGGATCCAAACACCGCATACAGGAGTGCGGGGAAAATCGCCGCATACAAACCATATATCGGAGGTAGGCCAGCCAGCATGCTGTATGCCATCCCCTGGGGAACCAACATCACCCCCACCGTCAGCCCGGCCTGCAAATCCCCCCCCAGGTCTTGCCTGCGATAGCCAGGCAACCAGCCAAACATGGGGATGAATGAAGACAGTGCGCGCATTTTATTCGTTTATGGATGATTCGAGGGGTATGGCGTGGTTTATACCGACAATATACCTCCGTTCGCACAAGTATAACAATAGCGATTCAAATATATGAACATATTTTCATCAATAGAAAAAAATTTGGGGAAGAGGCTTTTTAATCTCTCGATAATTCTCGTCGCAACAACCCCAGTGCACTTTTTGCCCTTTACCAGCGTTTTTCAGGAAACGCAACGCTATGCACATCCCGGTCTTTTTGCTCTTTTGCGCGCTGTTGCCCCTGCACCCCATCCATCTGAGTGTTACGGAGATCTATGAAAACAAAAAAAGCGGCCGCATGGAGCTCTCTGCGACGCTTTTCATGGATGATTTCGCGCGGGCGATCCACTATGAAAATTATGAAAAGCAAATCCGGCAGGGGAAAGTCAAGCCGGAAGATTTGATGCTGCGCTATTTAAGAGAAAAGCTGCGGATACAGGTCAACGGGCAGCCAGCCGCTTTCCGCCTCTTGCGCACGGAGAACAACATGGATGCGGTTACCTGTTACCTAGGGGTTGAGCCGGCGGTGAAAAGCGTACAAAGACTGTACATAGAGAACCGCATTTTTTTGGAGCTGTTCGACGACCAGCGCAACATGGTACAGATAGACCTCGGTGAAAACCGGAGTGGTGCGGTGCAGTTTGACCATAAGAAGACAAGTGCGGCGATAGACTTATGAAGCCCTTCCCGCCTCCGACAGGGTGACGAACAAATCCAGTTCTATGGTGATGGCGTCGCGGACTTTGATGGCTCCCATCAGGACGGTGGGGGGTTGTATCCCGAAATCTGTCATATTCACGGTTTGAGAGCTGCGGAACTGGAAGCGGCGGGCGGCCAGGTTCCGGGCTTTGACTTTGAGGGGTACCTTTTTGGATTGGCCGGCGATGGTGATGACGGTTTCGGCGTCGAGTTCGGCCCATTCGGCGCAATCGTCGAGGGAGATCCCGATGGGGAAATGCACCTTTCTGAGTTCGATTTGGATGTAGGGGTGTTCGTCGGCGCGGAGCGTTTCATACATATCGCGGTTCATGATTTTCTGGCCGCAATCGAGTTTGGTGGTGGCGAGTTTCAGGACACTGCGCTCAAAGGTGACCAGGGTGCGGTCGGCAGAGCGGGTGGCGTGTAGTTCAAGAGGGGTAAATTTCTGGGCGCAGGCGCAGGAAAACTTATTGACGTTGCTGGTGCCGTTCAGGGCGAGCTTGCTTTGCTCGGTAATCTGTACCCCGCTAATAGGCGGGAGGACGTACTCAGCGGCTTTAAAGCCGGCCAACAGGAGCAGGGCGGCCAGGGCTGCGGCAAAAATGGCAAGGGCAGTATGGCGGGATGTTTTTTTCATGATGGCTTTTATTTTTACCAGACCTGGGGTTGTAAAAGCTCTTTCTTCGCCTCCGGCAGGAAGTATTTTGGGCGCGCACATCAGAAACCAATTTCCGCTAAGCAAAAATTGGTTTCTGATGCGTGCTCAAAACACTATCGGGTATTAGAAGCCGATAACTGCTTCGACCAAGAGGCCGTTGAATTTGCCTTCGTTAAAGATAACGGAAGTCGGGAAGTCAACGTATTTCTGGTTGACGAGTTCGCCCTTGAGCAGCAGGTTGCGGGTCGGGAACCAGCCGGCGACCAAGGAAGTGCGCTCGATGGTCACGTCGGCAGTGTAAGCTGCTCCGCTCGGGCGGCCGGTGGTCGTATTGTAGCGGGCACCGATGTAGGCTTGTTCGTTGGGCAGGAAGCGGAACACGCCTTCTGCTACGAATTGTTTCCAGGTGCGGTCGTCGGCTTCGGCGTACGTACCCCCTTTGGCTACTTCATACGCGCCGAAGAGTTCGAGGCCTTTGAACTTGACGAACGGGTTGATCATCACGGCATTCACGCGGTTGGTCAGGCCCGGGTTGAAACGCCCGGAGGTAAAGTTGGTCGTTGCTGTGACGCCACTGGTATTGGGTTCCATCACCATGAAGTAGTGGGAGCCTGTGCGGTCGCCGGCGTAGAGCGTGTTGCGTACGATGCTGCTGTTCTGGTAGTTGGAGACGGAGAGGCGCAGGCGCAGGTCGTCGTTCACTTGTTTGTCGAACGCGGCTTTCAGGTAGAAAGACGGGTGGCGCTTGGTCGGCTCGAGGTTGGTACCTGTCGGTTTTTCCGGATAGTTTTCGATGTTGCCACTGATCAGACCGGTAGTCATACCGCCGACGAGAACCAGTCCGTCAACCGGGAATACGGATACTTCCCCACCGATTTCTGTAGCGAACGCGTCGAGGATGAAGTTTTCGCCGAAGGCGTTGTAGATGGCGTTGCCCCCATCGGTGCGGCGGAACTGCTGATCGCCGTAGTTAGGCTGGAAGTGACCGATTTTGACGCGGAGGTTTTTGGCGTACCAATCCGGGTTGCCCAGCATCGGGATTTTGTCGATTTGAATGTAGCCGCCTTTGACCCAGAATTCGTTGTGGTGGCGGGCCGACATGTAGTTTTCCAGGCAGACGCGGATGCCGTCTTCGATTTGGAAGTCGAAGTTCAGGTTGGCCATGGCGAGGCTAAACCCGTTGAGGTCGGCAGAATTCGTTTCGTTTTCAGATGCGATGGTGCCGTACAGGTAGTTTTTACCGTTCGGGTTGTTCTCGTGGTGCATGCGCTGATAGTATTGCGTAAACGCACCGCCTACGCGCAATTTGAAGCCCTCGTATTTCGGCTGTTCCGTCTTTTTAGCCGGTTCGAAGATGTTGATTCCGTCTTTGTTCCACGGCCGGTAGAATTGCAGTTCGGGTTGTTGTGCGAAACTCGCTACGGCAAACAGGACCAAAGCAAGGGTGAGGAAGCTTTTTGTCGTTTTCATAATCGTCGAGATTTTTAAATTAGACATAAGGAGGGCTGTACAAGGGGGTGCAGACATCTATTCGCACCGTTGTTCCCTTGCAAGCAGGTTTGTGTATTAGAAAAGGAATATTTGCTGCGGGCCAGGGGCCTCCGGAATTACATAGCAGGAGGCGTTAAGGTCACTTCAAAGCCGACCTCCACTTCAGGTCCTACTTTGATGGTACCTGCGAGGGCTTTGGGAGGCGTCATGCCGTACTCGAGCATGTCTATTTTTTTGCTCCCTTTGAAGGTGATGGCACCTGTAGAGGCCATTTGAGCCGTCACGGTCATCGCGACTGCTTTTTTCACGCCGGCGATGGTCAGGTTGCCTTTTGCTTTGACGGAGTAACCCGTACCTGCCGGGGCGATGCTTTCGACATCCGTCAACTGGAAGGTGATGTTTGGGTTGGCATCTGCTTTGAGGGCTTCGTAAGTTTTGTCGTCCATAATCTTGCCTTTATCGCTTTTGAGCGATTTAGCAGCTACGGTGACCGTGAGGCTGGAAATATCCTCCAGTTTGCCGGCCGTGACTTTCATTTTTGCGTCGGCGGCTACTTTAGACACCTGCATCTCCCACTCGTGGAGGGAGGACGTCCCGGATACGCTCATCTTACTGCTTTTCACCGAGTAAGCCGCCTGTGCGCTCAGGTCGAAAGTCGTCAACGCGATCAGGATACATGTGGATAAGAACAACATCAGATTTTTCATGGCTTGGTTGGTTTGTTGGTTCAAAATTACATAGGCACCGAGGGCACGAAGATGAAATTCGTCAGCAGGCCCTGTGATTTATATCACCTGGGGG
>CAZSMU010000025.1:0-34234 GCA_964607915.1 uncultured Haliscomenobacter sp.
ACCTATTTCCCTAACTTTGGCGTAACCAAAGCACTTTTCCATGTTTCCACGTTTAATTACGGCACAAATTGCACAAGATCTGAGGGAAACCAGGAAGATTCTCATTCTTTACGGACCCCGGCAGGTGGGTAAAACCACGCTGGTCAAAGCACTCCTCAAAGACCGACCCAACGTGTTGTCCGTCAATGCGGATTTACTTGCCTACAACGAAGTTTTTTCCTCCCGGGATCTCCGGAAAATGCAGGAAGTTATCGGCAACAAAACGACCCTGTTCATTGATGAAGCCCAAAACATCAAAGATATTGGGATCAACCTTAAAATCCTGCACGACGAGATGCCGGACCTCAAAATCATTGCCACCGGTTCCTCCTCGTTCGAACTGGCTGAGCACATCCGGGAGCCGCTCACCGGACGCACCAAAACCTACCGCCTCTTTCCGGTTTCGGCAGAGGAAATCATACAGCACAGCTCTGTGTTTGAGTTTAAAAACCAGCTCGAATCGCTGCTGCTGTACGGGGCATACCCCGAAATTCTCACTACGCCGGGCATAGCCGATAAGATCGACCGCCTGAACGAACTCAGCTCGGCTTATTTGTACAAAGATATTCTGCAACTCTCCGGCATAAAGTATGCCGATAAGATCAGGAAAATGTTGCAAATGCTCGCGCTGCAAATAGGAAGTACCGTCTCTTTGAACGAGATTGGCAAAGCGCTGGGTATGAGTCACGAAACGGTGTCCAATTACATTGATCTGCTGGAAAAGGGCTTCGTCGTGTTCCGTTTGGGCGGCTACAGCAACAACCTGCGCAAGGAGATTACCAAAATGAACAAAATTTTCTTTTACGACCTCGGCGTCCGCAACAACCTGATCAATAATTTCAACCCCCTTGGCGTCCGGACAGATACCGGTGGGCTATGGGAAAATTTCCTGATTTTGGAAAGAATGAAAAGGATTCAGTATGCCCGGCAAAGCGTCAACACTTATTTCTGGCGTACTTACACCGGGGTGGAAGTGGACTATGTAGAAGAAGCCAACGGCACCTTGTCCGGATTTGAAATGAAATGGAACAAGCCGTCCAGGGTGCCCGCTTCCTGGTTGGAAGCCTACCCGGAAGCACAGTACGCGTGCATTCACCGCGAAAATTTCGTAGATTTTGTGTCGGCCACCGACGGCGGGGGCGGCAAGGAGTAGAAAAAACACTGGTATTCCGCTACTGCAAATACTACTTAACATAATATAAATTATAAAATTAAAATTCCCGGTCCCGGCCAGCCTTACACCCGGATAAATTTGTACTTTTATCCCGCCTGCCTGGCTCCTCCAAATTAGTCTGTTAAAAAATACACCATGCGCCTTTACTTCATCTTCGCCTTACTCGTAGCCCTGAGTTCCTGTACATCCGAAAATACAAACACCCCGACACTGCGCGCGCGCCTGCAACCTAAAACCGGACTGTTCGTCCATTTAGGCGATGTGCCGGTCGTCCGCCAAAGCAACCTGCGTTTTACGACTACCAACGGCCAGCGCGCCTTTTATGACTTTAGCTGGGTCTATCAGCCGATTCTACCCGGCTCTACCGATCAAAATACTTCTCTGGCCTTAGGAGGTACGAAAAGTTTCGTAAACGGGGTTTTCACTTGTAGCCAATCAGGGAATGGTTTTAATTTGAAAATCAACGGATTATGGCAAAGAGCTGACTCCGCGAAAATAGATGTACAGGTGGCGAGAATCTGGCTGCCCGCTTTTTCACAAGGGCAAATCCGAATCCTGGGTAAAAATCCGGCGCTACTTCCCCTCGATAAAGCGGGATTCCCAAATACCGACGACTCCTACGCAAACATAGATTCTCTAATACTCGAAGGAGCCCTGGGTAAACTGACCCTGCTGTTTCCCGGACAGGATGGCCTCGTTCAATTTGTATCTCCGCGTCCTACAGAAGAAGCCAGTAAATGGGAAAGTGCAGCCCCCTATCTTCTCATTCATCTGGCTCCGCAGCTTATTGCTCCCGGACAGCGATTCGCCCTCGGCGTTTCGGGAAGCTACGAGCCTCTCAGAATGGTAGCACAAACCGACTCCCGGGTATTGAAGCCAGCAGCCGGGCAAAATCCCGCAGTCCTGCGCGTGGAAAGTACTCGTCTTCCGCTAATCCCCAAACCCAGATTCGCAGAATTGGACGAAAAAACGGAAGTCCCGCTGATTCCAGACTCCAAAAAGCCCCTCTCCCCTTTCGACAGCCTCCTGGCAAATGCGCTTACACGGCTTTGGGAATATCCCCGCATCGGATACTCCAATGTGGTCTATTCGTTGGATAATCGTCTTCCAAATGAAGGTTTTTTAATACAAATAAAAGATAATCAAATTACTATACAATGGGCCGACGATTCAGGAATGCGGCATGCCGCCCATGCACTCGCATTCCTGACCCGACCTGTAAACGGAAGACTCCTGCTCCCCTCCGGCACGATCCGGGACTATCCCAGTACGGGATGGCGCGGAATCCACCATTTTACAGGGCCCAAAGCCCTGGCTTTTCACCGGCGCATGTACGAGCGAATCCTGCTTCCGCTGCGCATGAACAAGGTCGTCCTTCAGTGCGAGCAAACGGACTGGTCTTCCCAGCCGGGTATCCGAAACCCCATTACGGCCAACGCAGCAGATTTGGCCGAAGAAGCGCGCTTCCTAAATCAGCACCAGGTGGAACTGATTCCTCTCATCCAAAGCTTTGGCCACATGGAATGGTTTTTCGTCAACGACCAGAACCTGGACCTGGCTACCAACCCGGAAATCCCCTATACACTGGATGTGCGCAAAGCGAAGGCCCAAAAAGCGATGGAAGCGATTTGGGACGAGGCCGTCGCGCTGACCGGCGCAAAGACCCTTCATTTCGGACTCGATGAAGTGGATATGATCGGCTGGCCGTCGCGCGACCCGGAGCTGATCAGCAGCTGGTGGGAAAAACAACTCCCCTTCCTGGCCGGAATCGCCCAAAAACACGGGGCCACCCCGATGCTCTGGGGCGATATGTTGCTCGGACCCGGAGAATCCATTGATTTCAGCAATGCCGAAACCCGGGAACACGCCAGGCGGCGGCGCTCGGTAGTTCCGAAAGGGTCTTACATAGCCGATTGGCACTACTCCGGAGAGCCCGACCCGCTGCGCTACGCACCCAGCCTCGACGTATTCCAGCGCGAGGGCTTTCGTCCGGTGGCCTCTACTTGGTTTTATCCCGATAACGTCCGTGGGTTTACGCTTGCAGCGGCCCAACGGGGCTTAGGAACCCTGCAAACCACCTGGGCCGACTACGAGAGCTGCGAAGCAAACATGCTCAAGTACATCCCTCAATTCGGGGCTTATATCTCGTCCCTGGACTACGCCTGGTCGGCGCGCAGCGAGATGCCGCAAGACCTGCCCTACGATCCGATTGCACTATGGACCTCCCTGTACTATCGAGACCCAAAGCCGGTGAAAGACCAGGCGGGGCTTTTGTTTGGCACTAAAGACGCCCGGCTCGTCGAAGCCGGGCCATATCGCTTCCGGGAAATGGCGCCCCAACCCCTACCCTCTTCCTGCGCGGCGCTCACCGTCCAGACTACCGCCCGGAAGGCAAAAGGCCTGGCTTTATTGCTGAGTACCTCCTGTTTTGCAGAAGAAAACGAACTCCTGGCCACGGTGCGGATAGAGTTTGAGGACGGTGCGCACGAGCTGCGGGAAATCCGCTATGGCCTGCAGCTGCGCTCGCCATCCGACAAGCGCCCCGCGTATGCAGGGGCGCGGACCGCAGATGCTTCTAAAAGTGCATTTTTCGTACCCTTCCAAACGCGGAAAAAACTTCGGCGCGTAGTGCTCAGCGCAGCGAATTCTTATGGAAAAGTATCTTTCCATGGCGTTTCTGTCGTATTGGATTGATTTTTATTGCTATCATTGCATAGCACCAACACTCGAAACATGAACCGGAAATCTTTTTTAAAGGGCGTAGCCCTGGGCACCATTTCCCTACCGGTAGCCTTGCGCTTATTAGCGGGAAAAAACTTTGCGCAGTCTTCGTCTCATTCCACTCAAACCGTCAGCGGTAAGCGCTATGAATGGAAGCTCGTGACTACCTGGCCGCCCAATTTTCCCATTTTCGGCGACGCGTGTACCGCCTTTTCCCGCATGGTCGAGGAGATGTCCGGGGGAAGGATGACCATCCGGGTGTTTGGGGGGGGGGAGTTGGTGCCTGCGCTCGAAGTATTTGATGGAGTGCGCAGCGGTGCAGCAGAAATTGGCCACGGAGCGGCATACTATTGGGCGGGCAAATCTGCAGCGGCGCCCTTTTTCTCCACGGTGCCCTTTGGTATGAACGCACAGCAGTCCACGGCCTGGATCCTCAGCGGCGGGGGCTTGCAACTCTGGGAGAGCCTGTATGCCAAATTCAACCTAATCCCCATGCTCGGCGGGAATACCGGTGTGCAGATGGGCGGTTGGTTCAACCGCGAAATCAATACCATAGCGGATTTAAAAGGGCTGAAGATGCGCATTCCCGGCCTCGGCGGACAGGTGTTGGCCAAGGCCGGTGGCTCTCCCGTACTCATGGCCGGAGGAGAACTATACACGAGCCTGGAGCGCGGGGTCATTGATGCAGCAGAATGGGTCGGCCCCTACCACGACATGCTGCTGGGCTTCCAGGAAATCGCCCAATACTACTACACGCCGGGCTGGCAAGAGCCGGGCACCGCGTTTGAATTCATCTTCAACAAGGAGCGCTTTGAAGCCCTGCCCAAAGACCTGCAGGCCATCCTGCGGACAGCCGCCGCCGCCACGCACCTTTGGTGCTTCTCCGAAATGGAAATGCGCAACAGCGAGGCCATGGCCACCCTGCTCGAAAAGAAGATAGATATCCGCCCCTTCCCGGAAGAAGTGATTGCCCAGCTCCGCACCTACACCGAAGAAGTCATCTCCGAGATGGTCGCGAAAGACCCGTTCACCCAGAAAGTGTACGAGTCGTACAGCGCCTTCCAAAAGAAAGCCGCCGGCTACGCCGGCATAACGGAGAAAGTGTTCTATAATTCGCTCTCGGCACCGATTTAAGGGGGATCAAGATCAAGGCTGAAACATCATCCCCACCTCCGGGAACAAGACTACCAGCACCAGCAGCAATACCTGCAGCCCAATGAAGGGAACGATGCCCTTATAAATATGCGATGTGGTAACCTCGGGCGGCGCGACCCCTTTGAGATAAAACAAGGAGAAGCCAAAGGGAGGCGTAAGGAAGGAGGTTTGCAGGTTGATGCACAACAGGATGCCTACCCATAGCAGGTTTACCCCCAACTCCTGGAATACCGGCGCGACGACGGGTACGATGATGAAGATGATCTCTATGAAGTCTATGAAGAACCCGGCAATGAAAACAATCAACATCACCAGAGCCAGGAAAGCCATGGGGGATAAGTTGGCTTGTTTGATTAGATCCACTAAATAGACGTCCCCGCCCATTTCGCGGAAAACGAAAGAGAAGGTGGTCGCTCCCAGGAGGATGATGAACACCATGGAGGTCAGGTGGGTGGTCTCTTTTGCTACAGAGTGCAAGACTTTCCAGTTCAGCTTCTTTTGCTGTAAAGTCAAAAGGATAGCCCCCATGGCCCCTACAGCCGCAGCTTCGGTAGGCGTCGCAATCCCCGCGAAAATGGAGCCCAGAACCGCCAGGATCAGCAGGAACGGCAGCACGAAAGCCTGGACGACCTTCTTCGCAAACCCGGGTTCGCGCGTGGCGGCTAAATCTTCCGAGGTTACCGGCGGAGCGAGGTTGGGGCGGAAATAGGCTACGAGAACAGAGTACAGCAGGTATAAAACCACCAGCAGCAGCCCTGGCACAAAAGCAGCCGCAAAGAGCCCGCCCACGGATACATTCAGGACGCTACCCAGGAGTACCAGAACAACCGACGGCGGGATGATTTGTCCGAGTGTGCCAGAGGCAGCTATGATCCCGGTCGCCAGAGAGGGGTCGTAGCCCTTTTTGAGCATGGTGGGCAGGCTAATCATGCCCATGGTGACCACCGTCGCCCCCACGATACCGGTAGAAGCCGCCAACATAGCTCCTACGATGACCACCGAAAGGGCCAGGCCACCGGGAAGCCGCCCGAAAAGCAGAGACATCGTGTTCAGGAGCTGTTCCGCCAGCCCCGATCGTTCGAGCATGATCCCCATAAAGATGAACAGGGGGACAGCCAACAATACATAATTGCTCATCACCCCCATGATGCGCGGCGGAATAGCCGAGAAACTTTCAGGGCTCAAAAAGCAAAACCCATAGATCAGAGATAAGCCTCCCAGGGTAAACGCTACCGGGAAGCCGTACAGGATGAGCAGGAAAACGCTCAAAAAGAGGATAAGTGCAAAATACTCCATAAAGCCCTTCCTATGCTTGGTGATGGTTGCCCTGTGTTTCGGGGTTATCCCCCAGCCAGGTCTGCAAGTTTTCGATCAATTTGGATATGGCCTGTAAAAACAAGAGGAACAGACCGAGGCAGACTGCAAATTTGATGGGGTAAAACGCGGGAAGGCCCCCCGGGTCCGGGGATGCCTCGCGTATCTCAAAGGATTGCGAAGCGTAGCTCCAGCAAACGTAAAACAGCGTAGCAGACCACGGAATCAGGAAAAAAATGGCCCCCAGCGCATCTACCGTAGCTTTGTCTTTCTTCGAAAAATTCACGTAAAATAAATCCACCCGCACATGTCGGTCGTGCTTCCAGGAATAGCCGGAGGCCAGGATGAAAATCAGCGCGAAGATATGCCACTCCAACTCAGTCATCCAGGCCGCCGAGATATTCAGCGCGTAGCGGTTGAACACATCTACGCAAACCAGAATGATGAGCACGAGATTCAACCAGGCGGTGTACTCCCCTACCCGATCGTTGATCCATCCAATCCCTTTTGCCAGCTTATTGAAAAAAGGCCACATAATCTCGAAGATTTAGCAAATGCCAATAGATTTGTTGCGCTCAACAAGTCTAATACCCAAAGTCTCAAAAATAGCAAAGGAAAAATGGTTTTTGGTACGGCAGCTAATATTTCTTTTTAACAGACTTGTTGCGAGGGGTCCAATAGACTTGTTCCCAGGAAAATCAGCGTATGACAAAGGGGCAAAAAGACCCACACGGTACCTTTTGCCCCCTCTCTTGTTCAAAAAATATCGCTATGCTTTGATATCGTACTGGTCCAGATCCAACGCTTCGATGATCCGGATCAGCTTTTCGGCGTATCGCGGGTCGGTGGCATATCCTGCCTTTTTAAGGCCGCGCGCCCAGCCTTTGTAATCGGTGGGCTCCAATTTTTTTAAGCCCTTGTAGCGCGGGCTGTTTAAGAGGAGAGAGTGCTCCCGGAAGCTCTCGCTTACCTCTTCAAAAACCCGGAACATGTCGTGCGCCACGTCGTCTGCGTAGTTGCGGCAGGTACAGCCGATGCATTTGGTCCGGCATTTGATGCCGAAATGGTTCAGCGACTCGCGTGCCAGCACACTTTCGCCTGCATCTGATTCCAGGAGTCCCTGCGCCAGGGTGATACTGGCCGGGATACCGTAAGTACGCATTTCCTCCTGTGCAATAGAAGTGTAGCGGGCCACGTAGTCCTTGCACACCTGTACCCTCGCCTCCACCACTTCCCTGGGGATGCCTTTGCGCCGCGCGTAGTCCGGGCTGAGCAGCGGGGTGAGATTTCTCATGCTGAAACCGGGCACTGCCGCCCCTGGTTTCGCTTTTACCCCTTCCTCTTTAACCGGCTGTTCCCTGATTTTCTTAAATTGACTGACATTGGAAGCAGGCACGTACCAGCTTTCCGAGGGTGTTTCCTGTGTGCCGGCGACGGGGACAACCGATACGCCGGCAGACTGGAAGGACGTCTGGTGCCCCGGGCTAACGATATCCAGGGATACCTCTTTTTGGAGGACAAAGTGCCCGCTCACGTACAAGAGTATCAGGTTGAACCAGTTCCTGCTCAACCAGGAAGGGTTCCCTGTTTTTTGGGAGCTGCCGTAGCTCCGTGCGTTCGTTGTGTAAACCGATCCCATAACCAACTATTTGTTTTGATTGGACAAATATAGCTCGTTTTGTTTTTAAACCAACTTTTAAAACACATTTTGTTTTATATTTTTTTACCCTAAAATTTTAGTTAGTGTATTTTTTACACTACCTTAGCGGCAAAACATAGGTATGATTCTGGTTGCAGATAGCGGTTCAACGAAAACCGACTGGGTACTCACCGACGAAAAAGGCACTTTACATCATCTCAACACTATCGGTTTTAATCCTTTATACCATTCTTCGGACTTTATAGCCGATGAGTGCAAAAAGGTATTTGATCTCGAAGCTCTGCCCTACGAGGAGATCAGGGAGGTGTACTACTACGGGGCGTCTGTATGGGACGACGAGAAGGCCGGCAAGGTGCGCGCGGGCTTACAGAAATTGTTTCAGAACGCTCTCATAGACGTGGAACACGACTTGCTGGGGGCGGCGAGGGCGACCTGCGGGCGCTCTCCCGGCATTGCATGCATTATAGGAACAGGCTCCAACTCCTGTCTGTTCGACGGCCTGGATGTGCGCGACAACGTCACGAACCTCGGCTATTTTGTGGGGGATGAGGGCAGTGGCGCGCACCTCGGAAAAGCGCTGGTGCGCGCGTATTTTTACCGGGAGCTCCCGCACGATCTATGCCTGAAGCTCGAGGAGATGATTCCCGGCGGAAAGGCAGAATTATTGGAAAACATCTATGAAAAGCCGTCGCCCAACGTCTATCTGGCATCGCTCACGAAGTTCCTGTCGGATAACCGGGACCACCTGTTCATACAAAAACTGATTTATGGTTCCTTTTCTGAATTTGTGGACCGCCATGTGCGCAAATACCACGGGCACCTGAGTCTCCCTGTCCATTTCATCGGTTCGGTAGCTTTTCACTTCCGGGATTTTCTCGCGGTAATCCTGGAGGAACGCGGTATGAAAACTGGCAGATTCCTGCAAAAACCGATTGACCGTCTGGTCGAATTTCACGTGCACCAAGAATGAGCCCATCTATGCAAAAAACAATCAAACGCATTGCTGTATTCACTTCAGGGGGCGACGCACCGGGCATGAATGCGGCCATACGCGCCGTCGTCCGCACCGCCTCTTTTTACGATCTACACGTCTATGGCATCCTGCGCGGGTATGAGGGGATGATCGACGGCGACTTTCAGTTGCTGGAGCGGAAAGATGTCGCCAATATCATCCACCGCGGCGGCACTATCCTCAAAACTGCGAGGAGCGAGCGCTTTCTGAGTCCGGAGGGACGACGTACTGCTTTCGAGTCGCTCACCGCCTTTGATATTGATGCCTGTATCGGCATAGGCGGCAATGGCACCTTTACGGGCGCAAGTATTTTTTCCCAGGAATACGATATCCCATTCATCGGGATTCCGGGTACTATTGACAACGATCTGTTCGGCACGGATTATACCATCGGTTTTGATACAGCCGTAAACACTGCCATCGAAGCGGTGGATCGCATCCGGGACACCGCCGACGCTCACAACCGCTTGTTCTTCATCGAAGTGATGGGGCGTCATGCCGGGTACATCGCCCTGCACACCGCCATTGGGAGCGGAGCCGAAAGCGTGGTCATCCCGGAAATAGATATGGATATGGATCGGCTCACGGATTTGCTGCTCAAAAACGCACGGCGCAAAAAACTTTTCAGCCTGGTCATCGTCGCCGAGGGCAACAAAATGGGCACTACCGCAGAAATTGCCAAAATCGTTCGGGACAGAGTACACAACTTCGATATCCGCTACGCCATTATCGGCCATTTGCAACGCGGTGGTTCCCCCAACTCTTTAGACCGTCTGCTCGCCAGCCGTCTGGGCTACGCCTCTGTGGAGGGACTCATACACGGACAAAAGAACGTGATGGCAGGCATCATCAACGATAAAGTGGTGTTTACCCCTTTTCAGGATGCCATCTCTAAAGACAAACCCATTGACCGGGAGCTGATCCGCATGGCGGAGATATTAGCTATGTAAAGGGGTATAGCCGCTACAAGCCCAGGGCCCGGAAGAGCCTCAAATACTCGGTATTTTGAGGCTCTTTTTGGATCAAGCCCTGTGCAATTTTTCGTGCTTTTGCCAAATCCCCTCGCTGGTAGTACAGCACCGCCAGCGCGTATTCGAGGTATCCCTGCCCGGGAGCTTTTCGCAGGCCGTCCTGGAACGCGCGCTCTGCTTCGGTACTTTTTCCCATATTTTGCAGGGCGAGACCCCAATTATAGCTGTACCGGGGATCATTGGACTGAGCCGCTGCCACAGCCAGGTACGAAGTCGCTTCTTCCAGGCGCTGCATCTCTGCGAATAGAAGCCCCAGTTCGTAATTAGCCCAGGCCTCGGAGGGATTGCGCGCCAGAAACTGCTGATATACGACTGCCGCCTTGTCGAACTGCCCGCGCCCGTAGTAAAAATTAGCGGCTGCGCTCACTGCGGGCGGGTGGTCCTGATCGAGCCGGAGCGCCGACTGGAATGCCTTTTCTGCAGAAGCGATATCGCCCTGGCTCATCTTCAGTTGTGCCTTCCGCAGGCGGCCCCCGCTGAAGTCAGACTGGGCCAGCAGCACCTGCTCGCCCTCCGCGATTGCTTTTTCGTAGGCTTCTTTACTGCCCTTGGGGATGGAAGAGCTCGCGTCTGCCAAAATGAACGCAGCCGATACGCGTACCGAGCGCACCGGGTCTTCCAGCATAGGCGCCAGACGGGCAACCCGCGTTTCCGGGGGAAAAGCCTGGAAGGCATCTACTGCGGAGTTCCGTATAAAAGGAACCGGACTTTTCAGGGCGCGGGAGAAAAAAACCTCCCAATTCGCTGCTTGTTCGGAAGCAGACAAGTTCCATACCGCCATAGCCTTGGCCATGTCCGATTGGGCCGTATCTTCCAATAGCGCCGCGACTTTGTCTGCAGCGCCCGGCTCTCCCTGCCGGAACGCCAGAAATGCCTCTGCGTAGTGGGGTTTCCTCTTTTCGCCAAAATGCGCAGCAACGGCCTCTGCTTGCCATTTGAACCCCTTGCCTGCATGGCAGTTGTTGCACGCGTTCGGCGTGCCGTAGCGAGCGCTCAGGTCCGGGCGGGGCACGCGCAGGCTATGGTCGCGGCGGAAGTCGTTGCCCATGTAGTACTTTCCCGGCATATGGCAGTTGACACATTGCGCGGCCGTGCTTCCCAGCGGGTGGAAATGATGCGATTCCGTGTCGTATATCTTTGGGGCATGGCACTGCGCGCACAGGGCATTGCCCTCCGCGCGCAATTTCAGAGAGTGTGGGTTGTGGCAATTGGTGCATTTCACCCCTTGTTGGTACATGCGGCTCTGGGTGAAAGACCCGTATTCATATACTTCCTCCAGGATCTGGCCATCGGCATGATACGCATTCGGCTTGGGGACTTCTACGCCGTAGTGATCGGCATACACGCCGCTGTGGTCGTACGCCAGGCTTTGGTTGGAGCGCAGCGAGTGGCAGCGGGCACACTGATCTACCTGTTGCTTGTGGTCCAGTGCGGGGGTGAGGTGTAAGAAACTCCCCTGGACCCTTTTACCTTTCTTGTAACCCGCCGAACCTACATATTCAAGATGCCTGGAGCCCGGGCCATGGCAAGCTTCGCAACTCACATCCAGTATAGACCAAGTCGTTTGGTAGGTATCTGTTTCGGGGTCATAATTTTTCTGGAGGTTGGTAGAGTGGCAATCTGCGCACATATTGTTCCAGGTCATACTGCCCTTGGTCCAGTGCATCCAGTCGTCCGGGCGGAAGCGGTTCTTTGGCTGCAGGTCGAACCATTTTCCATCGCGGCTGTCCCAGGCCAGGTGCAGCGCCTGCAGGCGTCCGCCCGGGAAGCGCACCAGGTATTGCTGCAGGGGAAAGACGCCAAAAACATAGGCGATCTCAAAGTCCTGCATAGCGCCCTCCGCTCCCTCGGTATGTACGATGAAGCGATTTCCCTTTCTGAAAAAACGGGATGTAATTCCTTTGCTCCGCAGCTCGACCCCTGAAAAATCACCCAGGACGGTGGAGTCCGACACTTCCTGCATCGCCAAGTCGTGGTGAGAGCCCCGCCAGTCCTCCGCTTCCTTCTGGTGGCAGGCACCACAGGAAGGCTCCCCCACGTACGCTGCCTCTGCCCCAGCAGGAAGTGTATTTTCTGAACACGACCACAACAAATCTGAAACGTACAGCAGAAGGCCGATGCTGAACACCAGGTACAAGAACCTCATCCCCTTTCCGGATTATTTGTAGTCCTCCCGCACGGGTTGGAATACATCTATCAACCGGCACGCCGTAATGGCCCGTACCCCGTGCGGCACATTCGAGGGCAGCACTACTATGTCCCCTGCCCGGCATATCCTGTTTTCTCCGTTTACGGTGAACTCCAGTTCGCCTTCCAGGACGTTGGTCATCTGCTCGTGCACATGTTGATGCACCGGCAGGACTGCCCCTTGTTTGAGATCTACATACGCCAACGACATCCCTTCCATGTGCACCAGACGCGCGTGGATGCCCTCGCGGAGTTCGCGGGCAGAGAGCCCTCCTACGTTCAAGAAGTATTCCATACTGCGATTATTATGAGACTTGTTGCGCGGGGGGATCATCGAGGAGCCCAAAAGGCCCTTTTTTCACTCCTCGATGATCCCGAGCAACAAGTCTACGGTTTTACAACGATCACCTGGCGGACAAACGGATTGAGGGCAGTACCTTGAATCCTGGCTTCTGCCTCGACCCGAAATTCTGACTCGACCTGATTCGCCCATTTCGCTACTTTCGCAACCCCTTTCCACAGAAGCGCTTTTTCCATCGCATCTACGTTAGACTCGACCCGTACGAAGGGCAAAGAAAAGGGCAGCTCCACGATTTTTCCTTTGGGGATATCTATTTGTTTTTCCACTTCCAGAGCGCCCAGCACATATTCATCTACCAGGCGCTCTTCTCCCCTGCCCCGGCTGTATCGCTCTTTGAGCGCTATCCTCAGATAGGTAACCCTTTGCGGGTTCATGGACTGGAAGCGCAATTTGCCCTCCAGGAGGGCGGATTTCAGCGATAGGGTCTCTGGCAACAGCAGTTCGATTTTCACCCCTTCGATACCCAGCCAGCGTTTTACTCTTTGGATCATGCCGAATATTTTAGTATGCTCTTACACCATGCGTTTCATCCAGCTTTCGCTGAGCGGCTTTGCAAAAGCGCGGTCAAACGAGAGCTTATCGCTAATCAAGGGGTCGAATACGACCGTGGCATCGTGAATCGTCCCATCGCGGTAGCCCTTTGCGAACGCATCCCGGGAAAGGGTTGTGATTTTTTCCCCATCGAGGTAGGAGAACAGCATACGGTCAAATAAATCCATTCCGTACTGTGCCTGCAGGTCTTTTAAAAAAGCCACGGAGCGATCGATGGAGCATCCTCCTGCCCCCACCTGCCCTTCGTCCACCATCAGCACGATAAAGCGGTCGAACACTACCTGCGCACTTGCTTTGAGCAATTGGTTATGGCTCACCCATTGCCGGGCAAAATTGCCGAGTTGCCGGTTCAATGACTCGATCTCGTCGGGGGTGAAAGGCCGGTTGCTTTGATATACCCAGACCCGTGCGTGGTCCGGGAAGTGCTGCATTGCTGTCATCTTTGTTGCATGTTGTTTAAAATCAGTTCTGCCAGGTCATATACGAGAACTTCCTCCTGTTTATCTTTTGCTTTTATGCCGTCCTGCAGCATAGTGATACAGAAGGGGCAATTTGCCGCCACCGCAGTTGCGCCGCTTTCCAGGATCTCCTCCGCGCGCGCTACGTTGATACGCTGGTCGCCGGGTTCGTCCTCTTTCCACATTTGGGCACCGCCGGCTCCGCAGCAGAGGCCATTGCTGCGGCAGCGCTTCAGTTCGACCAGATCGGCGTCCAGGGCTTTGAGTACTTCGCGCGGCGCTTCATACACCCCGTTGATCCGGCCGATGTAGCAAGAATCGTGGTAGGTGATGCGCTTGCCCTTAAAGCTGCCCCCTTCCTTCATTTTTATACGCCCTTCCGCAATCAATTGTTGCAACAGCTGCGTGTGGTGGATAACCTCATAGTTGCCGCCCAGGGCCGGGTATTCATTTTTCAGGGTGTTGAAGCAGTGCGGGCAAGCGGTCACAACCTTTTTAACGCCGTACCCATTCAGTACTTCCACATTCTGTACGGCCAGCATTTGAAATATGAACTCGTTGCCGGCCCGGCGGGCCGGGTCTCCCGTGCATTGCTCCTCTGTGCCGAGGATGGCGAAAGAAATTTCGGTAGCGTGCAGGATGCGCGCAAAAGCAGCGGTCACTTTCTGTGCCCGAGCATCAAAACTTCCGGCGCACCCCACCCAGAACAGGATGTCGGGGGTGCGACCTTCGGCGGCCAGCTCGGCCATGGTAGGGATATGCAAGGACATAATCATTTGGTTATTAGAGCTATTGCGAGGAGAATCACCAAAGGGGCAGAGTTGGACAAAAGGACTCTTTTTTCCCTCCTCGCGACAAATCTATAGGTTATGCAGAAAGTTCTTTTGTCCACTGATCCCGGGGCGTGGACATTGCCCAGGCTGCCCCGCTGTTTTCCATGCTGTTGAACATGGGGAGCCAGTCGGAAGGGCCTTGGGAAAGCGTCAGGATTTCGTACCGGCGCATTTTAAGGATGGGGTCCAGGGGGTTGATCAAAACCGGACAAGCCTCCACGCAGGCATTGCAGGTCGTGCAGGCATGGATTTCTTCCGGGGAAATATAGTCAAAAAGGGATTTGCCGTCCTGAAAATTCGCAGCGTCGAGCGCTTTAGCCGCATCTTTGGCGTAGGTCATATCACCGCTGTCTATCTTTCGGCCGATTTCCTCGGCACGGTCGCGGATGCTCATCACCACTTTTCGGGGGGAGAGTTTTTTTCCGGTACTGTTCGCCGGGCAGACGGCCGTACACCGTCCACACTCTGTACAACTGTAGGCATCCAGGATATTTTTCCAGCTCATAGCCGGAACATCCCCGGCACCGAAGTCAGGCACTTCGGCGGTGGCGGTAGCATCGGAAAGCCCCAGCATAGATTTGACCTCCTGCATAATGGCGGGCATATTTTCCATCTCCCCGCGCGGTCTTTGGGGCGCATACCATGTGTTGGGGAAAGCGAGCAGAATATGTAAGTGCTTGGAAACCGGCAGGTAGTTCAGGAAAGCAAACACGACCAGCACATGTCCCCACCAGCCTATTCGTTCCAGCAGGTGCAGGGAGGCCGCAGGGAAGTCTTGCCAAACAGGGGAAATGTAGCGGCTCAGCGCAAAGCTATAGCTATTTTGGTGCAGGGCCATATCTGCGCTGTTCATCAGGAAAATACAGAAAATCAATGCGATTTCCAGGTAGAGTATTACGTTGGCGTCTTTTGCTGGCCATCCCTTCAGTTCGGGTTTTTGAAACCGGGCGATGTGCAGGACGTTGCGGCGCACCAAAAAGACAAAAGTGGCGATGAGAGCCAGCGCAGAAAGCACTTCGATAAAGCTGATGATGAACGTGTAAAACCCACCGAGCGATGGGGCGAAGAAGCGGTGCGTGCCGAAAATCCCGTCGATGAATATTTCTATCAGCTCGATCTGGGTAATGACGAAAGCTACGTATATGAACAAATGCAGTATTGCTGGAAGGGCGTTTTTGAACATTTTCTGCTGCCCAAAAGCGACCAGCAACACATTCCGCCAGCGCAGGGCCTGCTCACCGGGTATTTCCTCCGCCTGGCCGAGCAGGATATTCCTGCGCACCTTCATGAATTGGCGGGCCGCCATAGCGATAGAGAGGAGGGCGATCGCGACAAACGAGATTGAGGACAGCATAATGGACTGATTCTGATGTTCGGACTCCATTCGACTTCTTACGGGGGAATCGTCGAGGGTCAAAAAGCCTTTTTCCTGCCCACCGCCCTCTCGCAAAAAGCCGATTCAAAGCCCCAAGTTAACGAATTTTTCCCAAAAAAAAGAGCGCTGGCGCAACAAGCCCAAATTTGTACCTTTACCACCTGAAAACGACATGCCATGAAGATTCTGAACGAGCGCCAGATCGAGCAAAAAATCACCCGATTGGCCATTGAGATACTGGAAAACAACCTCGAAGAAGATACGCTTATCCTTGCGGGTATCAACAGCAAGGGCATGGATTTCGCGCGGCTGCTCCACAGACAGATCCGACGGATGAGCGATAAGAAAATAGAAATTACCCAGATCCGGATAAACCCAGCCGCCCCCTTGAGCGAACCAGTGGGCATAGGGCTACCCTTGGAATCCCTACAAGACCAAACCATCATCCTCACAGATGATGTGGCAAATACCGGGCGAACCCTGTTCTACGCCTGTCGGCCCCTTATGGACACGCTGCCCAGACGCCTGGAAGTAGCGGTGTTGATAGACCGGCAACACAAGCTATTTCCCATCCGCGTGGACTATGTGGGCTTGTCTTTGGCCACTACGCTCAAGGAGAACATCGAGGTGGTGCTCAACGGAAGCGGGGAAGAAGCAGCGGTATATCTAGACTGAGGCTATCAGACTTGCTGCACGGGGCCATCGAGGGTTCAAAAAGGCCCTTTTTCACCCGCACTGACCCCGCACAACAAGTCTATTTCTTTTTCTTCTGGTTGATGGCCTGCTGTTGTTTTTCTGCAGCAATGCGCTGTTGGTCTTTCAGGGCTTGTTCCAGGCGGGCGGAGAAACCTTTCTGGGACTTTGGCTTTTTGCGGAATTCTTCCATATCCCGTTTTATTTTCTCTTCGTCGATGATGAGATGTTTGGTCACCAGCGTTTGCCCGATATTGATTACGTTGCTGAACAGCAGGTAGGCCGTCAGACCGGAGGCATAGCCATTGAAGAAACCCATAAACATGACCGGCATGATGTATTGCATGTATTTCAAGGCCGGGTTAGACGAGAAGTCCATGTTTTTTGAGTTGTACCAGGTGTAGATGAGCGTAGTCAACACCCAGAGCAGGGTGAACATGCTGATATGGTCGCCGAAGCCGAAGGGCACGCTGAAGGGCAGCTGGAAGAACTCATCATAGGACGACAGGTCATTTGCCCACCAGAACCCCTTTTGGCGAAACTCGATAGCCGCCGGGAAGAAGCGATAGAGCGCAATCCAGATAGGCATCTGAAGCAACATAGGCAGACAGGACCCCAGCGGGTTTACGCCGAATTCGCGGTAGAGGTTCATCGTCTCCATTTGCTGGCGCTGTTGGTCGTCTTTATACTTCTCCCGCAACTTTTCCATTTCCGGTTTCAGCACGGTCATCTTCGACTGAGAGTAGATCATCCGGTAGGAAAGAGGGAACAGGACCAGCTTCACCAGCAAGGTAAGGAGAAAAATCACCATGCCCGCCCCCAGGGAAAAACCCGACAGGAAGGAAAAGATCGGGCGGACAATCCATCGGTTGATAGACCCCAGGATATTGCGGCCAAAAGGGACGACTTCTTCCAGGTCATACCCCATATCGTGCAGGCGTTTAAATTCGTTAGGCCCTACGTAGAGCTGCATGGCAAAGCCGCCCTTGGATACCTCCTCGACCGGGATTTGGATTTCGTTCCGGGTCACTTTGAGGTATCCGGAGCCCTCCGGCATAGCTTTCGTCTCCATAGTGGCCTCGGCGAAAGCCGATTGCGCGATCAGGGAGCTGTTGAAAAACTGGTTTGCAGAGGAGATCCATTTAATAGGCGCACCGTCGCCATTTTCCATATCCTCGTCTCGACTGGGGGAGCATCGCTCGACTTTGCCCTCTTTCGGGCGATAATAGGTAGTTGCATAGGTGCGCTCGTAGCTCGTGGCCTTTTCGATTCCGCCCAAATAATTTACCCAATTCAAGGATAGGTGATCCGTTTGGGAGGCCAGCACCCCGTTCAAGTCCTTAAACCGAATGGAATAGTCCAATGTATAGTCGTTTTCGGGCAAGGAGTAGCGCTGTTCGAAGTAGCCACCATTATCTGCTTGCGCTCTGAAAACCAGGGTATTGCCTTCCGTTTTCGGCTCGAAGAACAAATCGCCGCTTTGGACGGCCTCCGAGCTTATACCGCTGACGGGTATAGTGTAGTCGAAGCGGTTTTTGGGAGCGTTCATCAGGTAGAGCGGCTCTTTCACGTCTTTGCGCTTTTCGTTGCGCACCATTTTGAAATGCTCTTTGAGCAGCACTTCCACGATGCGCCCGCCCTTGCTGCTGAACGTGATTTTCAGCTTGCTGTTTTCCAGGGTGAGCAGTTGTTCTTTACCGCGTGCCGAGGCCGAAAAAGGACCGAACGTACTACTCAGGCGCTGGTTGAGTACGGAGTCCGGTACGCTCGCTTCTTCTGCCTTTGCTTTCCGGGTTTTGAGCCGGTTCAGGCTGTCTGCCTGCCGTTCGACCCGAGCCAGCGAGTCCTGGGTTCTTTTTTGGGCTTCCAACTGTTCTTTAGTCGGGGAACTGATGTACTGCCAGGCGAAGAAGAGCACGAAAATGAGGCTGAGGCCAATAATGGTATTGCGATCCATTCAATGTTTGTTTAGGCGGACGCGCCAAATCTGTTGGTGGGCGACCGATTTAAAAAAGCAGGCCAAAGTTACGATTAAATGCCTTTACCTGACTAACCCGAGCACGGGATTTTTGCCAAGACAGCCATAAAAGCCTTTCTACCCTCTTCCGACGAGCTTAATAAAAAAAATCGACGCGGGGGTAAAACTCCGTCAATTGTCCTTGCAGGGATTTCCGGAGCTGTGCCGATGCCTGATTCGCCTGTTCGAGCTCATTGAAGGTTTGTTCCAGAACAATCGCGTAATAGGCTTTTCTGGGTTGAAAACATCCCATGAAAAGCAAGTGGGCGGCCACCCCACGTTCGCGTACCCTCCAGAGGGCCCTCTGGGCGTATTCGATATCGTAAAATGCACCGATATGGACGGCGTAGCGCCTGTAGAGCAGGGATTGGGCATACGCGCACGGATAAACCGTCATCCCTTTGTCGCCGGCTCGTATATATCCTTTCTCCTGCATCCGGCCCCAGATCGAACTCGTATCTGGAATGATATTGGGTAGGTACGGCTGCGTATTTTTGGAAAAAGGCGCCGTAGAAACTGTATCGGGAGGAAAAGGGATAAAAACAGGTTCCGGCGCGTTTCGCAGGGCGTTCGCGAGGAGTTCCATGCGTTCGGCGTACGCCTCTTCATCCACATAGACGACGGGTCTTTTTCCATATTCCCGGTACAACACCATTCCGATGAGCGCAGTGGCCAATGCCCCCACCCCGAGCTGGCGCCAGACCGGCCTTTTGAAGCGGATGAGGTCGTTTAGTTCGGGCTTTCCGGTGAGGCGCTCAAAAAAATCGCCTATCTGCTCGCGCCAGCCCTCGCCACGGATCGTTTCCCGCAGTCGCTGGGACCATTCGCTATCTGTAAAGAACCGCAGCGCCCGTCGCTTGTCGGTGCCTGGAACCCCTTGCCGGGCAGGAGTCAGTAATATTTTAACCGATTCATCCGGCTGGATTTCCATCAGCCCGTACCCGTTCAGGATGCACTGCGTTTTCAGTTCCGCATAAAACCGGTGTTCCGGTCCCGGGAACACATCCCAGGAGAAGGCAATCCATTGCTCAGAAGCTGCATATCTTTTGAATTGCTCCACCGCATAGACGTAGCGATATCTTCGCGACGATCGGATAGCTCCAAATACGGCCATAGTCAGCAGGACTGCCCCGCCCAGGAAGAGCAGTGCAAACAGGAAGGGGGAATCGTGCATGAGGCGCAGCCGCCCATCGAGGTGAAGCCACAAGAGGATAGCGCTGGCAGAGATAGAAGCCAGCGCACCCGCATCCCAGAAGGCAAGCTGCCAGAGGGGTTTGTACCACAGTTCATCCCGCTTCAAATAATCGCTTGCTTCCAGTGCTGCCGTGAAAAGGCGGCCGTCTTCCTGAACAAAGGAAATAAGGCCATCGGCGACCACCCCACCGTCGGCACGCAGATGCCTGCGGATATCCAGATCCCCCTGGCGGGGCCAGAATTTGTAGTACTGCCTCAAAAAATGGAGGGCCAGATCGCAAACCCGTTCTTCCGTAAGTACCATGTTCAACCGGTTTCGTGCAGGTATGTCCACAGGCGTACTACCTCTACAGCAGCCCGCACGTCGTGCGCCCGCAACACTTGCGCCCCTCTGTCCAGCGCGGCAAAATGCAGGGCGGCTGTACCCGGAAGCGCGTGTTCGGGGGTTGTATCCAGTAATTTGTAAATCATAGACTTGCGGGAAAGGCCAACCAGAATGGGCAGTTCCAGTATTTTAAACACCTCCAGATGCAAAAGCAACTGATAATTGTCGGAGAGTTGTTTTCCAAAGCCAAAGCCGGGATCGATCAGGATATCGCGCAGCCCCAGTTCCCTCAAGCGGCCCACTTTTTCGATGAAGTAGTCCAGGACCTCCAGGACTGGCCCCCGGGAATACGAAGGCGCCACTTGCATGGTCTCGGGTTCGCCGGAGATGTGCATCAATACGTAGGGCACCTGCAGACGTGCCAGCAAAGGCCACAGCCCGGGGTCAAACGCTCCTCCTGAAATATCGTTGATCAGAGAGGCCCCTGCTTCGCATGCGCGCAGCGCGACACCCGACCTCCAGGTATCCACCGAAACGACCGCCTCCGGAAATTCGCGCAGCAAGCGCTCTATGAGCGGCACAACTCTTTGCGTCTCTTCCCCTTCGAGGATCGGACGGGCACCCGGTCGCGTGGACATCCCCCCCACATCAATGAACGTGGCCCCCTCCTCCAGCATGGCGGCAGCCTGGCGAAGGGCATCTTCGCTCTTGCCCCAACGGCCGCCGTCGTAAAAGGAATCCGGGGTGAGGTTCAGAATCCCCATCACGACGGGCGATGATAAATCCACTAACTTTCCACGACAATTGAGCGTAGTGCGTGCAAATTTCATAGATTAGCTATCTGAATGCAAAAACTGCCGACCCGCTCTGTACAATCTCGGGGCGACGCGCTGTTCTTTTATCAAAAGTATGCAATTTTATGGCACGAGAAGAGCAAAACGGACCAGACGGGCTTAAAATGGGGCAAATTATGGTCGTGATACTCCTCCTGAGCATCGCAGCCGTCGCCTTTATGAAATTTTATCCCGAAATGGGGGGCACATCCCGTATCCCGCGCGAAATGCGAATCCAGTATATGCCCGCCGATTTTCAGTTTGACGTAGATGAAGACTATGCCCTGGCCGTATTGACCAACCCCAAACGCTACCGACAGGAATTCAACGAACTGATCAAAAAACTGAACCTCAGCATCCTGATGCATGTCGCCAGCCGCATGGGGCTAAGCCAGGCACAAAAGAGCGGCATCCCCGACGCCTATGAAAGACAGCACGAATACCTCCGGGACCTATATTACCAGGATTTTATCCAACTTCAGGACTCCAGCTCGGCGCTCTATCAGGCCTGGTACGACAACCAGTTTAAAAGTGCGACCGACTTATTGTTTGAAATCGCCTCCAAATACACCTGTACCCTGGTCAATTCCATCATCGCACCTTTGGTGCCGATGAAAGACGGCACCTTGTTTGGAACGGGCAAAAACGTGGACACCCCCTGCGGCATCGCTCTGTCAGAAGCGTTAGCGCCTTTCTTGAAAAAACTACAGGACCGGGCTGCCATACAGGATTTCGGACGCGCCGAAGGGCTCTTCCAGGAACGAGTGGAAAAGGTGATCGCCGAACTCGCCACCTACGAAATCCGGGATAAAAAAGGACTGAGCAAACAAATGAAAACCAAAGTCCTGGGGCTCTCCGTTTCCAGTACGGAAGTAGAGATCACCGCTATCAGCATCGCAAAAATAGGCTTTCGGCTCGACGCCTACTCAAAGGTACAACTCGATCCCCGCACAAAAGTCGTCACCATAACCCTGCCGGAACCCCGTATCCTCTCGCATGAGGTCTATCCCCGCTTCGAAAAATTGGATATCGGATGGATGCGCGAGGTGAACAGTGCGGATTTCAACCGGGCCATCAACCTGCTCCGCGAAGAGTTCAGGCGGGATATCGCCGTGAGCGACGCCTACGACAAATCAAAGGACCAGGCGCGGGAATTGTTGGAGACGATGTTTGGCCCTTTGGTCCAGTCGTTTGGCAAAGGCTTTCAACTGCGCGTAGCGTTCCAATCCGGCGAGGGTTCCGAAACGCCCACGCCCACCCCCGACTGAGCCGGCGAACCAAGTTTGTCCTCGCGCGTATTGGACTTAGTATGGCATCAAACACGACTATGAGCAACCCGATATATCCGGCAGCCATCCTTGCCGACCAACAGTACCTCATCCGCTTTGCACTCCGCAAATTACTCGAACAGATCGCCTGGAAGGGCCCCATCCTCAACGCCTCACACGAACAGGAGCTGCTTGGATACACAGCCGAATACAAAAACGCCATCGTGTTCATGGACTACCTCCAACCCAACGGGTTCAGCCTGGAAACCATTGGAACCGTCACCCGCCAGAACCCGGGAGCCCAGATCATGATCATCAGCACCGACCAGAACCGCGACAACATCTATAAGGCAATAGAACTCGGTGCGCGTTCCTACCTGACCAAAAACTGCCGGGAAGAAGAAATTTTAGACGCTATCCACGCGCTGCAAAAAGAGGAGCGCTTTTATTGCACCAAAGTAATAGACCTCTTGCTCGAAAAATCTTTTCCCCCCCAGGATGCCCTGGAAGATGCCGTGCTCAGTGCAAGGGAAATCGAAATCGTCCAACTGACCGCTAAAGGGCTTTTTGCAAAAGAAATCGCCCAAACCCTCAACATCAGCACACACACCGTCTATACCCACCGAAAGAAAATCCTACAGAAACTAAATGTTAAAAATGCCTCCCAACTCGTGTCGGTCGCGATAAACAAAGGCTGGATTATACGCAATTGATGCCATTTTTCGTTTTATGTTCCGAACTTGTTGAACAATCCGTTGACATGTCGTATATTATCCCCGAAATATAAGACTTGTTGTACGGAGCCGGCGAAGAGTGAAAAAAGGGCCTTTTGAACCCCGATGACTCCCCTCGCAACAAGTCTATAGATAGCCAAAAACGAACCGCCATGCGCATCCCACTGTTCTCACTGATTGTCTTTGTGTTTTCTGCGCCGCTTTTTGCAAAAGGGCGCTACGTGCTCTACGAATCATCCTGTATAGACCGACTGGAATACGCCTACCCCGAAACCAGGGAGGGGAGCGAGTTCATAGTGTATAGCCTTCGCCTGAACGGACAGGAGCGCATCGTCATGGAAGCCGGAACGGAACAAGGAGTACTCATCCAAAATAGCCTGCCTGCCCATCTCCTGACCTGTAATGCAAATAATGTACTGAATTACACCCCAGCCTTTCTGGATTCCGTGAATAACAAGTCGGCAGAGTTGCATATCGTCTTCCCCCTCCAAAATGGGCAGTACCGGATTTTACAAATCAAACAAGCCTTCAAATTCGTACACTCCCCTACGGAAATCAGCGCCGCCTCTGCCAGCTATCGGTTCTCCTATTCCCAGGACGGGCGTTCCGCTAACGCGGATCTATCGGGGAACGATGTACGCGGACGAGTGTTCTTCCAGAAACAGGAATCCCGCTATGGGCAAAATTGCCTGCTCTTCAGACAGATGCAGGGAAATAGCGGGGACTACCTCGATATATTGATTCACCCAGAACTGGGGGTGCTCGAAGAAAAACCAGCATCGGGAACAGAAAAATTTTCGCTCAAGCGCATCAACGGGAAAACCCCTGAAGAATTTTTCACAACTCCTGCCATAGCACGGCTATCCGACAATACACTTGCGTCTAAGTCCGGCGCTGCTCCGACTTCCGATTCGATCAAGGTCTCCACCCCGCTTTCACCTCCCTCCAAAAAGCATCTCGTCAAAAAAGGAGAGTCGCTGTATGCTATCGCCAGAATGCATAAACTCACCGTGCTACAGCTACAGCAATGGAATAACCTGGGGGCCTCAACCCTCATACAGCCCGAAACCTACCTTCTGCTCGAAGCACCTCAGGACGATGTGCCCAAGGAGTTCAACTGGTATGCCAATGATTTGAACCCTCGGGGCACCCTCGATTTCGCTTCAAAAGATGGAAATACCGCATCCTACGAAACCACGGCCCCAGCCTGGCTGCAAGCCCCGGAAACCGTGGTCGTAGCCCAGGGCGAAACGGTAGCAATGCTGGCGGCCCGCTATGGATATACAGAAGCGCGTTTCCGCTACTTCAACCAGCTCGCCCCTACCGCGGTACTCAAAGCGGGCGATTTGCTGCGCACCCGCGATTGCGAAGCACCAAACCAGGGCCCGGATTCAACCCCGACGGGGTACGATGAGCTGGGATTGGGTAAAAAAGGAGTGGAAGAGGCTAAAAATTCGTCCTACCAGGATCCCTACTGGGCAGAATTTACAGAGACCCCTGGCTTTGATGCCAAATCTCCTGCAGCCGCCAGCAGCCGCTCCACGGTTCCTCCGACCACTTCACAAGACTACTACGGCCCCGTACCTGGTATATACAACAGCAACCGACCGCTCACGGAACCTGCCAAGCCGCAGGAATTACCCAGGTCTTTGAGCGCTCCGGCCCCTTACGATAATATTCCAAGTGGATACGATCAAATGAGCGGCATGGCTCAGAAAGGCATACCACAAGCGCAGACGAAAACGAACGCGGCACGGCGCATCCATATCGTGCTGAGCGGGGAAACGCTGGAAGACGTCGCCCGTCGCTTTGGCCTCACGGTAGAAGCCCTCCGGCGCTTGAACAACATGGCTCCCGGAGAAACTATTCTGCCCTATCAAAGCATCTACGTCAATTAGGACTTTCCCGCAGCAAGTCCAGCATCGCAGTAATCCGGGGCATTTGTTCCAGGGTAGCGCGGTAGCCTATGTCGTATATCTCCCGGAAGCTGCCAAATCGGAAGATGTGGTAGCTGCGGAGCCCGCGGGGTTCTATGACCAGGTCGCACATCGCTTTCGAAGGCGCTGTGTTGGCGTAAATCGAAAGTTCAAAAGATCGGATGGCAATCCCCATGAGAGATTGTACCTGTTTTACGGACACGGATACGCTCGACATGACATTTACCCCTAACACCACCTCGCAGCAATCGCGCAGAGGCTGGGCCGGCAGGTTGCTGAGCAACCCCCCATCCACATAAATATTGCCGTCTATTTCTATAGGTTTAAATATCAATGGGATCGCACAAGATGCCATGACCGTGGAAATAAGTCGCCCTTCATGGCGCATCTCTACCTTGCCTTCGTTCAGGTTGGATATGGCCACAAAGAGCCTTTTTTGGAGGGCTGCGAAATCATCTGCCGGAATCACCTGTTCCAGCCGTTCCTGAGCATAGGTAAGCTTGGCGAGGCCGTCCAGAGGCAATCCAATCTGAAAAAGTTTCCACAGGCTGCTCTCTTGTACAAAGTCCAGGATGGCAGAGGGCGACATTCCCGATGCGTATAAAGCGCCTATGTATGCCCCCGCGCTCGCGCCGGACAGGACCTCCGGATGGATACCGTTTTCTTCCAGCGCTTTCAAGGCTCCTATGTGGGCGATACCACGCGCACCGCCCCCGGACAGTACCAGGCCGATTTTATAGATAGGGGATATACGCATAGTTTTTTCATAAAAACGAGACTGGGGTTGTTGCAGTTGCAAAACCCCAGCCTAAAACCTGAAAAAAATTAGACTTGCTGCGGGGGCTCAAAAAGGGCTTTTTTGCCCCCGCAGCAAGTGGGAACTTTAGTTAAAGATGTAGCGTACGCCGAGCTGTGCCTGCCATACGTTTCCGATGCTGATGGTCTTGACGTAAGGCGTATCGAGCAGGATGGTCTTGCCATCTACTACACGCGTGTTCATCCGGAAGGTCGGTGTACCGTCAGCGGCGGCGCTTACGAACGTGAGCGGGCTTGCCTGGCCAAAGTTACCGGAGGTCAACGAGTTGCCTACGCCCCAGGCGTTGTTGAGCATATTGCCGAAGTTGAGGATATCGGCGCGGAGCTGAAGCGTATTCTTGTTATTGCCTACTTTCACCTGGAACTCCTGTACGACAGTCAGGTCGAGGCGGTTCAGCCAAGGAAGGGCTGCTCCGTTGCGCTCGGCGAAATCGCCGCGGCGGGAGTTGAGGTATTCATCGGCCTTGATGAAAGCTTCCCATGCATCCTGCTGTTGGGCAGGTGTGAAGGTGCCGTTTTGTGCGAAGAGGATATCGCGGCCGCTGTTGGGAATGTAAATCAGGTCGTTGATTTGGCCGTCTCCGTTGAAGTCATTGCCATAGATGTAGCTGACTTTAGAGCCGCTAGCGAACACCCCGCCGAAGGTGATTTCCGTGGCGCCACCCATTTTACCACCGTAGTTGATGCGGTAGTTGACGAAGCCTACGACACGGTGGCGCAGGTCGTTGTCGGCAAAAGCGAGCTCGAGGTAGTTTTGTCCTCCGACGGTAGGTGCATTGGCCTGTACCGTACTGCCCACAGACTGGAGGTCAGTGGCCACGCCATAGGTATAGCCGACCATGAAGCCGAGGCCGTTCGAGACCGGTCTTTCCAGTTTGGTAGTGAAGGAGTAGGAGTAGCCCTTATTCGTATTGGTATTGGAGAGTACGAAAGCGTTCGAGATAGACGTATTGAGGAAGCGCGCTGCCGTCAGGGCGCTACCCGACAATCCGGAACCAGGGAAGCGGGCGCGGGTATCCGGGCCGGCGAAGTTGCGGTTGGGCTGCCGGAGGTTGGCATCGAGGTAGCGCAGGCCGCGCAGCGTCTTGTTGAAGAGACCTTCGAGGGTGAACACCATGCCGAGCGGGAGTTTCTGGTCGACGGCGAGGTTATTTTTCCAGAGAGTAGGATACTTCAGGTCTTCTTTGGAAGCGTTGATGACGTACGGCGGCAGCTTGGTGATATCCGTGGAAGTCGGTGCGAAGCGGCTGGGATCCGTCGTGAACGGGTATGCCGTCGAATTGGTGACGTTGATGACGGCCGTGTTCACCCCGTTGTTGCCCAACTGGTTGGAGACCAACACCTGCGGGATACGCGCTACGAAGATACCCGTACCGCCCCGGATTTGCGTCGTCTGGTTGCCTTTTACATCGTAGTTGAAGCCCACGCGCGGAGAGAGCTGCAGGTTGGCTTTCGGGAAAGCACCCGTATTGATCTTGAGGGGGAAGCCCTCTTCATCCTTGAAGTTGAGGCCGCCCACTACCGGGTTGTAGAAGTCTTCTGCCGTTCCGTTGTCGTACTTGAACAAGTCGGCGCGTACGCCGAGGGTAACTTTGAATTTCTTGTTCAGTTGCAGTTCATCCTGCACATAGCCTGTGAACGTGGAGACGCGCAACACCTGGAGCGGTTCTTCGCCGTTCGGCAGGAGCGAGTAGCGGAGGTTGTAGCGGTTGACCGCTACCGGAGAGGTCGTTGCGCTCGGGTTGGCTTTGAAAGCCAGTGCGGCAGCCTTGAAATCGGCGATAGAGTTATACACATACACCCCGTTGGAAGCCGGGAAGAACACGTTGTTGGACTGGAAGAATTCATAGCCCAAGCCGAAGGTGAAGTAGTGTTTCTTCAGGGAGAGGTTATAGTTGTTGATGATGTTCAGCGTACTGTAGTTCAGTCGGTTGTTCGGCGTGAACGGGTCGAAGCCGACGGTGGTGTACGTCGTACCGTTTTGGAGGATATCCACGGTCGGGAAGATCTCCGTGCGGTATTTGCGGTCTTCGATTTGCTTGTTGAACGTGACGACGAAGTTGTTGGACGATTTGTTGCTCAGCACGGAGTTCAATTCGAACGCTACGGAGCGGGTGTTGTCCTGGATGAGGTAGCCTGTGTTTTCGGCCGAGATAGCGAGGGCCGAGTTCTGGCGGTTGCCGTTGCCGGCGGTGTTGGAGCTGTTGGAGCTGCTGATCACCTGCTCGGATTCCGAGTTGTGGTGAGAGTAGCGCAGCGATGCCTTATGCTTTTGGCTGATGTTGTAGTCCAGGCGAATCAGGCCCTTGTTGCTCGTCACGTCGTTGTTGAAGTTGTCGAGCTGCCCCATGTCGTAGTTGAAGTTGGTCTTCATGAAGTTGCTCAGGTCAATCAGGTCGGCTTCCGTGACGCGGGAGACGTTGCCGGTAGCGCCCGATTTATTCAATTGCCAGGTCAGGGCGGGGTTCGAGCTCTTGAACTGTTCGCCGCTGACGAAGAAGAACAACTTGTTTTTGATGATGGGGCCACCGAGGCGGAAGCCATACGTTTTTTCATCAATGATTACTTTCGGGATATCCTTGCCATCGGCCTTGGTGCCTACGAGGCGGAGTCCCAGCGGGGTCGAGTTGGGGTCGGCGTTGCGGAAGATGTGGTACACCGAGCCCGAGATGTTGTTCGTACCTGAGCGGGTGACAGCGTTGATACCAGCACCGGCGAAGCCCGACTGGCGAACGTCGAAAGGCGCGATGTTGATTTGGAGTTCCTCCAGGGCGTCCAGCGAGATGGCCGTCGTACCCGTACGTCCGCCTGCCTGGGCAGAGGAGCCGAGGCCGAAGCCGTTGTTGAACACCGAGCCGTCAATGGTGAAGTTGTTGAAGCGGCTGTCCTGGCCGGCGAAGGAACGACCATTGCTGTACGCGTTGTAGCGCGTGATGTCGTCAATGGTACGGCCGATAGTCGGGAGGGAGTTGATGGCCTGCGCGTCGTACTGGACGGCAGCACCGGTGCGGTCGCTCGAGAAGATGGAGTTCTTGTTGGCACTGACTACTACTCCTTCAAGCTCAATAGCTTGTTCAGCGAGTTCGAAGTTCAGCGTGGCGGCAGTACCCAGGCTCAGAAAGACGTTTTCTTTCACAGCATCTTCATAACCAGTGTAGGAAACCGTAACTTTGTAAGGACCACCGACGCGCATACCGGGGATGCGGTAGGAGCCGTCCAGGTCGCTGGCGATTCCGTAAGTAGTACCGGAAGGCACGTGCACGGCGATGATGTTCGCCCCGACGAGAGGCTCGCCTTTGGAATCGGTAATGATACCGGCCATTGCCGAGGACGTGACCTGGGCAAAACCGCTGTAATGTGCCATGAGGAACAACAACGTTGCCCCGATAGCTTTGAACGCGTGAACAAACTTCATAAACCAGAAGTGTTTGATGAAAAAATAGGTAAACTAAATTCGGCGCAAAAGTAATGCCCCGTTTTGAATCCTTTGTTAACTGAAGGTTAGATTTACAGGACAGACCCGCCTTTCGATTGGGCAGGGGGGTGGGAAAGTTTGCGTTGAAAAAAATATGGCTAACTAATGCCATAAATCGGCAAAATGTTCTTGTATTCCGTGGCTAATTATTCAAATATTGTTCTTTTACACAAATTTAACATTAAAGCGCCATTTTTTGAGAATGGCAGGCACTCAAACGGATTTTGCCGGTAAAAATACTTCCGCGATCATGCAACGCACGCTGCCCCCACCATAGGTTTCAATAGTGGGGACGGGGATATGAAGGAGGTTTGTATGGGCCTGTAACCGGGAAACCTGCGCTTCGCTGAGGGAGTCGAACGCCCGTTGAGAGAGGACCAGGAACAACTCTCCCTTTTTGTTTCTCAGTTGCAGCATATTTCCAGCGAACGCATACACCTGCTCCATCGTAATTTCCACGACCTCCTTTTTCGTATGGTGTAGATGCGCCAGGACTTTGGCCCGGTCTTGTGGTTCTTTTATGGTATCCAGTGCGACGACGGCGAAGGTCTCTCCTATGGCCATCATGACATTGGTGTGGTAAATGGGCTGTCCGTTTTTATCGCTTGCCTGAAAAACCACGGCTTCATACCCGGAGAACGTGCAGAACTCGTCGAGTAGGTCCTCATCGGTGCGATTGCTCAGGCAGGCGTATGCGAGTCGGTGGGGCCGATCGAGCACCAGGCTTCCGGTACCTTCGAGGAAGCGGTTTTCCTGCTCATGCCGCTCCAGGCGCAGGCGGTCTTCTATCCTGAATTTTTTTCCGATTTCGTCGAGCAAATCTTCCCGGCGTTCCTGCCTTCTCTGCGGGGAGCACATCGGGTAGGTGATCACGCTTCCGTCCTCATGAAAACTTACCCAGTTGTTGGGGAACACCGAATCCGTGGTGCGCACATCGGGCCGGTCATGTGCCACGAGCACTTCTATGCCGGCCGACTCAAGGGCAAGGACGAGCTGGTCGAACTCCTGCAGCGCCCTCGCGGCGATGTCATTGGACTCCATGCCCGGCTCATTGTGCTGAAAGGCGTTGGAAGCAGCCGTTTCGGGGTTGTAGCCGAAATGAGCGGGCCGTATCATCAGGACCGTGTCCGTTGTTTGCTGCGTTTCGTGGAAAACCATGACGATTGCTTTTGCGCCGCAAATTTAGAAAAAAGAATGATAAAAATCTGTGTCATAAAAAATAGGGGGCTGAATGGGTATTGTACGCTATTTTTATACTTTTATAGCGCACTTGTTTAACCTATTTTCTTGCCATGATGACTCAAATCAAGACTTTGGAAGAATACCGCGAGGTGTATCGTCGAAGCGTCGAGGACCCCGAGGGGTTCTGGGAAGAACAGGCTTCCCGTTTTGTATGGAAAAAAAAGTGGGGCCGTATCCTGGACTGGGACTTTGTGGGGCCTGATGTGAAGTGGTTTGCCGGCGGGCAGCTAAACATCACCGAAAACTGCCTGGATCGGCATCTCGACGAACGCGGCGACCAGGCGGCAATCATCTGGGAAGCCAACGACCCTGCTGCCCCCAACCGAGTATTCACCTACCGACAGCTTCACGCAGAGGTTTGTAAAGCAGCTAATGCACTCAAAGCCAATGGAGTACAAAAAGGCGACCGCATCTGCTTTTACATGCCTATGGTACCTGAGCTGGCGATTGGCGTCCTGGCGTGTGCCCGCATCGGGGCTATCCATTCGGTCGTCTTTGCCGGATTTTCCGCGCATTCGCTTGCGGACCGTATCCAGGATGCCCGGTGTAAGATGGTGATTTGCTCCGACTACAACCACCGTGGGGCTAAATACATCCCGGTGAAAAGCGTCGTGGACGAAGCGATTGCCATGGGTTGCGACAGCGTGGAAACCGTGCTCGTCTATGCCTGCTCGGATGAGCCTACCACAATGCAGCCCATGCGCGACAAGTGGTGGCACGAGGAGGTGGCCGCGCAGTCCACGGACTGTCCGGCAGAGGCCATGGATGCAGAAGATATGCTTTTTATTCTGTACACCTCCGGCTCGACGGGCAAGCCCAAAGGGGTAGTCCACACCTGTGGTGGCTATATGATCTACACCAGCTATACCTTCGAAAATGTATTCCAGTACCAACCCGGGGATATCTACTGGTGCACGGCCGATATCGGCTGGGTGACCGGCCACTCCTATATCGTATACGGCCCCCTGCTCAGCGGTGCTACGACCGTCATGTTCGAGGGAGTACCCACCTACCCGCACGCGGGGCGCTTCTGGGAAGTGTGCGACAAACTGAAGGTTACGCATTTTTATACTGCTCCGACCGCCATCCGGGCACTGATGGCGCAGGGAAACCAACACGTCGAGAAATACAAGCTCGATTCCCTGCGCGTCCTCGGCAGCGTAGGTGAGCCTATCAATGAGGAGGCCTGGAAATGGTACCACCACCACATCGGCAAGGATCGCTGCCCCATTGTGGACACCTGGTGGCAAACCGAAACCGGCGGGATACTCATCTCGCCGCTTGCAGGCATAACCCCTCTGAAACCCTGCTACGCCACCCTGCCTATGCCGGGTATACAACCTTGCCTGGTAGATGCCAACGGCAAGGAGCTGGAAGGCAATGGCATCGAAGGACTGCTCTGCATCAAGTTCCCATGGCCCTCTATCTTGCGAACCACGTACGGGGATCACGAGCGCTGTCGCCAAACATACTTTGCCCCCTTTGAGAACCTCTATTTCACCGGCGACGGCGCCCGGAGGGACGAGGACGGCTACTATCGGATTATAGGGCGCGTGGACGATGTCATTAACGTATCCGGCCATCGCCTGGGCACCGCCGAAGTAGAAAATGCCATCAACCAGCATCCCGATGTCATAGAATCAGCGGTGGTAGGGTATCCTCACGATATCAAGGGGCAGGGGATCTATGCCTACGTCATCACCAACGGCGAACGTTCAGATGAAGACCTGTTCCGAAAAGAAGTCCACGAAGTGGTGTCGAAAGAAATCGGCCCGATTGCAAAACCCGACAAAATTCAGATCGTCTCCGGCCTGCCCAAAACGCGCTCCGGGAAAATCATGCGCCGCATATTGCGCAAAGTAGCCGCCGGCGAGACATCCAACCTCGGGGACATCTCCACCTTGCTCAACCCGGAAGTGGTCGAAGAAATCAAAACCGGGGCAGAAAACCTTTAGCCATGATTCTGTCCGGCAATATCCCCAGCCACAAAAAGACGCCTTACCCCGTCGGTGAGGCCCTAAGGCAGTACCTGGCAGATTACGGCATGGGGGTGTACCTGCCGATACACTACGAAGATTTGCTGCGGCACCAGATGTCGGTTCCCCTCCTCGACCAGGAGGGGAACGACACCCTCTGGGAAACGGTATATTTCAGCGAGCAGGAGCAAACGGAAATCTACGAGGCACTCAAGTATATCTACGCCTTGTTGAAAACCTCAGGTGAAATTGATGTGCTCAAACACCTGACCATCGCCCGGATAGATCATTGTACCTTTGGGAACTCCAAGCCTTTCCGGATCCGCATCATCAACCGACTGAACGACAACTACGACCATTTCTACATCAAACGGGCCGATGCGTCGCGCATATACGGACTGGAACTGGAAAACCTGCTCTCGCCCAACAGCGTCATCTTCTTCGTGCACGACCAAACCCTGGTAGAAGAGCATATCGTAGGCATACCCGGCGATATTTTTCAAAAAAAACACCTCGAAACCAATACCTTCAACCAAATCCGGATCGCCAAGGAGTTTGTCAAGTTCAACGAGCGCTGTTACGTGCGCCTGCTGGGCGATATGAGGGCCTACAACTACGTCGTGGCGATTACTCCCGACATCGAAGGCAACCAATACCGGATGCGGGCCATTGATTTTGACCAACAATCCTATGAGGGCTGGCGCACCTTTTACCTGCCCCAGTTTTTCAAAGAAAACAACCCGACCATCTTCCTGGGTATCCAGCACATGAAGGCTGCTTCCGTAAAACAATACCAACAGGAGGAACACAGCCTTATGGCCATGCGCATGCAGGCCGTAGGGATCCGCGTAAAGCACTTGCTGCAGATATTGCGCAAAGATGAGCTGTCAAAGCCAAACAAAATCGAGCAACTTCGCGAAGAACTGGCAGAGTTTCATCACCAGGAGGCCTTCCTGGCCTGTGCGACCATGGGTGAAATCGTCGTCCAGCACCTGCGGGTAAACCTGGGCCGGCACCTACCCCGGGAGTTGTTTTCCTTCTGAACTCAGATTTCCAGTTCCTGGTCGTCGAATATCCGGCCGTTCATACAGCGGATGATCCGGGCGGGGAAGTTTTCCAGCATCCGATAATCATGGGTTGCGAACAGTACCGCTGTGTTATTTTGCCGGGATAGCTTTCGCAGCAACAACAGGATTTCGTCCGATGTCTCGGGGTCCAGGTTGCCCGTGGGCTCATCGGCGATAATCAACATGGGGTGGTTGATCAATGCCCGGGCAATGACGACGCGCTGCTGTTCGCCCCCTGAGAGTTGATGCGGCATTTTGTAGCGGTGATCCAGCAACGACACATCCGACAAGGCTTCCTGGATGCGGGCATGGATAGCTTTCTTGTCTTTCCAACCCGTCGCCGAGAGGGCAAACGAGAGGTTCTCATCCACGCTCCGATCCATGAGCAGCATGAAATCCTGGAAGACAATCCCCAGCTTGCGCCGCAGCAAGGGGATGTTCATTCGGTTGAGCTTGCGCAAATCAAAGCCGGCCACCTCGCCCATACCTTGCCGGAGCGGCAAGGCGCCGTACAGCGTTTTGAGAAGACTGGACTTGCCGCTCCCGGTGCGGCCAATCAAGTAGGTGAATTCGCCGGCGTGGAGGCGCAAATCCACCTGTTCGAGCACAGGGGTGTTGCCCTGCTCGATACGGGCGCTGCGCAATTGTACGACTATTGGGTTCATCCGCTTTTCTCATTGACGTTTGGAAGCGTAACCCCATCCATATTTTATGGGGAAAGGACGCTATGGTAAACAAATGTACGCTACATTTGTCCTTTGAAATAGAAAAATCCATTCTATATG
>CAZSMU010000026.1:0-33780 GCA_964607915.1 uncultured Haliscomenobacter sp.
AAAAATGACTCTTTTTTCCCTCCTCGCTGACCCCGCGCAACAAGTCTATTGTTTTTTTGAAAAAAAGAGGCAATGTTGGGCAATTTGTATTTTTTTAAGATATTTAAAAAAAATTCTAAAAGGGCACTTCCGGCATGGATAAAATCCCCCTACAAATCGTCGCGTTGGCGCACAATGAGGCCCAGCCTTCCAGCTACCTCGTAATTCTCAAGGAGGAAGAAGGAACCCGCCGTTTGCCCGTCTCCATCGGAAGTTTCGAGGCACAGGCAATCGCTGCCGCCGTAGAAGGCAAAACGAATGCACGTCCACTAACGCATGATTTGATTGCCAATACGCTGCGAATTTTTTCAATAGACCTGGAGGAAGTGGTCATCACTGCGCTCCGGGACAATGTGTTTTTCGCGGCATTAGTTTGCCGAACGCCGCAGGGGGAGCGCATAGAGCTCGACTCGCGCACCTCCGACGCGCTGGCGCTGGCTATCCGCTTTGCTTGCCCCGTCTTTACCTATCGGTCTATATTGATGGCTGCAGGAATCGTATGGGACTACCAGGAACGGCAGTCCCATACGACCGAAAAAAAACAGGGCCTCGCCTCCTTTAGTGAGGAAGAACTCGAACAGCTGCTGAACGATGCCCTGGCTCTGGAAGACTATCAGAAAGCGGCCCGGATACGCGACGAAATAAACCGCAGAAAAAGTAATTGACTCTCTTTTTTGACTTGTTGCGCGGGGCCAGCGAGAAGAGAAAAAGAGTCATGGATCCCCCGCACAACAAGTCTTTTATACACAGACTGTTTACGAGGGCCCGGCGCAACAAAAAGCCTTGTCACGCCGGTCTTTCGTAAACGATTCGCTAAAAATACAAAAAAATGCCCATCGGGACTACGTACATGCAGCGCCGTCGGCGCTTGATGCAGGACATCGGAAAAGGGCTGATCCTCCTTCCCGGCAATGAGGAAGCACCGATGAACTACACCGACAATGTCTATCCATTCCGGCAAGACAGTAACTTCCTCTATTTCACTGGTATCCGCCTGCCGCACCTGGCGGTATTGTTGGATGCAGACAGTGGTGCAGAAACGCTTTTTGGCAACGAGCCTACTATAGACGATATCGTCTGGATGGGACCGCAGCCGAGTTTGTACGAGCTGGCGCAGGATATCGGTATTGCAAATGTCCGTCCTTTTGATGAACTGGCAGACGTGCTACGCGAGGCGTTGGGAAAGGAGCGATGGGTGCATTATGCCCCGACGTACCGGGGTGATCAGGCCATACGCTTAGCGGAATGGTTGTCGGTACCGGTCAGGGCACTGCATGCCGGGGCTTCAGAAGCCCTCATCCACGCTATTGTGCGCCAACGAGCCGTCAAAGACGAGTCGGAGTTGGGTGAAATTGAAGCTGCGCTGGCTACTACGGGCCGCATGCATGTGGAAGTGATGCGCAAAGCGCGCGCTGGTATGTCGGAATCCGAATTGGCGGGTATTGCTGCCGGCATCGCGGTTTCGGGCGGCGGGCAACTGGCCTATGGTATCATACTCACGATTAACGGCCATGTGCTGCACAACCACGAATACCACCATACCCTGCGGGAGGGGCAGCTTCTATTGGGCGATTTTGGGGCCGAGACAGCGGGCGGATACGCAGGGGATATCACTCGTACCTTTCCCGTTTCCGCTGCATTCAGCGCGCGGCAGCGGGATATCTATGAACTGGTACTCGCCACTGAAACCAACGCAATTCAAGCGATCCAGCCGGGGTTGCAGTATCGGGAGATTCATCTGCAGGCTGCACGGCAGATTGCATCGGGCTTAAAGGACCTGGGCATTATGCAGGGGGATGTAGAGGAGGCTGTCGCCGCTGGCGCCCACGCGCTATTCTTCCCGCATGGATTGGGCCACATGTTAGGGCTCGACGTACACGATATGGAAGGCCTGGGGGAACAGTTGGTAGGCTACAGGCCGGGATTGGAGCGCAGCAAGCAGTTTGGGCTGAAATCCCTGCGCCTGGCGCGCGAGTTGGAGCCCGGCTTTGTGTTGACGGTGGAACCGGGGATTTACTTCATTCCGGAACTGATTTCAATTTGGGAAAAAGAGGGGCGCTGCAAGGACTTTATCCGCTACGACCGCCTGGTACCCTATTTGGATTTCACGGGCATCCGAATCGAAGACAACGTGGTGGTAACCCCGGAGGGGAATCGGGTATTGGGAGCCCCCATTCCCAAAAGCGTAGCCGAGGTGGAAGAAATTCGCAGGGAGGCGCTGAGTTGATTTCTCAATCCCTGCTGAAGAATACAAATCCGTTTTTCCGATAGAGTTCTTCGAAGCCGCCCATTTTAAGTACTTCCTCGGCCTTGTGTATTTTGGCAACGAGGTAAACGGGCTTGTCGCTGTTCCCGTATTTCAGAAAGTAGGGATCGTGGGCCTCCGGATGGGTAGGAGGTCTTTTCCGGGCGTAAAATAGATGCGCATAGGACTTATAGCCGTGGGTCAGTATGTAGCAGTCTTCCTTGGCTTTGGACTCGAAAAACTCTATGGCGGCCCGTTGCGAATACCCTTCAACGCGCTTTACGAAGGCGATGACGGTCAGGAACACAAACAGGGCACTACCTCCAAAGAGCAGGCAGAACCCGTTCCAGGTCTGTTTTTTAGAGAACGCGCGCAAGGAAAAAAACAGGACGGCCGCCAGGAGGAAGGCGGGCAAAGACTCGAACCCCGTCCATTGGACGTTTGCCTCGAGATTGGCCTGGGCGAAGGGGTCTTTAAACAGAGGCTTCAGGTTTTCCGCTTGTTTGCCTATCCAGGGGAGGACGAGAATGAGGAGAATATACACTCCGCCTATGGCCAGAAGCCCCCCGCGAAGCCGCCTTCCAAACGGCAGCGAGCCGTTTTTGAGTTGATAGATCGTCCAGGCGCCGAGATAGGTGATGGGAAAATAGGCCAAAGAAGAGTAGTGGACAATTTTTGTGCCTACAATCGAAAAAAGTACGAGTACTACCCAAAAGCTGATCCGCATCCACCGCCTGAAGTCATTTTGATACTCCTCTTCCGGGGCGAGATGCTCCTTTCTAACCTTGAAAAGAGCCCTGAAGGCAAAGATAGATGCCGGGAAGCAGCCGAAGAGCAAAACGACTACATGGTAGCCCAGGAAGCCCTGGTGTCCGGCATCCGCCGTCGAGAACAGCCGGGCCTGATACACGGTGAACTCTTTGATGAAGGCCGGGCCGTTGAGCAACAGCTCCGGGACAAACCAAAGAAGGGTGGTACCCAGGGCAATAATGGTAATCCCCGCGAAATCCCGGAGCGGGATGTAAAAACGCAGGTTTTCGTAGAGCCAGTACACCCCGGCGATGAGGGCGGCGACCAAGTAAGCCACTGGCCCTTTGGTGAGGATGCCAAGCCCGAGAAAGAGACCTGCCAGAACCTGGTAATAGCGGGCGGAATAGCGGAAGGGGAAGGCAATCCCGTCAATTTTCCAATAATATAGAATCAGGTGATAAACCCCCAGGAAGATGAACAAGTTGAACCAGGGATCAATGATGCCGGATTTGAAATAAAGAAAGGGAAGTATCGAGCCAAAGTAGGCTCCTGCCCACAACCACCCGAAGAAAGGGTTGTACAGGCGTGCCCCCAGGCGGTAGAGCAAAACCAGGGTGAGGATACCGCATAGGGCATTGGGTAGCCGCGCCGCCATTTCCCCGACTCCGAAAAGTTGCATGGAAAGGGCTTGCAGCCAGATGAACAGCGGGGGCTTCTGAAAAAAAGGCTGGTAGTCAATGTGGGGCTTTAAATAGTCGCCCCGCACAATCATTTCCCGGGCTATCTCCGCAAAGTTAATTTCATCCCAATCGAACAAGTGTACTCCTCCCAGGAAAGGGAGGAAGAAGAGAGCCGCAAGCGCAGCTACCAACCAGGTTTGTCGGGGGGTATTTCCGGGTTCACGCATATCGGAATCAGGCTGATCTATAGGGATAACGTATTTGATCGAGGTTTAACGCCCCCACTTGTCCAATTGTTTGATCAGCGCCCCGAAGTCTTTGGGCAGCGGACTTTCGACAGCGAGCCGGGCCCCACTTTCGGGGTGCTCCAATCCGAGCCGGAGGGCATGCAGGGTGAGGCGGTTCATAATAGGGCGTTCTTCTTCGCTTTTCCCAATCCTAAAATGGCGCAGTTTGATTTCCGAAAGGTAGATGGCCTCGCGCTTGCCATACATAGGGTCAACTGCCAGTGGATGGCCGATGGAGCTGAGGTGGACGCGCACCTGGTGGGTCCTGCCGGTTTTAATATTGGCCTCGACAAGGGAAAAGGCGCGGAAGGTGTCGCAGGTTTCATAAAAAGTGAGCGCATATTTTCCCATGCGGCTGATGGTCATTTTTCCCGGTACGCTGGGGTGCGGCCCTATGGGTTTCTCGATGCTGCCGTTGGGGGGGGAGGGCCTGCCCTCGACGAGGGCGAGGTAGATTTTGTCCACGCGGCGCTCGGTGAACTGGATATTGAGGTGCCGATGGGCGCTTTCGTTTTTGGCAAAACAAATCAGCCCGCTCGTTTCGCGGTCCAGGCGGTGTACGACCCATATTGGACCGACCATTTCCTGCAGTATGGCCAACAAGTTGGGCTTTGAGGCATCAAAGCGATCCGGGATGGTGAGTACGCCGGAAGGTTTTTCGACGACGATGAGGCAGTCGTCTTCGTAGAGTATGCGGGGCTCTGATTTCATGCGTTGAACAGTTGGCTAAAGCGCTGGTGCTGGCGGACGAAATACTGCCACACGATAGAGCCCCTGTACAGCCCGGCCTTTCGCGGATAGGGGCTGATCCGGTGTTCCCGGATTAGGCGGTCGTATTGCACCTTGTCGAGGAGGAGTTGCGGTAGGCGGGGGAAGAATGTCCAGTGTGCCTTTGCGATGGCCATGAAGTGGCCGGGCTGGCCTTTGAGCAAAAAATGGAGGGCTGCGACGCCATCCAGCACGAGGCGCAGCGGCAGCAGCCAGAGCAGTTTTTTCCAGGGTTCGTTTTTAAACACGGTATAGAGCGTATTGCGGAAATTCAGATAGGCCTTTCGGGGGTTGAGGTAGTCGAGTGTCCCGCCCCCTACGTGATAGACGACGGAGGCCGGATGGGCGATGATCTTATACCCGGCGCGCTTCATACGCCAGCAGAGGTCGATTTCTTCGGCGTGCGCAAAATAGCTGCCGTCAAAGCCGCCGAGATTGTGGTAGGCATCAGCGCGTACAAAAAAAGCAGCTCCGGTGGCCCAGAATACTTCCTGTATCTGGTCGTACTGCCCTTCGTCTTTCTCGGCCACGCCCAGGATGCGGCCCCGGCAAAACGGGTATCCCAGGGCGTCCAGCCAGCCACCCGACGCGCCGGCGTGTTCGAAGTACTCCCGCTTGTGGAAGGCGCGGACCTTGGGTTGGGCCGCGCCAATCGCCGGGTCTTCTTCCATGAGCGAGAGGATGGGGTCAATCCACCTGGGTGTCACCTCGATATCGGAATTGAGCAAGATGTAATAGTCCGCACGGACCTGTCGCAGGGCCTGGTTATACCCTTCGGCAAACCCGTAGTTTTTGTTCAAACACACACACTGAACCTGGGGGTAACGTGCCTCCAGAAAAGCTATGGAGTCGTCCGAGGAATGGTTGTCGGCAACGACTATAGATATCTCTGGCCCGGTATGTTGTATCAGCGCAGGTAGAAACTGCTCCAGATATTTGCGCCCGTTGTAGTTGAGCAGGACCACCGCCACGGTCGGAGCTGCTTTCCCGGGAAGGAAAGGGCCCAAGCGGGGGGCGTTCAAGAGGAGGGCCTCTGTCGTATGCTGATCTTTTACCAGTTGTGTGCGAAGGGCATCCAAAGAATCGAATTTGAGGTCACCCCGGACATAGTGGACCAACTCGAGCTGGATGGTTTCCCCATAGATGGCTTGGTTCCATCCAAAGATATGGACTTCGATGACCTTTTTTCCCGAATCGCCCATCGTGGGTTTGGGGCCGATATATAACATGCCTCCAAAGCGCGCTTGCTGGAGCCGTACGAATACCGCATAGACCCCGTCGGGGGGGATGAGCTTGCTCTTATCGCCTATCTCGAGGTTGGCGGTAGGGAAGCCGAGTTGTTTCCCTACTTTTTTACCATGTACCACCTGCCCGCTTAAAACCGGATAATGCCCCATTAACTGGGCTGCAGCGTGTACGTCCCCGCGCTCCAACGCATTGCGCACCTTAGTCGAACTGACCTTGATGGCTTCTATGTCGAACCGGGGAATCTCGACGACTTCATAGCCGAATTGCCCTGCATACCAGCGCAGGTAGTGTATGTCCCCCTGTCGCCCTACTCCAAAGCGGTGATCAAACCCTATGGCGATGTATTTGGGATGGAAGCGGCCTACCAGGAATTTCTCAATGTATTCTTCTGCGCTGAGTTGGGAAAACTCCACCGTGAACGGCACCACCACTAAATGACCCACCCCGAACGCCTCGATGAGCTGGATTTTTTCTTCGAGGGTGTTGATCAGCGATACATCCCCTTCTCTGGGGTAAATAATCTTTCTGGGGTGGGGATGGAACGTAATCAATATGCTTTCCCCGCCAATGCTCTGCGCAAGACGCACCACCTGGGCAATGATTTTTTGGTGCCCCTGGTGAACGCCGTCAAAGGAACCTATCGTGATGACCGCGTTGCGAAATTGCGGTAAGGTATCTAAATCGTAGTGGACTTTCATGGCAGGCAAAGGTAAGGTTTTTTCGCTTGCAAGAGGAATAGGTGAAGCGAAAAAAGGGCTCTTCCCCGCCTCGCCGACCCCTCGCCACAAGGCTATTTTTCCCTTGCCATTTTCAGGATTCGCTCTTTTCCTTTTTCTATCATGCGCAGGTGCAGAGAGTCTTTGTCGAGCAATTGTACTTCAACCGCTTTTTCCCGGGTATTCTCCCGGGTCGTGTCTTCTGTGTACAGCAGGAACGCATCTAGGTAAAATTCACCGGCTTCGGCATAATTTAGGGTACCTTGGTAGGCATATTTGCCTTTGGGCATGAATTCGAAGCGGATGAGCGTGGGGTCAATGGCGAGGGAGTCGCCTTCTTCCGTCATGGATACGCCTTTCCATTTGCCGAGCAGGTTGCGCTTTTGGATGGGGCCGCAGGAGGTGGCTGCCAGGGCAGTATTTATCACCAGCAACAAAACAAAATGTGCTCTCAAGTTTCTTGGTTTTAATACGGCAAAGGTACATTTTTTGACCGACATAGAACGGGCTTGTGTGAAAAGTCCGCCAGGTATCGATAGGCCTGTGGCGAGGGGGCAGTGAGAAGGGGGAAAGTGCCTTCCTGCACGGACCCCCTCGCCACAAGGCTAATGTCCGCCGACGGAAGGCAGGAACGGGTACAGGGCTATAAAAGCCAAGGCACCGGCCAGGAAGCCGATAAGGGCGATCCAGGATATCCGGCGCAGGTACCAGATGAAATCAATGCGCTCCATACCCATAGCCGCGACACCTGCCGCGGAACCAATAATCAACATGCTACCCCCTGTTCCTGCCGAGTAGGCAATGAACTGCCAGAGTTTGCTGTCTATGGGGAACTGGTCCATCGGGAACATACCCATGGTAGCCGCTACGATCGGCACGTTGTCCACTACCGCTGAAAGCACGCCGATGAGGATGACTACAGTATCCATATTGGGTACGGCCTGGGTGAGTTGTTCGGCCAGGCTCATCAACAAGCCTACTTTTTCTCCGCTGATCGAACTGACTACCGCGACCGATTCCAGGGCGGCGACAGCCATGAGGATGCCTAAGAAAAAGATGATGCTCGACATCTCGATGCGCGACATGGCCTTGCGCACGGAGAAGAGGTGCTTGCTGTCGTCGCCAAACTCCTCCCCGGGGTGGATGTATTCCGAAATAGCCCAAATGACACCCAGCGAAAGCATAATCCCCATGTAGGGTGGAAGATGGGTGACCGATTTGAAGATGGGCACAAAAATCAAACCGCCAATACCGGCCATCAGCATGGTTTTACTGCTGAGCAGGCTCTTCTCCCGCTCGTCTTCGGCGCTATCCGATTCCGGGGTGGCTATGCTGCCCCGGAAATTGGGCATGAAACTGACGACTAGTAAGGGGATGATGAGGTTGATCAGGGAGGGGATGATGAGATGTTCAAGTAGCCCCACCGTTGTGATTTTATCGCCGATCCAGAGCATGGTCGTCGTGACATCGCCAATAGGCGACCACGCCCCTCCGGCATTGGCAGCGATTACGATCATGGAGGCGTACCACAGCCGATCGTTGGGATCCTTGATCAGCTTGCGCACCAGGGAAATCATGACGATGGTGGTGGTCAAATTATCCAACACAGCCGACAGGAAGAAGGCCAGGATACTGATGAGCCACAGTAGCTTGCGCTTGTCTTTGGTGCGGATGCGGTCGGTGATGATGGAAAACCCACGGTGCAGATCCACCAATTCGACTATCGTCATGGCCCCAAGGAGGAAAACCAGGATCTCCGCCGTTTTACCGAGATGGTGCAACAGTACATTTTCAATGTCCCCGACCTCGTGATGGTGGTCGAGTATGTCGAGTTGCCCTAAAGAGATCAGAGACCAGGTCAGTACGCCGATGAGGAGTGCGGGTACGGATTTATCTAGCTTCAGAGGGTGTTCAAAGGCTATCATCAGGTAGCCGATGACAAAGCAAAGCACGATTGCTGCAATCATGAGTCATGTAATTAGTTGTGCGGAAAAAAGACGTGTGTTTTTTGTTTATTTCGGTATATGGACAAAAGGTTGATTTCTGTCCACCGTAAAAATAAAATATTCTGAAAATTTACGTAGAAACAGAATAATTTTTGAACTGATTTTTTTTGCCTGCTTCCACCCCGGTAGGGGTAAAAATGAACTTTTCCCGCTATTTTTGGCTTTTTGTTTTCGCTGGAGGCAAAATAAAGCGTATGGTCAATATTGCAGGAATTGCATTGGGGGAGTTCCCCTTGTTGCTGGCACCGATGGAAGATGTGAGCGACCCCCCGTTCCGTGCTCTGTGCAAGCAGCAAGGGGCAGACTTGATGTACACAGAGTTTATATCGGTCGAAGGGCTGATCCGCGATGCGGAAAAGAGCTTACAAAAGCTGGATATATACGATGATGAGCGTCCTATTGGCGTTCAAATCTTCGGTGCTGAGCTGGACTCTATGATGCGTGCAGCGGAAATCGTCGAAGAAGCGGGGCCTGAGATACTGGATATCAATTACGGCTGCCCGGTGCAGAAAGTAGTGTGCAAGCTCGCAGGTGCTGGTATTCTGCGGGACATCCCCAAAATGGTGGCCCTGACCGAAGCGGTGGTCCGTTCTACGAAGCTACCGGTCACCGTAAAGACCCGCCTGGGCTGGGACCACGACAGTATTTTTATCGAGGAGGTTGCAGAGCGGCTTCAGGATGTGGGCATACAGGCCCTCAGCATCCATGCCCGCACCCGTTCCCAGATGTACAAAGGAGAGGCCGACTGGAGCTGGATAGCCAAAGTCAAAAACAACCCCCGTATGCGGATTCCCATCTTTGGGAACGGAGATATCGACTCCCCGCAAAAAGCGCTGGAATACCGCAACCGCTATGGGGTGGACGGAATCATGATCGGCAGGGCGAGCATCGGCTATCCCTGGATTTTTAGGGAAATCAAACATTTTATGGCAACGGGGGAAACGCTGCCCCCTCCCGATATCCACGAGCGTGTCGCGGTCGTCCGCCAGCATCTGGCCAGGGCGATACAGTGGAAAGGAGCCAAACTTGGCGTGTTGGAGACCCGTAGGCACTATGCCAACTACTTCCGGGGTCTGCCCGGGGTTAAAGAATTTAGAAAAGACCTCGTCACCCTGGAAGAGCCTGAAGTGCTCTTCGAAACACTCGACCAGATAGAGGCAGCTTACAGCGGCTATGCCTGGGAACTGGCCTTATAGCCCGATTAACGCACACTATAACATGGTTTTCAAAATACAGGAGCAAGAGCGGCAGATACTCCAACTCATAGGCGCCAAGGCGCAAAGGCTTGGAATGCCTGCCTATCTCGTAGGTGGATATGTGCGCGACCGATTGTTGAGCCGGGAGTGCAAGGATATTGATATCGTCTGTGTCGGGAGCGGTATTGCTCTGGCCGAAGAGGTGGCAGGTGCGTTGCGCCCCATACCCCGTATCGCGGTATTCCACCGTTTTGGCACGGCTATGATCCGCCATGGCGACCTCGAAATCGAGTTTGTAGGCGCACGCCGGGAATCATACCGCCACGACTCCCGAAAGCCAGCCGTGGAAGAGGGCACACTGGAAGACGACCAGAACCGCCGGGACTTTACCATCAATGCTCTGGCCGTCAGCCTGAATGAACCGGATTACGGCACTTTGATAGACCCCTTCAACGGGTTGGGCGACCTGGAAGCAAGGATAATCCGCACCCCGCTGGAACCGGGCAAAACGTTTTCAGACGACCCCCTACGCATGCTGCGGGCCGTTCGATTCGCGACCCAGCTGGGCTTCCACATCGCCGACGATACCCGGCGGGCACTAAGCGAGTACGCCAGCAGGCTTTCCATTATTTCCTACGAGCGCATCTCCGCAGAGCTGAACAAAATTATCCTGGCACCGAGCCCTTCCGTTGGCTTCAAACTGCTCATGGACACAGGGCTGCTCGACCTGGTCCTCCCGGAACTGACCGCGCTGAAAGGAGTGGAAATCCGAAATGGCAAAGGCCATAAAGACAATTTTTACCATACCCTCGAAGTCCTGGAGAACTTGGGCAAAAAATCCGGCAATCTGTGGCTGCGATGGGCCGCCCTGTTGCACGATATAGCCAAGCCGCCCACTAAACGCTTCCATCCCGAACAGGGATGGACGTTCCACGGCCACGACGCCCTGGGGGCGACGATGGTGCCCGGCATTTTTCGCCGCCTCCGGCTTCCCATGGACCACCAAATGAGGTATGTGCAGAAACTGGTCGCCCTGCACCTGCGTCCCATCAGCCTTACCAAGGAAAATATCACCGATTCCGCTATCCGCCGCCTGATTGTAGATGCCGGCGAAGACCTCGACGACCTGATGCTGCTGTGCCAAGCGGATATCACTTCAAAAAATCCGGCAAAGGTCAAGCGCTACCTGGAAAATTACGAGCTCGTACAGGAGCGCATAGAAGTAGTAGAGGCAAAAGACAACCTTCGCAACTGGCAGCCGCCCATCACCGGGGAAATCATCATGGACGTTTTTGGTATCAAGCCTTCCATAGAAGTGGGCACTATAAAGACGGCTGTCCGGGAAGCCATCCTGGATGGTGTCATCCCCAATGAATACGACGCCGCATTCCAGCATATGCTGCAGACCGCCCGAGATATGGGGCTTGAACCGAAAAAGACAGTGCAGGGCTGATCTGCCGAGCGGGCCTGTATAAAAAGTCTTATCCTCACCCTCCGACAGGGTATTTACTCTGAGCGCACACGGCCCCTGTTTTCGTAAATCGAAAACAGGGGCCGTGTGCGCTCAGCATAAATCAATCCGGATTTATTCGACCATGGCTTGATAGACCATAGTGCGGAACTTTCGCAGGAACTCGGATTTATTGGTGAAAGGCATCATGTTTGTATAGACCAGCATAATGATATTTTCCTTAGGGTCAATCGTGTATTCCGTGCCGTAGGCCCCGCCCCACCAGGCCGTTCCCGGGGCGGCGAGGTCTCCGTAGTCGCTATGCCCGGAGAAGATGCCCAGGCCGAAGCTGAACTGGTCGCTCGTTCCGTCCATTGTGATGCCGCGGCCGATCTGGTCGCGGAACATCATATCCACTGAGCGGGTGCTGAGCAGGCGCTTGCCGTTGAACTCCCCCCGGTTCAGCAGGAACTGACAAAATTTGGCGTAGTCCTCAATAGGGCCCACCAGGCCGGCACCGCCGGAGAAATAGGTGCGCGCACCCTGTAAGGGGAAGTAGCGATTCGCAAAATCCGCGGACAAGACCAGCGCAGAATCGGGGTGCGGCTTCGCGTATAACTCTACCAGACGGGGTGCTTTTTCCAGGGGGAGGTAGAAATGGGTATCCTTCATGCCCAGGGGGCTGAAGATGCGCTCGGTAAAAAACGAATCCAGCGACTTTCCGGAGATGAGCTCTACGATATAGCCCAACACATCCGTATTGAGGCCGTAGGTGAACTTTTCGCCGGGGTCGTGCAGCAGCGGCCTCGCCGCGATCTTGGGAACGACCGTAGTCAGCTTGTCTGGCTCCAGGGAGTTGAGATAGGGAACTTTGTATTCGGGCAGGTTCTCAAGGGGATGGTTGTAGGGGATACCAGACGTATGGGTGAGCAAATCCCGGATGGTGATTTCGCGCTTTGCCGGCCGGGTTTCGATAGCCCCTGTAGTGGTATCATAGCTGACCAGCACCTTGGGGTTGGCAAAATACGGCATGTACTTCGAGAGGGGATCGTCAAAAAGGAGCTTGCCCTCTTCGTGCAGCATGAGGATGGCAACCGTAGTAATGGCCTTCGTCTGGCTGGCGATGCGGAAGATGTCGTCTCGCTTCAGATCAATCCCTTGTTGGATGTTCTGAGACCCGTACGCTTTGAAATGTACGATTCGGCCGCGCTTGGCGACGAGGGTCACGGCATGGGGTATTTTCTTTTCGTTTACCCAGGATTTCAGCCATTCGTCGAGGTAGCCCAGACGGGTAGGGGAGAAGCCAAATTCCCCGGGGACTTCAGCCAAGGTGAGCTGCTGTACCTGTGCGGAAACAGAGGAGAAAAGACTGCAAAAAGCAATCAGCGAGGAGATTAAAATCGGTTTCATGGGAGTAATTTTTTTAAATAATCCGTGAAATTAAGAAGATGTTGCAAAAAAGTAATCTTGACAAGTTTCATTTTTTCAGGAAGGGCACGTCGGAACAGGGGAACCCGTCCAGTTCGATGGCGGTTCGTGCATACTGATGGGCAAAGGTATAGTCCCTACCGGCGGCAAGGGCATCGTAAAACGCCACAGAAAACGCAAGGGCGGCGCGGTCAGGGATGGAACCGCGCATGCCCGTCACATAAGGGATGCCGGCTTTTAGCAGGACTTGTGCCTGTGCTTCCGTGTAGCAGGCGTTTAGTACAACGCATTGGACTTGGCCGCAGAACAGGGAGAATAAATTGCCCAGGGCTTTGGTGCCAACTGTTTTGGGAGTACCGTCATCTGTTTCCAGGAGAATCCCGCTCGGAGAGCCATGTCCTGAAAAGTGTACGATATCGGGCTCTTCTTCCATGAGGGCGCGGCGCAAGTCGCGGGCCCTGACGGCCCATCGGGTCCGCAACTGTATTCCTGGCCCCGAAGTGGAAGAGAGGCGCAAGCCCTCTTCGATTTGGCGCACCTCGCGGTCAATGTGCAGATGAGTGGCTTCAATGGGGTTGGACGCCAGGAAGAGAATCTTTGAGGGTACAGGAACAGGGCGATTTCTGGAAGTATCAGGAGGTATAGGTTCCTCAGGCGCAGTGGCTTTTGGTGGAATCTGTATGCCACGCTCGACATCCCGTCCTTCCGCTTTCGGTAAAAAGCGGGCCAGTCCATGCAGTAGGCTGCGTCGGAGCTGTTCTTCCTCCTGTAAGAGACAAGAATAGCCCATATCTTGCCTTTTTTGGTCTTCGAAGCGTTGGTAGGAGGTGAATGCCTGCAGCAAGGCCGCTCGGCGTTCCTGCTCGGTAGCACCTGACTGGCGAACGATTTGTCCGAAGACTTCCAAGGCCTCGGACAGGTCGCTCCGGAGTAGGAGAGTTTGGATATGGGGATAACAGGTCAAATCGGGCATGTAGAAATCGGGCAGGTTTTGGCGTAGTAGATAAATTCGCAGAAAAACAATATATTTGTAAAGAACGAAATTTATAAGAATGGTAATACCTTAACCCGGATATATTTCTCGCGTAAAATACTGATTTGCTATGAGCGACATGATTTTTTTGTACGGCCTCGTCGGTGGGCTTATCCCCGATGCTATTCGGATTGTCAACAACCGCTATAATCCGCAGTTGCCCGACTATCTCAAGTCGGTGAATTTTTATGTGGGCACCCTTTTGCTGGTAGGCATGGGGGGAGCGGCTGCCTGGCTGTTGAAGGCAGATAGCATTACAGACGCCCTTGCGATGGGGTACTCAGCTCCTCAAATCATCTCCTCCCTATTGCAGCAGAAGGCAAATGTGTTGGTTTCGGCACAGCCTGGCGCACCACATCTGCCGGAGGCAGCCGACGGTGGCGCTGCTGCTCGCGGGGGGCTGATGGATATCCCGCAGCCTAAGTCCTTGACGGAAACTCCCCCCGCCAAAGGAATCCGCAACTGGTGGGGGATGTAGAAAACATTTGTTGCAAGGGGAATCATCGAGAGGTCAAATAGGCGCTTTTTCGCCCACACTGTATCTTTTTCGGTCGTAAAGCGTTACTATGCCCTCTCAAAAAGCCTTCGTGTGGATAAAAATGACTCATTTTTCCTTCGAACGGACCCCCTCGCCACAAGTCTAATAGAGGCTGTCCCAAAATACGGCAAATTCTTTTTGGGACAGCCTTGCTCTGCTTCGGCGCTAATGCCCGCCCCCCATTTCCACTACTTCGTGAAAAACGTCGTGTAGGGCAGTGATGGCTTTGGTCAGCGCTTCATCGCTCTCTTGTTTGGCCACCTGATTGGCGATATCCCGGGAGCCTTTTGCGAGCAGTGCCAATTTTTCTTCCAGGCCTTTGCCTTTCAAGGATGTGGGTAGGGCTGTGGCGGCCCAGGTTTCCGCGCGCTCCGCAAGCGTAGCGGCACGGGTCTTTAAGGGCTTGAGATCTCCGTTTTCGGCAGGATGGAACGTCGAGGACATAACCTCGTGGTAAGCATCCACGTTCTTGTTCCAGGCACTCATCTGTGGATCGGTGGCAGCAGGTACCGGAGTGGCTCCCCCTTGTGCAGATTTGGTCGGGTTGCAAGAAAGGACACCAAGGGCTGCTGCGAGCAGGAGGCATGATAAAGTTTTGTAGTTCATATTAGTATGTATTTGGCTCGTCGTGTGCGGAAAAGAGGCTGTTTTATTCGTAAGGCAATCGCTCAGGCACCGTCTTCCAGGGTTTTCCAACATTGAAAAAGAGCTCTGGGCACATGGAAACAGCCCTTCCATTTACCACCTTTGAGGGGCAGCAGTACCTCCCCTCGCCGGTTGAGATAGCCGTACCACTCCCCGTACTCGGGATCCCGGAACTTAGACCAGGCGTATTCGTGTACGCGCTCAAACCACTCCAGGTTCTGGGGGTTGCGGGTATGGGCGTAGCCCTTGAGCAAAGCGACCAGCGTTTCGAGGTGGACCCACCAAAGCTTTTGATCCCACTCAAGTTGCTGGGTGGGATGCCCTTTTACATCCATAAAATACAGGATACCGCCATACCCGGGGTCCCAGCCGTACTGCACGGTGGAGAGCGCAATGTCGTTGGCCCGCTGGATGAGTTCTGGATTGCCCTGCCGCGCACCGATATCCATCAGGAACCACATGGCCTCAATAGCGTGGCCCGGATTGAGGAGGCGGCCTTCAAACGAATCGGAGAAGTGGCCGTCTGGGCTGACGTTCTCCAATACCACCCCTAATTCCGGGTGGTAAAACACCTCCATCACCTCATGGACGCAGCGCTGTATGGTGTCTTGTACCATTCCGGGGTCGAGCAAGTGCTCGATTTCGAGGGCAAGGTTGCACAAAATCATTGGCAAGGCAAAGTTCTTCAAGGGGCGGGTATCTGGAGCCTGCTTGTTGTATATCCCTTTGGGGTTATCGCTGCGCTTCAGGATTTGCAGGAACGTATCTTTGGCTATTTTTCCATATTCCTCTTTTCCTGTCGCTGCGAAGAGCTGGCCAAAAGCCATCGTAGCGAAACAGTCGGAGAAGATATTATACGGCTGTACCAGTGGTTTTCCGTCGCGTTGAAGCGAAAAGTACCAGGCCCCATTGCTTGCCCTGCCGTATTTTTGCAGGAAATCAGCCCCGTGGAGGGCTATGTCCAACCATTCTTGCCGTTTTTCCAACTTGTTGTAGAGCATGGAAAACGTCCAAACCTGCCTGCCTTGCAGCCAGATGAATTTATCCGTGTCAAAAACGCTCCCGTCGCGCGCCAAACAGGTAAAATAACCCCCTTTTTCGCGGTCTATCGAATGCTTGAGCCAGAAAGGCAATACGTTTTGAAGCAGCTCATCGCGGTATAAGGTCGCATAATGGCCAAGGTCCATGAGAGAAAGTATTTTAGATATATAAATCAAGCGCCAAGTCCAGGTTTCCGCTTCAAGGAAATCTTCTAGACAACCCAAGATAAGAGTTTTTTTAAAAAAACAGACTTGTTGCGCGGGGTCATCGCGGAGGAAAAAAAGAGTCCTTATTTTGCTCCTTTAGATTCCCCTCGCCACGAGGCTGCCTTAAAATACCAACGCCGTAAACATCCATTTTACCGGGTTTTGGGAGTTGGAGGAGGTCAATGCACCCACGGGTACTTTTACGAGCAGGTAATTGACACCGGGGCTGAGCGTTACGGGAATGGGTGGCCGGTACGCATAGCTTTCATCGCGCAGGGGTATTTCGAGGTGGCCTTTTTGTCCGGCGCGGGCCCAGGCAGGCGGAGGGATGGGCTTTCCGTTCAGCCATATCGCGCTTCCCGATTGGTCCCAGCTCCCGGCGGGAGGGCTGTCAGCAGCGGTAGAGCGCGAAGGGTTGTTGAAGCCGGCCCATAGATTGGCCGTTCGCTGCGTACGGGAGTAGATCCGGGTCAGCGCATAGACTGTGCTGTTAGGCTTGGGATCCGGGAGCAAGCCTTGAATCAAGGGGGCCCAGAAGTGACGCAGGGTGAGGGTAGCCCCATTGGCTTCCATAAACGCCCGTGCAGTGTCGAGTCGGGCGGGGGTCATTTCCGGCCAGAAGGCGCGCGTCAAATTCCCCTGGTTGTCAAAAGGCCCGAAGAGTTGCCAGTGCAAATCGGCTTGTGGTAAATACGGAAATGATTTTTCTTTGAAATACAAGGTCTTATGCTCTATTAGCCGCGCTTCAAAGGATTTGAAGTCCCGCCATTCCGGGGTGTTGGGCATTCCTATATCGGATCGGAAGCCCTGCAGGCCACCCCCCTGCCAACTGCGTTCAGCGAGGGCCAGTAGGGCAGGGTAGAACGCGTTCATCTGTAGTATATCGGATTGCCGGGCGACGCGCCGGTCCGGCCAGACACATGCGATGGCGCCGAGTACATGTGCGTCGCCTTCTGCTTGTCCACCAATGCGGCGATGATAGATCGTAGCGACGCTTTCAAGGGGGTCTAAATGGTTGAGGTACAGATGTCTTGAGTCCACATAGCGGGCTTTCTTGTCGGGCTGTTCCTTTCCAATCCAAAGCTGCCGGATCACATCCGGGCTCAGGTTGCCCCCCGGTTTCCAGCCCATGACCTGTTTGCCGCGGTCGCGCAGTAACCGGCTCATAGCGGGGATAAAGGCAGTATCTTTTATAGCTACTTCATCGCTCCCTATGTGTACGATGGGAACGTCGAGTTTGTCGCATAGTTCGTGTAGCAGTTCGGCTACAACTTTTTTACCTTCGGGGCTCTGCATGTCGAAGCCCATCGCCCTGCTGAAAGCGGCACTGTGGCCGGGCATATCTATTTCGGGGATGAGCAGGACGTGCCGCGAGCGGCAAAAGGCAAGGAGGCGGTTCAATTCTGCATACGTGTAATACTCGCCGGGATTGCGCTGCATATATTCTGGCCGGGTGAGTTGAGGGTATTTGAGGGAGGCGATGCGCCAGGCGATATCCTCGGTCAGGTGTAGGTGAAAAACATTGATTTTGTAACGGGAAAGCTGGTCTACCTGCTCGATGAGCGCGTCCATATCCTGAAAGTTCCTACCGACATCCTGCATAAAACCCCGCCAGGAAAACGCGGGCCAGTCGCGGATGAGGCAGGCGGGGATGGTGACCCCATCACGGGTGAGCTGCCGCAGGGTCTGCAGCCCGTTGAAGATACCGTGTGCGGTATTGGCCCATAGAAAGATGGCGTTGCTGTCCACCTCTAAGGTATAAGCCTCCGGATTGGGATGGCCGGACCGGGCAGGGTCTATACGGAGTTGCACGAAGGGCGTTTGTACCGCCTCCTGTGACTCAGGGGTTTTGAGCCGGACGGAGATTTCCGAGGGCCACCATTCCGTGACTTGCATGGCCTCTTCCATGAGCAAGGGCGTATCTACAAGTATAGAGATACGCGGCAGGAGGGAAAAGGAAGTCTCTTTCCAGGAAATTTCCCGGGGCAGGGGCAGCAGTGCCGGTTTGGCACTGGAAAACCCGTGGACGTGGTGAAAAATGAGCGATTTCCAGTGCAGGTATCCGTTGCCGGTGAGGTGTAGGCCGTCGTTGGTGTAGCGGGCGTCGAGCCTGCCCTCCGCATTGGTAAAAGCCGTATGCAGGTCCAGGTAGGCATACTCCAACGAGGCGGCCAGGGACTGCAGTTCGCGGTTCAGGGCGAGAATAGCGGGGCCTTTATCCACGTGGGTGGAAAATTTGCCAAAGGAGGCATTTACGGGCAAGACGCTTTGCACAAACACTTGCGTCTCCGGGCTCCTGTCGCGGATGGTTTCCAGGATGCGGCGATATACGGCGGCTACATCTTCTGCCCGACTTCCTCTGGCTAGGTCGTTGACGCCTATGAGCAGAAAGATTTTAGCGGGCTTGCCAGCCAGTACAGTCGGAAGCCGGTCGAGGACACCTTGTGCTATATCGCCACTGATGCCCCGGTTCAGGGCAGCTACGGTCGGGAATAGTTCCCGCCATTCGGCGCCGTCGCTGATGCTGTTTCCCAGGAAGACAACGGATTGGGGCGGGGAGGGCAATTGTTGGAAGTGCGATTCCCTCTGCAGGTAATAGGTGGTTTGTGCGCAGAGTTCGCCGGCGAAGAGGCAAAGCGATGCAAGCAAAAGCAATCTGGAGGACATGGCGTGTATTTTTGTAGTTACCAGTTGTCGGTTCGGAAAGGGGATGCGGGCAGGCCTTCCCGGTTGATGAGATTGGCCCGGTCGGGGAAGTCATCCCATGCATAGCGCACGGCGACGGGGTTGGGGATATCGGGATGGGAGCATTCCAGTTCGTGGCCCCGGATGGTCACGACGGCGGGGAGGAAGACGCGGTCGGGGCCGGCGATGAGAAAGCTGTTGAGCGGGAGGCCATCGCGTGAAGCGAGCCCTTGTCCTGATTGTTCAAAGCGCAGTACCAGTTTGCCTTCCCTTTGCAGCGCTTCCGTGAACTGGGGCCCGCCGGCTACGATGGGAAGGCGATAGGTGCTGGCCAGGGCAAGCCGTGCGAGCCGCTGGCCGACAATTTGCTTTTCGCGGGGGTGTACGTCGCTGGCATGGCCGAGATCGAGCGTGACAGCGATACCAGTATGCGGCAACTGTTGGGCGATATGCAACTGGACTTCCCGGAAGGCTTCCCAGTCGCGCCGGATGGCGGGGAGTTGCACCATGAAAAAAAAGAGGCTGTCGTTGTGCCAGCCTTTGCGCCAGCTGTGTACCAGGAGCTGGAGTTTATGGGCGTTGAGGGATGGATCCATGGTTTCGCTCTCGGCGCTGAAGGTTGCGTTGGATTCTCCTTGATACCAGATTACCCCTTTCACCGGCATGTTTAGCAGGGGGCGTATGGCGGCATCGTAGAGAAAGCCCGGTGCGAAAGGATGATTGGGCATAGGGTTGTCGGGGGCTTCTTCAGACCAGGCAGCGAGGTTTTGGCGCACCCTTTCGGCGGTCCATCTCGGGTAGAGCGGGTGGTCCAGCCAGCCGGGTTGGCTTAGTGGGGAGAGCAGTGAGTCGCCTAGGAGCCCTTCCCGGGGGAGGTAGGTCTCAAGCGGTACGCCGCCCACAGCCGTTTGAATCAGCCCGATGGGGACAGAGGTCTTCTGTTGGAGTTCTTTCCCAAAATAATAGCCCACGGCAGAGAACAGGGCTACGGCACTGGAATCGGCCGGGTTCCAGCCGCCTGGCTTATAGTAGTTTGCGGGGGATAGCTGGGTCAGGAAGTCGAGTGGATAGCGTTTGTTCACGGGCTCCAGCGTGCCTTCCATATCCAGGAGGCGCAGAGAGGGGTTCATCCCCTGACTTTTTTCCATATCGGCCCCATAGCTGTCGCGCACCCGCCAGCGCATATTGGATTGCCCGGCGCAGATCCACACATCCCCCAGCAGTACGTTTTGCAGGGTCTGTTGGATACCCCGGCTTTTGATCCGGATGCGGTAGGGGCCACCTGCGGGCATGGCGGGGAGTTGGACCATCCACTGCCCTTGGGCATCGGCCCTCGTAGCTTCCGTGGCCTTCCCCAGGCTGACCTGCACGGGGCTTCCGGGAGCTGTACTGCCCCACACCCGGATGGGCTGATCCCGCTGGAGCACCATGTGGTCGGTAAAAACGGGCGCCAGGCGGAGTTGCGCGCCCAGCACGGCAGCGGATGCCATTCCGGACAATAAGAAGAGTACCTTTAGTAACATACCGCGGGAAGACAGCATATACACCGGGTTGAAGGATTAAGAAAAAAGCCGGATAAAATGGTTTTCCAGGTGGTTGCGCATGGCGTTCCGGAGCATTTCCGGCGAGCCGTGCTCTATTGTCTGGACGATGCCTTTGTGGGAAACGTATTTGGTCTTTGGCACCTGCTTGCCGAGCAAGCCACTACGGTGTACGTAGTCGAAGAGGGGCAGCAGTAGTTTCTGAAACTTTTTCAACGTCGAGTTGCCGGTGATTTCGTAGAGTTTCCCGTGGAATCGCGTTTCGTGTTCGATATTGAAATGCAGGTCCTCCGAAAGATCGGGTTCTATCTCCACGATTTTTTTCAACTCCTGGATATCGTCTTCGGTGACGCGCGCCATGATGAGGTCGGCCATTCCGATTTCCAGGACGAGGCGGAACTCGAACAGGTCGCGCAGGGTCGCTTCATCCATGATGCGGGGAATGAGGGACTTTTCGAGGGTGCCGATCAGGTCCGGCGTGGCCAGTACTCCCCCCTTTTTCTTTTTTGTTTCGATGAGCCCGAGCATGCGCAGGCGCGACATGGCCTCTCGCACGACCGTTCGGCTTACTCCCAGAGAAGAGGCGAGCTCTAATTCTTTGGGGATGGGATCTCCTGCCTTGAGGTTGTTTTTGACGAGGTAGTCCACGAGCTGTTCTTCTACCTTTTCGACCAGCGAACTATTGTCTATAGCGTGCAAAGCGGCTTTTACGTCAGGCAAATTCATGTAATAATGTATTATTTTAAAATAAGTGCATTTTGTCCGATAGCTACGGGATATCTGTCCAATGCGTCGGCGGCTGGTTGCAGGACGCATTTTAGAGGATTCTCCGATAGTTGTGCAATATAAGGAATTTCATAGACTATCAGGGGCATTTAGCGAATTATCACCGGGGTGATATATGTCATACAAAAAAAATTACCTAAAGTTTTTGTGTTTTGTAATACATAATTATCTTCGGCCCGATATCCATTATGTCACACATAAAAAGAAACAGATGGGAAACAAATACTTATTCAAGTTCCTGAGTGCTCTTGTGATCGCCCTGTCGTGGACGGTGACGGTGCATGCTCAGGACATGGTCGTCACAGGCACCGTCCTGGACGGCGAGTTCGGGACTTCCCTACCGGGCGTGAACATCGAGGTTAAAGGAAAAAGCACAGGTACATTGACGGATGGCGAAGGCAAGTATTCGCTGAGCGCCGCCAAAGGGGATGTGCTGGTCTTCAGCTTCATCGGGTACGCCACGCAGGAAATCACGGTGGGCGATAAGTCGGTCATTGACGTGGTGCTGAACGTCGAAGCTACCAAACTGGCAGAAGTGGTGGTAGTAGGGTACGGCACCCAGTCGCGGGCGAACGTGACGAGCTCCATCAGCAAACTGGATCGGGAAATCCTGCAGAGCGCACCTCGTTCCAACGTAGGGACTGCGCTACAGGGCTCTATTGCCGGTCTTCGCGTCATCAACAACTCGGGGACGCCGGGGGCAGGACCCTCCATCCTGCTGCGCGGCGGGGCCTCCATCAACAACCCGGGCTCTCCGCTGGTAGTAGTGGATGGGATTATTCGGGCCTTGAGCGATATCTCACCGGACGACATCGAGTCCATAGAAGTGCTCAAAGATGCTGCGGCTACGGCCATCTATGGCGCCCGTGCCAACAACGGCGTCATCCTGATTACCACAAAGCAGGCCAAGGCCGGGCAGGCGTCGGTATCGTACAAGTTCGTGCGGGGCTACAACACCAACCGCGAAGATTACGAATACCTCAACGCCAAAGACTTCATCTACTTCTCTCGCCTGGGGCATCTGAACTCGCAGCGCACCCTGGCCCAAACGAACGGCAATAGGGGCTTTGGTATTCCCTCCAACGCCGCTGACCTGGCGTCCTTCGACTTGCGGGTGTTCAATGCGACCACTGCCCCGCTGCTTCAGCAGGGTTGGGATACGGTGCCCGACCCGTACGGCGGCACGATTATTTTTAAAGACCACAGCGGAGAAGTGGCAGACCTGGTCTTCCGCAACACCAATACCAACGACCACTTCCTGAACATCACAGGGGGCAATGACCGGGGTAAGTACTACGCGAGCTTCAACTACTACGACGAGGATGGCATCATCGTAGGGTCCAACTACAAGCGCTACACGGGTAATATCAACGGATCGTACAAGGTAAGACCCAACCTGGAAGTGAGTACGGGGGCTACGTTCTCCACCTCGTCCCAATATGGTGTCATCGCCGGGGAGGTGAATACCCTGTACCGGAACCTGTCTATATGGCCAACCTTCAACCCCTGGCTGGACTCGCTGAAGACGCAGCCCAACCCGGGCAACGGGAACGCGGACGGTAACCCGCTCTACTGGCTTGCTAAGACGAGCCGTAACAACGAAGTGAACCGCATTACCGCGCAGGCCGCCGTGAAATATGATATCGCCAAAGGATTATATTTCAAAGCCTCCGGTAACGTGTACCTGTTTGAAAACACCAACGAATCCTTCACGAAAGCCACGCAGACCTATACGCAGATCTTTGCGTCGCCGGCAGTGTTCAATACCAGCCGCCCGGCGACCTGGTCTTTCGACCGCACCGTCCAGCAACAGTTGAACGCCTTCCTGAACTACAGCAAGACCTTTGGTACGAAGCACAACCTCGACATGATGCTCGGTGCGGAATCTTTTGACCAAAAGTTCCTGAGTTCGCAGGTATCGGGTACCGGTGCGCCTACCGATGATATCCCGACCGTGAACGCATCTACTATCTTTGCACCCGGCAGCAACTTCAGCAGCAAATCCGAGTATCGGATCATCTCTAACTTCAGCCGGGTCACCTACAACTTCGACCGCCGCTACCTCATCTCCCTGGTACACCGCTTTGACGGGGTATCCAGCCTGGCAGAAGAAAACCGCTGGGGCTTCTTCCCGGGTATGTCCGCAGGCTGGAATGTTCACAACGAGCCCTTCTTTGCATCGAGCGGTATCTCTGGCGTGATCTCCACATTGAAACCGCGCGTCAGCTATGGGGTGAACGGTAACGTAGCCGGTATAGGCCTCTACGAGGTACAGGGCTCCTACGGCTCCCAGGGCAACTACAACGGCAGCCTTGGATTCCTAAACACTGGCGTCATCAACGGAGGCCTGCGTTGGGAGAAGAGCAAAACGCTGGATATCGGTATGGACGTGGGCTTGTTCGCCGATCGCATCACGTTGTTGTTCGACTACTTCGACCGCAAAACGAGCGACCTGCTCACCAACCTGGCCCTGCCGAGCTATACGGGCTTCGGCTCCATCCGTACCAACCTGGGGACCTTCCAGAACAAAGGCCTCGAATTCAGCGCGAACGCCAACGTGCTCCGGCGTCAAAACGGGCTCTCCATCGCAGTGGGCGGCAACCTGACCTACAACGAAAACAAAATCCTCGAACTGCCTTTCAACGGCAACGAAAACAACCGCCAGGGGGGCTTCCAGATTTACGACCCCACCCAGGGGAAGGTAATCTGGGTATCCGGCCTCCAGGAAGGGCAACCGCTGGGCGAAGTCTTTGCCTACAAGCAACTGTCGATCTTCCAGTCAGCGGATGAAGTATCCAAAATCGCTGGGCGCCGCTACGACGCCGTAGCGAATATCACCGGTCCGGAGCGTACCGGCGGCCTGGGCAAAATCGCCCCCGGCGATGTCAACTGGCTGGACGTGGATAAAAACGATACGATTGATTCCCGCGACCAGGTGTATGTGGGGAATATCAACCCGAAATTCTACGGAGGCTTTTCCTCCACGATTTCCTACAAAGGACTCCGCTTGTTTGCCCGCTTCGACTATGCGCTCGGCCATATCCTTTACAACGACCTCGTAGCGCGTATCCTGGGCAACTACCAGGGCACCTTCAACAACCTGGACCTGATAAAGCGCGGATTCTCCGGAGACAAATCGCGGGCAGATATCCCCGCCGTGTATTGGGCCGACCAGGTAGGTGCTCCCAACGGTAAGAAAAATATCACCCGGGCCAACAACGCGAATCAGGTGCTTCAAAGCAACAACTCGAACTTCTACGAGAAGGGCGACTACCTGGCTTGCCGGGAAATCACGCTGACCTACGACTTCAACAAAGCGTTCATCTCCAAGTCCAAAGTGTTCTCCCAACTGACTACTTATGTGAACGCCAACAACTTGTTCTATGTGACGAAGTTCTCGGGCAACTCGCCGGAACCAAAGGGCAACGGGATTTTTGCAGGGAACTACCCCACGCCCAGGTCCTTCGTGTTCGGTATCCAGGCCACCTTTTATTAATCGGGTAAACTCATAAAGGAATGAAAAACTTTAAGAAAAATATTCTGCTGCTGGGTTTCCTGGTCATGGGTGTCAGCGCCTGCCAGGACGATCTGAACCTCAAGCCCATCAGCAGCATCAGCGACAGCAACTTCTGGCAGACACCCGATCAGTTCGATGCTTTTCTATCGGGTATCCATAGCCAGTTCAGAGGCCATACCTCAGCGTTTCAGATCCTGGGCGAACTGCGCTCCGATATCTTCGGTACCGAACCGGGATCGGCGGGCACCTTCACCGGGGAAGCTACACAGGGCGTCGAGCGTCTGTGGCAGCAGACGCTGGATATGGACTATGCCGGGGTCAGCAACTTCGGGGGCTTCTACGGCAATATCGGCCAGCTCAACCTGTTGATCGACAAGTTGAACACGACTTCTGCCGTGACGCCGGCCAATAAGGACTACTACCTCGGCATCGCACACGGTATGCGGGCGTTCTATTACTTCCACCTGCTCAGGACCTGGGGGGACGTCGTAATCCAGACTGACCCGGTGACGTCTTTTGATATCTCTAACCTCGCAAAAGCAGCTTCCCCCGCCGCGGAAGTGATGAACTTGGTAAAGTCGGATATCGAGAAGTCTCTGACGAGCTTCGGAACGAATTATGCGTTCCGCAACCAGAAAGGCTACTGGTCCAAGGCTGCTACTTTGATGCTCAGCGCCGAAGTGTCCCTGTGGAATGCCCATCGGGGCGGGGGGGCAGCAGAAGCTACCGCTGCGTTGAACGCACTAAACGAGATCCAGACTAAGGTGAGCGGCTTGTCGCTGCGGCCTACCTTCAGCAGTGTCTTCACTGCAGGGGCAGCCAATAAGGGCAACAGCGAAATCATTTTCGCCATCCGCTACCTGCTCAACGAGAGCACTATGCCGTTCTCCGGTACGTTTTACCCACAAACTTCCCTGATCGCCAACTACTGGGATTCGTTGGAAAACCGCAAATTCAGCGTAACCGTGGACAACTGGGGCGGTCTGCTCCGCGCACCGGTGCGCTCCGCTGTCTTCCGCCAGTTCAATGATCTGGATTCGCGCAAGCGCGCTTCTATTCAGGCCGCCTACACCAGCCCTACAGCAGGGAAATTCACCATAGCCGGCTGCTTTGTGAAAAAATACGAAGGGGAACAGGATCAGGGCTCGCGCCGGTTTACAAACGACTATCCTATCTACCGCTTCGCCGACCTGCTGCTGATGCAGGCAGAGGCCAAGGTACTGCTCGGCCAGAGCCCGGCAACGGAAATCAACCTGGTGCGCCAAAGGGCATACGGTACAGCCTACAATGCAGCCGTACACGGATTCCCGAACCAGCCAGTAGATGCTGACCCTAAAGAGGCATTGCTCGCAGAACGCTTCTACGAGTTCGTCTTTGAAGGGAAACGCTGGTACGACCTCCGGCGCTTCGGCGACGCCTATGTGTATAAATACACCGCTGTGAAACCGTCGGAATCCTACAAGCTGCTGTGGCCTGTCGATCGGAACTCCCTGACCAACAACAGGGCACTGAAGCAAAATCCGGGGTATCCGGCTTTCTAAAGGCCAAGTGCCCATGTAAAGAATAGACTTGTTGCGAGGGGTCAGCGAGGTGGGAAAAAAGAGCCTTTTTCCCCTCGTGTATTCCCCTCGTAACAAGTCTGCTATCAGACTTATTGCGAGAGGTTGGCGAAAAGGGAAAAAAGTGGTACTTTGTCTATCTGAAGGCAACCCTCCGTAATTCCTCCCGCGAGTAGTCTGTGGCTTTGGAGGCTATAGCGGGCTATAAATCTTATTCATCATGCACATGGAACATTTAGAGGGCCTGATCGCAGCGCCTTTCACGCCTATGAATGACGATGGAACCCTGAATACCGGTCTCATCCCATCTTATTTTGAGATGCTGAAAGCCAATGGTGTGCGGGGGGCCTTTATCTGCGGCTCCACGGGCGAAGGAGTTTCTATGACGACAGAGGAGAAAAAATCAGTCGCCGAAGCCTGGGCAGCCTGTACAAAAGGCGAGCGGGAGTTCAAAGTGATTACCCTGTTAGGGGGCACGAGCCTGGCGGAGTGCAAAGACCTCGCACAGCATGCACAGCGCGTCGGGCTGTACGCGGTGGCTTTTACCGCGCCCTTTTATTTCAAGCCTCCCGATGTGGAAAGCCTCGCCAGCGCATGTGCAGAGGTGGGGGGCGTCGTTCCGGATATGCCTTTCTACTACTACCATATCCCCGTCCTTACCGGCGTGGGCTTCCCAATGCTCAACCTGCTGCAAGCCTTGCACGGGCGTATGCCCAACTTTGCCGGGGTGAAATATACGCACGAGGATTTTATGGACTATCTGTCTTGCTTGCGCTTTCACCACGGCCAATACGATATGCTGTGGGGTAGGGATGAAAACTGGCTGGCCGCCTTGGCCCTCGGCGCCAGGGCCGCCGTAGGGAGTACGTACAATTATGCCCCGGCACTCTACATAGATATCACCCGGGCGTTCGAGGCAGGGGACCTGGAAAAAGCGCGGTCTTTGCAGCAGTTGTCTATTGACATGATCCGCCTGCTGGGCAAGTACGGAGGTATAGCGACAGGAAAGGCTTTTATGAAGCTGATCGGCATGAATTGCGGAGCGTTCCGCCTTCCGGTAAAAAATATGAGCGATGAAGCATTCCAGTTTTTTAAAGAAGATGCGGAGCGGTTGGGGTTCCGGGATTTTTGTGCAAAACTTCCGGCAGGCTACCCGGTGTCGGGATAACTATGGGCGAAAGCTCGCGCTTTGGGTAGCGGTATCTTCGATGGCCGTTTTTTCCATGTCCTGTTCTTCCAAAAGCGATCAGATGGCGGAAAAATTGAAGTGGGGCATTGCCGGGAGGCTTCCGGCAGATGCATCGGGAAACCCGCCGCTCGGGGTAGCCGGGGCCGTCGTCGGTATCCATAATGAGGTCATGTTGTTGGCAGGTGGGGCTAATTTCCCGGACGCGCTGCCTTGGGAGGGGGGTAAAAAGGCCATCTATCGCGAAGGCAATATCCTGGAACGGACCCGCGACGGGAAATGGGAAGCCCGGGGGGCTTTTACACTGAAAAATCCCGTGGCGTATGCCGCTTCTTGCTCTATGCCAAAAGGCGTTGTGTTTGCCGGCGGCGAAGACGAATCCGGACCGCTGAGGGCAGTCTGGCGCCTGGAATGGGATGCCGCTGCCAAAAAAGTAGCGCAGGAAGCGCTGCCCGAACTTCCTCTTCCCCTCAGCAATGCCGCTATGGCCAATCTGGGAGATAAGCTCTATCTCGCCGGGGGCCAGTCGGCAGATGCGGTATCCAATCAATTCCTGGTCCTCAACCTGGAGGATAGCAAAAAGGGATGGCAGGAGCTGCCGCAGTTGCCCCACGCGGTTTCCCACGCGGTGCTGCTGGCCCAGTCCAACGGCACCTATCCATGCCTGTATTTGATTGGCGGCAGAAAAGCCAATCCTGGTTCAACGAGCGACTTATATGACTCGGTATTCTGCTATGACCCCAAAAAAAATATATGGGTGCCGATGCACGCCCTTCCCCGCGCATTGTCGGCGGGTACTGGAGTGGCTGCCGGGCCCAGCTATCTGCTTTTGTTCAGCGGGGATGCCGGGGAGGTATTTTCCCGCTCCGAACAACTGTTGGCAGACATTCAGCAGGAACAGGATACGCTGAAAAAAGAAGCGCTGAAAGCCGAGCGCGCGGAACTGCTCCGCGCACACCCCGGGTTCCGGAAAGAGGTCCTCCTGTACAACACGGTCACCGATACCTGGGCGACCATTGACTCGATTCCCTATCCGGGCCAGGTGACGACACATGCCTTCCGCCTGGGCAACGATATTCTGATCCCCAGCGGGGAAATCAAGGCCGGGGTGCGTACCCCGGATATTGTGAGCGCGTCTATCATCCGCCATAAGTCGTTCTTTTTACTAGACTATATCGTGTTGATTGCCTACCTTTTGCTGATGGTGTTCATCGGACTCTGGTCCTCGTCACAGCAGGGCAGTACGAACGACTACTTCAAAGGGGGGCAGCGGATACCGGGCTGGGCGGCTGGGCTCAGCATCTACGGAACGCAGTTGAGCGCGATCACATTCATGTCTATCCCCGCAAAAACGTACGCGACGAACTGGAACTACTTTTTCCTGCAGATGACGATTATCATGGTCATGCCCATCATCGTCCGCTACTTCATCCCTTTTTTCAGGCGGCTGAACATCACCTCTGCATACGAATACCTGGAAAAACGCTTCAGCTATGCGTTGCGGGCGGCAGCCTCCCTGTTGTTCATCTTCCTGCAGTTGGGGCGTTTGGCCATCGTATTGTTGTTGCCAAGCCTTGCCCTCACGCTCGTCACTGGCATTGACGTCGTGCTCTGTATCCTGATGATGGGAGTCATCACCATCGTATATACGATGCACGGGGGAATCGAGGCCGTCATCTGGACGGACGTCGTGCAGGTGTTTATCCTGTTGGGGGGAGCCCTGCTCGCCATCGTATTGATTACCACACAACTGCAGGATTCGCCCGCCTTGATCTGGCAGGCTCTTGAAGAGGGGCAAAAGCTCAAGATCTTCGATGTGCGACCGACCTTCAGCGAGCCGACGTTGTGGGTGGTCCTGATTGGAGGAATGGCTATCAACGTCATTTCGTATGGAACAGACCAAACGGTTGTACAGCGCTATCTGACGACGAAAGATGAGGCCTCGGCACGCAGGAGCCTCCAGTTAGGAGCCTGGATGACTCTGCCTTCCGCCCTGATTTTTTTCTCTATTGGCACCTTATTGTTTCTATTCTACCGCCAGTTCCCGGAAAAGGTAGATATCGGACAGCAGAGCATGGACGCTATTTTCCCCTGGTATATCGTGAGCCAAATGCCCGGTGGCTTCATCGGGTTTCTCATCTCTGCCATTTTTGCGGCCGCTATGTCCACTCTGAGCAGCAGTATCAATTCGATCACGGCGGCCATCACCATTGATTTTTACAGGCGTTTTAAAACGGATAAGTCGGAATCGGATTACCTGCGGCTGGCGCGCATCGTCACTCTGATCGTAGGCACCGGCGGGACTATTTTTGCACTGATCATGTCCAGGAGTGGTATCTCCTCGCTCTGGGATCAGTTCAATACGATCCTGGGCTTGTTTACAGGCGGCCTGGGCGGCTTGTTCGTACTGGGTATTTTTACCCAAAAAGCAAATGCCCCGGGCGCTTTGATAGGGCTACTGCTGAGTGGCGTCGTTCAATACTATGTGTCGGAATATACCCAGGTAAACCTTTTATTATACGCTTTCACCGGTCTGGCGAGTTGTGTCCTTTTCGGATACCTGTTCAGCCTGGCCATCCCGAACGGAAGGAAGGCACTGGACGGCTTAACCTATAAAACGATAGCACCATGATTCGATTGAGCAGATGGATCTTCTTCTTTTGGACCTTTGTTTTTTTGAGCAGTTTCACCTGTTCAAACAAGCCCGAAGCCACCGAAAATACGAGCCCGACGATACAGGCGTACGGACCTTCTGTACCGGTGCTTCGCGGACTGGATATCAATCCGTTTGTACGCCTGTCTATCTCGGTGCCGGAAGGGGGTACCGCATTCAATCTGCGCCGTCTGACGGGCCGGCTCAACCGCGAAGCACTCGGGGACATCCAACGCCTGGATTTATACGCTTCTCCGTTTGATCAGATGCCGTCGGGCACTCCGTTAGCTTCTTTTTCTCCTGAAAAGGCATCGTTTGAAATACCGGTCAACCTGACCTATACCGTTGGCTTACATACGCTTTGGATAAGCGTGGTGCTGAAAGACGACGCCGGGGTGGACGGAATGATCGAACTCCACATAGACGCCCTGACCAATGAGATCGGAACGCGCTTTTTAGTCAAAGAAATCGCATCGGCTTTTGTCAAGCGAAAAGGGGTAGCCCTGCGCAGAGGGGGCCAGGAGGGCGTGGATACCTACCGAATCCCGGGTATTATCGCAACGGATAAAGGTACTTTAATCGCTGTGTACGATATACGCTACAACAACAGCAGAGATCTGCCGGGCAACATTGATGTGGGAATGAACCGCAGTACAGATGGAGGTAAAACCTGGTCGCCCATGAAGATCATCATGGATATGGGCCCCCCGCATGAAAATAACGGCATCGGCGATCCTTGTATCCTTTTCGATCCGGTAACGAAGAAAATTTGGGTGGCGGCCCTCTGGAGCAAAGGAAATCGCTCCATCGCCGGGTCAGGCCCCGGGCTTACCCCGGATGAAACCGGGCAATATGTGCTGGTGAGCAGTTCCGATGATGGCCTCACCTGGTCGCAACCGTACAGCATCACCGCGCAGGTGAAAAATCCGGCCTGGAAACTGTTCTTCCAGGGCCCGGGCTCCGGAATGGCTATGTCCGACGGTACACTGGTATTTCCTTCTCAGTTTTGGGATGCTTCAGGGGTGCCGAATGCAAATATCATATACAGCAAAGACCATGGACTGAGCTGGCAATGCAGCGCGGCTGCCCCTAAATCTAATACGACGGAAAGCCAGGTCGTAGAAACTGTGCCGGGTACGCTCATGCTCAATATGCGCGATAACCGAGGGCAGTTCAGGAGCGTGGCAACGACCACAGACCTGGGCGCTACCTGGAAAGAGCATCCCACCTCGCGCAAAGACCTCCCCGACCCGGTCTGCATGGGGAGCTTGATCAAAGCAGATGTGACGGTGAACGGCACCAGACGGCAGGTCTTGTTCTTCTCAAACCCGGATAAAGAAGCAGCCCCCCGGGAAAAAATTACGGTAAAAGCCAGTCTGGACCTGGGGGAAAGTTGGCCCACCGCCCATCGCCTCCTGGTGGACGAACGCAACTGTTATGGCTACTCCTCCCTGGTGTGGATAGATCCAGAAACGCTGGGCTTGCTATACGAAGGTTCCAAGGATCTGTACTTTGTGAAAATACCCGTCAAAGAATTGTTGCCTTAAAACTGGAAAAGGCCGGCCATTTTTGATGGCCGGCCCGAAAGATTGTCCGCACAACTGTTGGAAACAGTAGTTTTTTACAGGGGATGATGGCTACAGGACACTTCTGATCAACAGGTACACCAGAAGAAGCGCGGAGAGACCCGCAAAGAACATAAAGTACAGGAATGCGCCACGCGTTCCATCATTTTTCTTGTTCGACTCGGAGGACATAAGTATAGATGGTTTAGCAGGTATGTTGCGAGGGAATCATCGCAGGGTTCAAGAGGATCTTTTTGACCCCGCGATGATTCTCCTCGCAGCATGTCAAAAATGACTCTTTTTTCCCTCCTCTCTGACCCCTCGCAACAAGCCCAGTGATGAATAGACTTGCTGCGATGATGCTACTCGCAACCTCTCTGATAAACTAATGACCTTTATCATCTGAAAAGTCACCACCTTTTTGTACCTTGGATTTTTCACGAAAGGTGAAGGATAGGCTTTTTAGAATAGACTTATTGCGAAGGGATTGTCGAGGGTTCAAAAAGGCCCACTTCAGCCCTCGCGGGAAGTAAAGAATGTATACTATGGAAGCGATCAGGGAATTGGAACCCAAAATGGTCTGGAATTATTTCGCGGACTTGAACGCGATACCGAGGGCCTCTAAAAAAGAAGCGCTCGCCGTGGCATTCGTGCGCGCCTTCGGAGAGCGTCACGGCCTGGAAACGATAGTGGATTCGGGGGGCAATGTCATCCTGAAGAAGCCTGCAACGCCGGGCAGGGAGCAGCATCCCGGGGTTATCCTTCAGGGACACCTGGATATGGTACATCAAAAAAACGCGGGTACCGTATTTGATTTTGATACGGAAGGTATCTGCAGCTATGTGGAGGGCGACTGGGTCAAGGCCCAGGGCACTACGCTGGGGGCAGACAACGGGATAGGCGTGGCCTCTATCCTCGCTGTTCTGGCCTCAAAAGACCTCGTACATCCGCCCTTGGAAGCTTTGTTCACCATAGATGAAGAAACGGGCATGTCGGGGGCGCAAAACCTGGGAGAAGGGATCTTAAACGGCAAAGTCCTGCTCAACCTCGATTCTGAAGAGGACGATGAGCTTACGATAGGTTGCGCAGGAGGATTGGATGCGTTTTCTGAAATGGCATATACCGAGGTGCCTGCGCCAGCTTCTTCCGGGGCGTTCCTAATCAAAGTCAGCGCGCTCAAAGGGGGACATTCGGGGGTGGACATCCACCTGGGCAGGGCGAATGCCAACAAGGTGCTGATCCGGCTGCTGTACCAGGAACGGGGTACTCTCCGCCTGTCTTCTTTCAACGGGGGGAACCTACGCAATGCCATCCCCCGCGAAGCAGAAGCGGTCGTCGTCGTTCCGCTGGCTGCGCAAGCAGATTTCCGTACCGCATTTGCGGAAGGCGCAGCAGCTATAGCACAGGAATTTTTGCACATCGAACCCGACATGAAGCTCGAATTGCTCCCCTGCGCCCTTCCCGCATCCGTGATGGATCCGGTGGAGCAGGAGAAAATACTGAAAGCATTGTACGTGGTCCCCAATGGGGTGTACCGGATGAGCCCCTCCATACCCGGACTGGTCGAGACATCGAATAACCTGGCCCGCGTGGAAATCGGTGGAGGCTTGTTCTCCACGCAATGCCTGCAACGGAGTTCTGTGGCCTCCGGTATCCGCGACATTGCATGTGCTGTTCAGGCTGCGCTCGAACTGGCAGGCGCACAAGTCACGCATAGCGGGGGATACCCGGGCTGGGCTCCTAATCCAGACTCCGCGCTGCTGAAACTGGTCGTATCGGTGTATGAAGGACTCTTCGGCCAGCCTCCTAAAGTGGCTGCCTGCCACGCCGGACTGGAGTGCGGTATCATCGGAAATCATTATCCGGGGCTGGATATGGTGTCGCTCGGCCCGACTATACGCCATCCACATTCTCCGGATGAAAAGGTGCAAGTCTCCTCCGTACAGAAGTTCTGGCAGTACTTGACCACTATTTTGGGCCGCTTATAGATAATAGACTTGTTGCGAGGGGTT